>NZ_JANPAB010000059.1:0-44168 GCF_031429695.1 Sphaerotilus sp.
TTATTAACACCCTAATTAGAAGCAGTACACTGGACCATTGACCGGAAAGAGGTGAAGCCGATGACAACGCCAGACGGACGCCAACTCTCGGAAGAGTCGTTGCAATTGCTGCGCCGCCAAGCACACCGACTGCGGCACGAGATGAATCTGACGTGGGGGAACATCGCGGAGATTGTGGGGGTGAACCTGTCAACGCTGATGGTGTGGGTGAGGAGGTTTGATCTGAGCCGGGCGCAGGTGGGCGATGTAGCGTCGCTGCGGCGAGGCCGGGAGTACGGGCAAAAGCGCACGCTGAGCGAGGCGGACGAGCAGGCGTTGCGGGACGTGGTGCTGCACGAGACGCCGCAGGTGCTGGATCTGCCGTTTGCGCTGTGGAATCGCCACGCGGTGCAGCAGGCGGTGGAGGTGAAGTTCGGGGTGAAGATGCCCATCAGCACGGTGGGGGAGTACCTGAGGCGGTGGGGATGCACGCCGCAGAGGCCGACCAAGAAGGCGCAGGAGCAGGACGCGGTGGCGGTGAGTGAGTGGCAGGAGAAGGTGTATCCGGCCTTGCTGAAGCGGGCGAAGGCCGAAGGGGCGGAGATCTGCTGGGCGGACGAGACGGCGGTGAGGCAGGACACGGCGTGGGTGCGGGGATACGCGCCGGCCGGGCACACGCCGGAGCTGGTGCATCGGGTGAGGTGGAGTCACTTGACGATGATCTCGGCGCTGAGCAACCAGGGACAGGTGAGGTTCGCGCTGCACGAGGGGTCGATCAACGCGGAGCGGTTCATCGACTTCATGCAGGCGCTGGTGCATGACGTGCCGGCCGAGCGCAAAGTGTTCCTGATCGTGGACAACCTGCGGGTGCATCACTCGAAGGCGGCGCGGCAGTGGCTGGAGCGGGCGCAAAACCAGGCGCGGATCGAATTGTTTTACTTGCCGTCGTATGCGCCCGAGCACAACCCGGACGAGTGGATCAACCGGGATCTGAAAACGCATCTTCGCCAGGCAGCGCCCATCAAGGATGATTCGATGCTGCGCCGTCTGGCCGAGCAGTTCATGAACAAACTGCAGGCGTCCAGTGAGTTCGTGAAGACGTATTTCGAGCATACGCATACCCGGTATGCGACTGGGAACTGTGGTGTTTAGTTAGACTGTTAATAGCACAAAAATCTCAACTTTGGAGCCGCTGCAGTTCATTTAGAAAATCAAGCCCCATACCACACAAAACCAACTCAAGAACAATACCAAGCAGCGATCAAGTGAAGTAAATCACAACATATTCAGACCAAAAATACCCCATACACCAACATCTGCAACAAAGCATTCAACCACATCATATTCCTATGTTTAAGTCCAAATACACTGTTTTTTTCTGCACGATAATTTCCTGCGGCAGCGCTTTTTCCGGTGAAATGCCCCCATCATCCACCAAAGATTTTTGCGATCTAGCATCTAGTGTGGGTTACCCTTCGCGAGGTTTTCGCGTAAATAGCAATGGCTGCTCCTCTGAGATGGTTGACGTCCCCGGAAGCGCTTCAAGTAATGGCATCAGCAACAATATCGCATACTATGCCATAGGTGATTCTTACGGCAACGGTAGAATCGGAAAAGTTTCGATTATTTTGAATATAAATAACACCAAAAACAAATCTAGGTCATTAGATGAATTAATTAGTGTTGCAAATTACGTCGGGTACCAAGTTTTAGGTGGAATTCCGAAAGAATTTAGTGGGTTCGTGAAATCCGGAAAAAATGCCAAATGGCAATCAGGAGCGTGGCTTCTAGAAATTAAACATGACAGGTGGAGCACCGGGCTGGGTCAGGATATAAAAATCATGTACTATCCTAGATAACTTAAGCCCGCTCATTAAATATTCATCGAATATCCTAGTTTTTTAGGTGCAAAAAAATTTCGCAGTTCGGCCGAACATTATCGCTTGCAGACTCAGTGTCTGATTTTTTAGTCCCGACATGCCGCCTGCGTCAACCTTAGCCACCGGCGCCTGCCCAGACCTACGATCAGAACGCGTCCAGCGCCAACCCGCACACGGCCCCCGCCTCCGCCCACGATCGCATCCCGCAGGAGCAGTCTTAGCACCGTCATTAGAAGGTGCCCCTCATAGAACTACGCCGCGGTGACCCTGGCTTGCATGAGGGCGACAACCCCCAACTGATAAGGGTTGTACATGGTACGTCTTTGACGTACAGTGACGTTCATGTACACCATCGCAGAAACGCCCTCCTTCATCGAAGACGCGAAAAAACTGTGGACTGAAGAAGAGCGCGCTGCCTTTTGCGTATGGATCGCTGGCAACCCAGAGGCGGGCGATGTCATCCCCAGCAGTGGCGGCTGCCGCAAGGTGCGATGGTCTCGGCCCGGCATGGGCAAGCGCGGAGGTGTCAGAGTGATCTACTTCACTCGCCTGCCATTCGGCAAGATATGGCTCCTCGTCATCTACGCCAAGGCGGTCAGAGGCAACATCCCTGGCCATATTCTCAAAGCCGTTCGTGAGGCCATTGAAAATGAAGAATCGTCGCCAACCCACTGACACCCTGTCCGGCACCGAACTCGGCCTGAAACTCCTTCAATCCGTCAAGGAAATGCAGGCAGGCCAAGCCGCCAGAATCACCGAGGTCGAGCTGAACGAAGTCGCAGACGCCCGCCAACAGACCGGGCTGTCGCAAGCTCAGTTTGCCGAAGCACTGTGCATTTCAAAGCGCACGCTGCAAGAGTGGGAACAAGGTCGGCGCTCGCCTTCCGGGGCCGCGCAAGCATTGATCCGAATTGCTCGCAAACACCCCGAGGTCTTGCTGGAATCCCTCGGGTAAAACAAAAAGGGCAGCCACCCCATCAGGCTGGCTGCCCTGCCCTCTAGATCAACGCCCGATCAGAACGCATCCAGCGCCATCGCACACACCGAGTCCGCGCCCGCGACAATCGCATCCCGCAGCCCCGGCACCTTCACCAGAATGTGCTCCGCATAGAACTGCGCCGTGGTGATCTTGGCCTGCATGAAGGCGACGTCCTCGCCCTCGTTGATGCAGTCCTGCGCGGCCAGCAGCGCGCGGCCCATCTGCCAGCCCGCCATCAGGTTGCCGGCGAGCATCAGGTAAGGCACCGAGCCGGCGTAGGCCGCATTCGGGTTGCTGCGGCTGTTGCCGGCGATGAACGCCACCGCGTCGAGGAAGGCCAGCCGCGCCGCCGTCAGGTTCCTGGCGAACGACTGGGCCGCCACGCTGTCCCGCGCCGCCAGCAGCGCCTCGGTCTGCTCGATCTGCCCGGCCAACGCCTTGGCGGTCTGCCCACCATCACGCCCGGTCTTGCGCCCCACGAGGTCGTTCGCCTGGATGGCGGTCGTGCCTTCGTAGATGGTGAGGATCCGGGCGTCGCGGTAGTACTGCGCCGCGCCGGTCTCCTCGATGAAGCCCATGCCGCCATGCACCTGCACGCCCAGGCTCGTGACCTCCTGGCTCATCTCGGTCGAGTAGCCCTTCACCAGCGGCACCATGAACTCGTAGAAGGTCTGGTTGGCCTTGCGGGTGTCGGCGTCCGGGTGGTGGTGCGCGGCGTCATAGGCGGCGCCGGCCACCAGCGCCAGCGAGCGGCAGCCCTCGGTGTAGGCGCGCATCGTCATCAGCATCCGGCGCACGTCGGCGTGGTGGATGATCGCCGCCGCGCCCGGGGTCGAGCCGTCCACAGGGCGCGACTGCACGCGGTCACGGGCAAATTGCACCGCCTTCTGGTACGCCCGCTCGGCCACCGCGATGCCCTGCACGCCCACCGCGAAGCGGGCCGCGTTCATCATGATGAACATGTACTCCAGGCCGCGGTTCTCCTGACCCACCAGCGTGCCGATCGCCCCGCCGTGGTCCCCGAACTGCAGCACCGCGGTCGGACTGGCCTTGATGCCGAGCTTGTGCTCGATCGACACGCAGTGCGCGTCGTTGCGGGCGCCCAGGCTGCCGTCGTCGTTCACCAGGAACTTCGGCACGACGAACAGGCTGATGCCCTTCACGCCTTCCGGGGCACCGGCCACACGGGCCAGCACCAGATGGACGATGTTCTCGGCCATGTCGTGTTCGCCGTAGGTGATGAAGATCTTGGTGCCGAAGATCTTGTAGGTGCCATCCGGCTGCGGCTCGGCCCGGGTGCGCACGGCGGCCAGATCGGAGCCGGCCTGCGGCTCGGTCAGGTTCATGGTGCCGGTCCAGCGGCCTTCGACCATCGGCGTCAGGTAGATCGCCTTCTGCGCGTCCGAACCGGCGGTCAGCAGCGCCTCGATCGCGCCGTCCGTCAGCAGCGGGCACAGCGCGAAGCTCAGGTTGGCGCTGTTGATCATCTCGATGCAGGCCGCGCCGATCGCCTTGGGCAAGCCCTGGCCGCCGAACTCCTCGGGGTGCTGCAGGCCCTGCCAGCCGCCTTCGCCGAGCTGACGGAATGCTTCCTTGAAGCCGGGCGTGGTGGTGACGACGCCGTCTTTCCACGACGAGGGCTGCTGGTCACCCACCCAGTTCAGCGGGGCAACCACGTTCTCGTTGAACTTGGCGCATTCTTCGAGCACCGCCTGGGCGGTGTCGAGGCCGTGGTCAGCGAACTGGGGGATCTGGGTGAGCTGTTCCAGGCCAGCCAGTTCCTTGAGGCCGAAGAGGAAATCCTTGACGGGGGCGCGGTAGGTCATTTTTCGGGGTCTTTCTTCTGGGGTTCTTGGTCTCGGGACGGAAAAAAGGCGCCACAACAACCGGTTGGGCGCCTTCGGTGAGCCGTGTCAGCAGTGACGACCGAGGGTCACAGCGCCTTCACCAGCTCAGGCACGGCGGTGAAGAGGTCGGCTTCGAGGCCGTAGTCGGCGACGGAGAAGATCGGGGCTTCCGGATCCTTGTTGATCGCCACGATCACCTTGGAGTCCTTCATGCCGGCCAGATGCTGGATCGCGCCGCTGATGCCGCAGGCGATGTACAGGCTCGGCGCCACGATCTTGCCGGTCTGCCCGACCTGCCAGTCGTTGGGCGCGTAGCCCGCATCGACCGCCGCACGGCTCGCGCCGAGCGCAGCACCCAGCTTGTCCGCCAGCGGGATCAGCACTTCATTGAACTTGTCGCTGGAGCCGAGCGCGCGGCCACCGGAGACGATGATCTTGGCGGCGGTCAGCTCGGGGCGGTCGTTCTTGGTGACTTCCCGGCCGACGAACTGGCTCTTGCCCGAGTCGGCCACAGCGGCGACGGATTCCACGGCCGCCGATCCGCCCGTGGTCGCCGCAGCATCGAAGCCGGTCGTGCGCACGGTGATGACCTTCACCGCGTCGGTGCTCTGGACCGTGGCGATGGCGTTGCCGGCGTAGATCGGGCGCTCGAAGGTGTCGCCGCTGATGACCTTGGTGATGTCGGTCACCTGGGCCACGTCGAGCTTCGCGGCCACGCGCGGGGCGACGTTCTTGCCGCTGGCGGTCGCCGGGAACAGCAGGTGGCTGTAAGCACCGGCCACGGCCAGCACCTGCGCCGCGAGGTTCTCGGCCAGACCGTCAGCGAGGCTGGCGCCATCGGCGTGCAGCACCTTGGTCACGCCAGCGATCTGCGCTGCAGCCGCTGCCGCACCGGCCGCGTTCGCGCCCGCCACCAGCACATGCACTTCACCGAGCTGCGCCGCAGCGGTCACGGTGTTGAGCGTCGCGCCCTTGATGTGGGCACCGTCGTGTTCAGCAATAACGAGTACGGATGCAGCCATCTCAGATCACCTTCGCTTCGTTCTTCAGCTTGGCGACCAGCGCCGCCACGTCCGCCACCTTCACGCCCGCACCGCGCTTGGCCGGCTCGGCGACCTTCAGCGTCTTGATGCGCGAGGTGACATCCACGCCCAGCGCATCGGGCTTGATGACTTCGAGCGGCTTCTTCTTCGCCTTCATGATGTTCGGCAGCGTGACGTAACGCGGCTCGTTCAGGCGCAGGTCGGTGGTGATGATCGCGGGCAGCGACACCGACACCGTTTCCAGACCGCCGTCCACTTCGCGGGTCACCACGGCGCGGCCATCCACCACCGCGACCTTGGAGGCGAAGGTGGCTTGCGGCAAATCGGCCAGCGCGGCCAGCATCTGCCCGGTCTGGTTGCAGTCGTCGTCGATCGCCTGCTTGCCCAGGATCACCAGGCCCGGCTGTTCGCGGTCCACCAGCGCCTTGAGCAGCTTGGCCACCGCCAGCGGCTGCAGCTCGTCCGCACACTCGACCAGAATGCCCCGGTCGGCGCCGATGGCCATCGCCGTGCGCAGCGTCTCCTGGCACTGCGTGACGCCGCACGAGACGGCGATGATCTCCGTGACCACGCCCTTCTCCTTCAGCCGCACCGCCTCTTCGACGGCGATCTCGTCGAAGGGGTTCATGCTCATCTTCACGTTGGCGATGTCCACCCCCGTGCCATCGGATTTGACGCGGACCTTGACGTTGTAGTCGACGACCCGCTTGACGGGTACGAGTGCCTTCATGCGAAGTTCTCCAGTATTGGAATGGATCTGAATACGGACGGCGGGAATGCAATTCTAGAGGCCGCCCCACGGCGAATTGCGACGGATTGTGGCAGTGCGACCTGCCTCGTCAAAAAAAGCACGACCGTTCGATTTTAGCCATTCTTGCCGCACTGCACCATTGGTGCGCCCCACTTTTTGCATCAGGGAACACCCGCGGGTGCCATGCAGGCGCTGCTAGACTGGCGCTCCGCATGACGATCCCCGCGCCCTCCTCCGTCCCCCGCATCGGCGTGTTCGACTCCGGGCTGGGCGGCTTGTCGGTGCTGCGGGCCATCCGCCAGCGTCTGCCGGAGGCCCAATTGCTGTACGTCGCCGATTCCGGTCACGCGCCGTATGGCGAACGCAGCGATGACTACATCTGCGCCCGCTCGCTGGCGATCGCCGAGTTTCTGTATGGGCAAGGGGCGCAACTGCTGGTGATCGCGTGCAACACCGCCACCGCCGCCGCCGCGACCGCTGTGCGCAGCCGCTATCCCGAGGGGCGCATCGTCGGCGTCGAGCCGGGCCTGAAACCCGCCGCCGCGCTGACCCGCAACGGCCGTGTCGGTGTCATGGCCACCAGCGGCACGCTGCGCAGCGAACGCTTTCGCCTGCTCGCCCAAGCGCACACCACCCACATCGACCTGCGCCTGCAAGCCTGCACGGGGCTGGCCGCGGCGATCGAGTCTGGCGAGGTGGACGCCCCCGCCGTGCGCGAGCGGGTCGCCACCCACTGCGCCGCCTTGCGCGAACAGGACGTGGACACGGTGGTCCTCGGCTGCACCCACTATCCCTTCGTTGCCCACCACATCCAGGCCGAGATGGGTCCGGACGTGCGGCTGATCGACACCTCGGACGCGGTAGCGCGGCGCACCGTGGCGCTGGCCAGCGGCCTGCCTGCCATGCCGGGATCGGCCGTGACCCAGCCCGCCCGCCTGTGGACCACCGGCGACCTCGGCACGCTGCAGGATTTCGCCCAGCGCTGGCTTGATTTTCCCTGCACGCTGGCCCCGTGGACGACACCGGCCGGCTGACGCGAAAAATCGCCCATTCGCTTATAGTGGCCCCGCGATTTGCCAACCAGTTCACGCTTGCCCGTCAGGAGTCCCCGATGCACGCCTCCCGCTTCACCCGCCGCTGTTTCACCGGAACCCTGCTGGCAGCGCTGCTGGCCAGTGGTGCCGCCCAAGCCCAGACCGCCGTGCGCGTTGGCTCCAAGATCGACACCGAGGGCTCGCTGCTCGGCAACCTGATCATCCAGGTGCTCGAAGCCGGCGGCATCCGCACCGAGAACAAGGTGCAGCTCGGCAACACCAAGATCGTGCGCGGCGCCCTCACCGCTGGCGAGATCGACATCTACCCCGAGTACACCGGCAACGGTGCCTTCATGTTCTCGGTCGAGAAGGATCCGGCGTGGAAGGACGCCAAGGCGGGCTACGAGAAGGTCAAGGCGCTCGATTTCCAGGCCAACAAGATCGTCTGGCTGGAACCCGCGCCCGCCAACAACACCTGGGCCATCGCCATCCGCAAGGATGTGGCGACCGCCAACAAGCTCAAGACGCTGGACGACATGGGCCGCTGGATCGCGGGTGGGGGCAAATTCAAGCTCGCCGCTTCCGCCGAATTCATCGAGCGGCCTGACGCCCTGCCGGCCTTCCAGACGGCCTACGGGTTCAAGCTCAAGCAGGACCAGTTGCTGACGCTGGCCGGCGGCGACACCACGGTGACCATCAAGGCCGCCGCCGAGCAGACTTCGGGGGTCAACGCCGCGATGGCCTACGGCACCGACGGGCCGGTGGCGGCCCTGGGGCTGGTGGTGATGGACGACCCGAAGGGCGTGCAGCCGATCTACGCGCCCGCGCCGATCGTGCGCGCCGAGGTGCTGGAAAAAAACCCGAAGATCCGCGACCTGCTCGCGCCGGTGTTCAAGACGCTGGACGGCCCGACGCTGCAGGCGCTCAACGCCCGCATCGCGCTGGGTGGCGAAGATGCCAAGAAGGTCGCCGCCAGCTACCTGAAGGCCAAGGGTTTCGTCAAGTAAGCCACCCATGCGCGACCGGCTCCGCCATCCGGTGCTGATCGTGCTGCTGCTGGCGGGATTGGCTGCGGCACTCGGCCTGTCCTTCGTGACCCAGGCGCCGAACCGGCTCCTCTCGGGTGTCGGTGTGCCTCTGGCCGAAGTGGTTGGCGTCGGGGCGCACCGCGCCTGGGCACTGGCGCCCGTGCTGCTGCTGGTGGCAGCGGCCTTTTGCACACCTGCTGCAGCGCCGACACGCTGGCTGACCCTGCTCGGCGCCACCGGCAGTCTGGCGGGGTTCACCTGGCTGGCAGGCACACACGCCAGCGCCCTGCTGTCCGACGAGCTGCCCTTGAGCCGCACCTCGCTGGGTGGCGCTTACTGGGCACTGGCGGTGCTGTGTGGCCTGGCTGCGGCCGAGGCGCTGCGCGGCTGGTCGAGCCGCGCCGTGCTGTCGCTGGCAGGCAGTGCATGTGTCGCAGTGCCGGTCATCGCACTGGTGTGGCACGGGGATCTCGACACCCTCTCGCTGCTGAAGGAATACGACAACCGGCAGGACGTCTTCGATGCGGCACTGCAGCGGCATCTGCTGCTGGTGTTCGCGACACTGGTGCCGACTGTGCTCATTGGCGGGCCACTCGGCGTGCTCGCGGTGCGGCGTCCGTCGGTGCAGCCCGCGCTGCTGTCGGCGCTGAACCTGATCCAGACGGTGCCGTCGATCGCGTTGTTCGCGCTGCTCATGGCGCCGCTGGCCGCGATGGCCGCCCAGTGGCCGACGCTTGCGCGCTGGGGGGTGAGCGGCATCGGCGTAGCGCCAGCCGTCACGGCGCTGACCCTGTATTCGCTGCTGCCCATCGTGCGCAGCACGATGGCAGGGCTGGGCCAGATCGCGCCCGGCGTGCTCGACGCCGCGCGCGGCATGGGCATGACCCGGGGGCAGATCTTCTGGCGGGTCGAGGTGCCACTGGCCTGGCCGGTCTGGCTGTCGGGACTGCGGGTGAGCACGGTGCAGACGCTGGGGCTGGCGATGGTGTCGGCGCTGATTGGTGCGGGCGGATTCGGGGCGGTGATGTTCCAGGGTCTGCTGAGCAGCGCGGTGGACCTGGTGCTGCTCGGCGTCGTGCCAGTGGTGGCGCTGGCAGCGGTGACCGATGCCCTGTTCAAGGTGCTCGCGCAGTGGACAACGCAGGGAACGCGATGATCGAATTCCAGCAGGTAGGCAAGTCCTTCGGTGGCCAGGCGGTGGTCGAGGACATCTCGCTCACCATCGCGCAAGGCGAGTTCGCTGTCCTGATCGGCCGCTCTGGCTCAGGCAAATCGACCACGCTGAAAATGGTCAACCGCCTGGTCGAACACGACCGGGGCCGCATCCTGTTCGCTGGACAGGAGATCCGTTCGTTCCAGCCCGAGGAGCTTCGACGCCGCATGGGCTATGCGATCCAGTCGACTGGCCTGTTTCCACACTGGACGGTCGAGCGCAACATTGCCTGTGTGCCGGAGTTGCTGAAATGGCCGGCGGCGCGCATCCGCGACCGGGTCACCGAGTTGCTCGAACTGCTGCAACTGCCCCCCGATCTCTTCCGGGACCGCTTTCCGCACCAGCTTTCGGGCGGCCAGCAGCAGCGTGTCGGCGTGGCCCGCGCGCTGGCGGCAGACCCGGACGTGCTGCTGATGGACGAGCCGTTTGGCGCACTGGATCCGATCACCCGGGAGGCCTTGCAGTCCGAACTCGCCCGCATCCATCAACTGTCCGGCAAGACCATCGTGCTGGTGACACACGACATCGACGAGGCATTGCGACTGGGCAGCCGCATCGTGCTGCTGGACCATGGGCGCATCGTGCAGACAGGAACGCCGCGCCAACTGCTGGCGGAGCCGGCCAACGATTTTGTGCGTGACTTCATTGGCCGCAGCGACGCGGGGCTGCGCCTGTTGGCATTGGAAACTGTGGCCAGTCGGATGCGGCACGGGCCGGCTGTGTCAACGACATCCGTGGCATTGCGCAGCACGGACTCTCTGCGGGAGGCCCTGTCGATGCTGCTTGCGCACGGTGTGTCGCACTTGCCCGTGGTCGATGGTGCGGGCCAGTCCTGCGGGCAGCTGCACCTGGCCGATCTGGTGCAAGTGCGTAGTGGGCCATGAGGCGACACCGCTGGATGGATCCGCTGCCGTGGGCCCTGCTCCTGCTGGTCGGACTCACGCTGGGCATGCCGACGCTCAAGCCGCTGTTCGCAGCAGGCTTCCCGGCACTCGACCGCCCGATGTATGAGCAGGACAGCTTTTCGGCACTGATGCTGTCGCACATCGGGCTGGTGGCGGCGTCCAGCCTGGTGTCCGTGCTGCTGGGCTGGACAGCGGGTGTGTTTGCCACTCGACCATCGGGGCAGGTGTTTCGCCCGTTGATCGAAACCATTGTCGCGATGGGCCAGACCATCCCGCCGGTGGCGGTGCTGGCGATTGCCGCACCGCTGATCGGCTTTGGAGAAGCGCCGGCCCTGATCGCGCTGGCGCTGTATGGTCTGCTGCCGGTGGTTCAACAGACCCTGGTCGGACTCGGTTCGGTACCCGAGGACGTGCTGGACGCGGCGATCGGGCTGGGCATGACACCGGCTCAGCGTCTGTGGCAGGTCGAGTGGCCGCTGGCGTGGCCCGTGGTGCTGTCGGGTGTACGCACCTCGGTGGTCATCAACATCGGGACTGCCGCGATCGCCTCGACGGTAGGGGCCAAGACGCTGGGATCACCGATCATCGTCGGCCTCAGCGGATTCAATACCGCCTATGTGCTGCAGGGCGCCGTGCTGGTCGGGCTGCTGGCAGTGGTGGTCGATCTGGGTTTCGAACGCTTGATGCCGAAACGCTGACACCAAGCACTAACCACACCACAAAACAAACAAGCCGTCACAGTGGACGGCTTGTTTGTTTTGTACAACTTTTAGTACTTGTACTGGAGCGGGAAACGAGACTCGAACTCGCGACCTCAACCTTGGCAAGGTTGCGCTCTACCAACTGAGCTATTCCCGCAATACTCTTCAATTGACCAACGAATCTGGTGCCCGGGACGGGAATCGAACCCGTACGCCCCCTCTCGGGAAAGCGGCGGATTTTAAGTCCGCAGTGTCTACCAATTTCACCACCCGGGCGGCTGATCAGCCCCCGACAAGACAAAACTGGAGCGGGAAACGAGACTCGAACTCGCGACCTCAACCTTGGCAAGGTTGCGCTCTACCAACTGAGCTATTCCCGCATTCAACTTCATGGATCAGATGCTGGAGGCGCGGAGTGGAGTCGAACCACCCTACACGGATTTGCAATCCGCTGCATAACCGCTTTGCTACCGCGCCACTGACCCTCTTCACCAATAAAAAAGGAAGCTAACTTGCGCTCCCTTTTTCAGAAACCTGTACAGCACTGGAGCGGGAAACGAGACTCGAACTCGCGACCTCAACCTTGGCAAGGTTGCGCTCTACCAACTGAGCTATTCCCGCATCGACTTGTGTCGAGAACGAAAGTATAGAACAAATCATTCTCGACGCACAAGCATTTCAGGCCAGTTTTTTTCAGTGCTTGGTCGCAGCTTCCACCACGACCGCCACCACAGGCTCCACCTTGGCGGCCTCGACCACCTTGGGCTCGTCCTCGGGCAAGGGCTGCGGCTGACGCTCCAGCGCAATTTCCAGCACCTTGTCGATCCAGCGGACGGGAATGATCTCCATCTGGCTCTTCACGTTCTCGGGAATGTCCTGGAGATCCTTGGCGTTGGCCTCGGGGATCAGCACCGTCTTGATGCCACCACGGTGGGCCGCCAGCAGCTTCTCCTTCAGCCCGCCGATCTCCGTGACCTCGCCGCGCAGCGTGATCTCGCCCGTCATGGCGACATCCGCACGCACCGGAATCCCGGTCAGCGCAGACACGAAGGCCGTCGTCATCGCAGCACCCGCGCTCGGACCGTCCTTCGGCGTCGCGCCATCCGGCACGTGGATGTGGATGTCGCGCTTCTCGAACAGCTCTTCCTTGATGCCGAGTCGTGCCGCACGGCTGCGCACCACGGTGCGCGCCGCCTCGACCGACTCCTTCATCACGTCGCCGAGCGAGCCGGTGCGGATGATCACGCCCTTGCCCGTCATGATCGCCGCCTCGATGGTCAGCAGATCACCGCCCACCTCGGTCCACGCCAGGCCATTGACCTGCCCGATCTGGTTCTGCTTCTCGGCTTCACCGTAGCTGTACTTGCGCACGCCCAGGAAGTCGTTCAGGTTGGCCGCATCGACCGTCACGCGTCCTTCGTACTTCTTCAGCGACAACCCCTTCACCACCTTGCGGCAGATCTTGGAGATCTCGCGTTCGAGCGAACGCACACCGGCCTCGCGTGTGTAGTAGCGGATGATGCCGCGGATCGCATCTTCGGCAATCGTCAGCTCCTCGTCCTTCACCCCGTTGTTGGTGCGTTGCTTGGGCAGGAGATAACGCTGGGCGATCGAGACCTTCTCGTCCTCGGTGTAACCCGCCAGGCGGATCACTTCCATCCGGTCCAGCAGCGCCGGCGGGATGTTCAGCGAGTTCGACGTGGCGATGAACATCACGTCGGACAGGTCGAAATCCACCTCGACGTAGTGGTCGCCGAACGTATGGTTCTGCTCAGGGTCCAGCACCTCCAGCAGCGCCGACGACGGATCACCCCGGAAATCGGTGCCCAGCTTGTCGATCTCGTCGAGCAGGAACAGCGGGTTGCGCACGCCGACCTTGCTGAGGCTCTGCAGCACCTTGCCCGGCATCGAACCGATGTAGGTGCGGCGGTGGCCGCGGATCTCGGCCTCATCGCGCACGCCGCCCAGCGCCATGCGCACGAACTTGCGCCCGGTCGCCCGCGCCACCGACTGCCCCAGCGAGGTCTTGCCCACGCCCGGAGGACCGACCAGGCACAGGATCGGCGCCTTGACCTTCTCGACACGCTGCTGCACCGCAAGATACTCAAGGATGCGTTCCTTGACCTTGTCGAGGCCGTAGTGGTCCTCGTTCAGCACGCCTTCGGCGAACGGCAGGTCGTGCTTGACCTTGCTCTTCTTCGCCCACGGCAGGTTGACCAGCGTCTCGATGAAGTTGCGCACCACCGTGGCTTCGGCCGACATCGGCGACATCAGCTTGAGCTTCTTCAGCTCGCCATCGGCCTTCTTGCGCGCTTCCTTGGACATGCGCGCGGCGGTGATCTTCTTCTCCAGCTCCTCGAAGTCGGCGCCTTCTTCGCCTTCGCCGAGTTCCTTCTGGATCGCCTTGACCTGCTCGTTCAGGTAGTACTCGCGCTGGCTCTTCTCCATCTGGCGCTTGACGCGGCCACGGATGCGCTTTTCCACCTGCAGGATATCGACCTCGTGCTCCAGCAGCTCCAGCAGCTTCTCCAGCCGCTTCGCCACGGGCACCAGATCGAGGATGACCTGCTTGTTTTCGAGCTTGAGCGGCAGGTGCGCGGCGATCGTGTCCGACAGCCGGCCCGCATCATCAATGCCAGCGATCGACGTGAGGATCTCGGGCGGGATCTTCTTGTTCAGCTTGACGTACTGGTCAAACTGCTGCGTCACGGCGCGGCGCAGCGCCTCGATCTCGGGCGTACCCTGGTCGGGCACCGGCACCGGCGAGACAACCGAAGTGAAGTACTCGCCACTGTCATCAATGCTGACGGTATTGGCGCGCTGCAGGCCCTCGACCAGCACCTTCACGGTGCCGTCCGGCAGCTTCAACATCTGCAGGATGCTGGAGACGCAGCCCGTCTCGAACATGTCGTCCGATTTCGGCTCGTCCTTGCCAGCGGCTTTCTGCGCCACCAGCATGATCTGGCGACCCGCTTCCATCGCGGCTTCGAGCGCCTTGATGGACTTCGGCCGTCCCACGAACAGCGGGATGACCATGTGCGGAAAGACCACGACATCGCGCAGCGGCAACAGCGGCAGCGTGATCGGGTCCGGGGGAAGAATGGGGTGGCCTGACATCAGAACCTCTCTTTCTGCGCTCCCATCTGGGAGCACATCGCCGGTTTGCAAGAGTCAGTGGCAAACCGGCGCGGATGCACTCAGGCGCTGGCCTTGGCCTGCTCGTGGTAGACGAGCAGGGGCTTGGTGTTGTCCTCGATGGTGTGCTCGTCGATGACGACCTTGGCGACACCGTGGAACGTGGGCAAGTCGAACATGGTGTCCATCAGGGCCAGCTCGATGATCGAGCGCAGCCCGCGGGCACCGGTCTTGCGGTTGAGCGCCTTCTTGGCGATGGCGGTCAAGCCGGAGGGACGAACCTCCAGATCCACCCCGTCCATCGCAAACAGCTTCTGGTACTGCTTGACCAGCGCGTTCTTCGGCTCGGTGAGGATCTGCACCATCGCGTCTTCGGTCAACTCGCCCAGCGTGGCGATCACCGGCAAGCGGCCGATCAGCTCGGGGATGAGACCGAACTTGATCAAGTCTTCCGGTTCGACCTCGCGGAACGCCTCACCAGCACTGCGCTCGGACTTGGCCTTGACCGAGGCCCCGAAGCCAATGCCCGACTTTTCGGACCGGTTGGCGATGACCTTTTCCAGCCCGTCGAACGCACCGCCGCAGATGAACAGGATGTTGGTCGTGTCGATCTGCAGGAAGTCCTGGTTCGGGTGCTTGCGGCCACCCTGGGGCGGCACCGAGGCCATCGTGCCTTCGACCAGCTTGAGCAGCGCCTGCTGGACACCCTCGCCGGACACGTCGCGCGTGATTGACGGGTTGTCCGACTTGCGGCTGATCTTGTCGATCTCGTCGATGTAGACGATGCCGCGCTGGGCACGTTCGACCTCGTAGTTGCAGTTCTGCAGCAGCTTCTGGATGATGTTCTCGACATCCTCGCCCACGTAGCCGGCTTCGGTCAGCGTGGTAGCGTCGGCGATCACGAAGGGCACATTCAGCAGGCGAGCGAGCGTCTGGGCCAGCAGCGTCTTGCCGGAACCGGTCGGGCCAATCAGCAGGATGTTGCTCTTGGACAGCTCGACCTCGTCGCCCTTGACCTTGCCCGCCATGTGTTTCAGGCGCTTGTAGTGGTTGTAGACGGCCACCGCCAGCGTGCGCTTGGCCTGATCCTGGCCAATGACGTACTGGTCGAGACTGGCCTTGATGTCGCTGGGCACCGGCAGGTCATCGCGGTTCGTCTTGCCACCAGGGACATCGGCGGCTGGTGCCTCATCGCGGACGATGTCGTTGCACAGCTCGATGCACTCGTCGCAGATGAACACCGACGGGCCAGCGATCAGCTTCTTGACCTCGTGCTGGCTCTTGCCGCAGAACGAGCAGTACAGCGTCTTTTCGCCGGAGGAGCCTTTTTTCTCGGGCATGGAATGCGGCCTTGTCGAGTCGGGAGAAATGGAATGCGGAACGGATCAGGCGCGCTTGCTGATCACTTGGTCGATCAGGCCATAGGTCTGGGCTTCAGCGGCGGTCATGTAGTAGTCGCGCTCGGTGTCGGCCTGGATCTTCTCCAGCGGCTGGCCCGACCGGTCGGCCAGGATGCGGTTGAGCTGCTCGCGGGTCTTGAGGATCTCGCGGGCGTGGATCTCAATGTCGGTGGCCTGACCCTGCGCGCCGCCGAGGGGCTGGTGGATCATGATCTTGGCGTTCGGCAGCGCAAAACGCTTGCCCTTCTCGCCGGCCGTCAGCAGGAAGGCGCCCATGCTCGCCGCCATGCCCATGCACAGCGTGGAGACTTGCGGCTTGATGAACTGCATCGTGTCGAAGATCGACATGCCAGCCGAGACGCTTCCACCGGGTGAGTTGTTGTAGAGCGTATTGTCCGGGTCGGGATTTTCGCTTTCCAGGAACAGCAACTGGGCCACCACCAGATTGGCAACCTGGTCATTGACGGGGCCAACCAGGAAAATGACCCGCTCGCGCAGCAAGCGCGAGTAGATGTCATAGGAGCGCTCGCCGCGTCCGGATTGTTCGATGACGATGGGCACCATGCCCAGGTTCTGCGTGTCGATTGCGCTCATTGAAGACCCTTGAAACATCACTGTGTCGCGCTGATGACCGCTCTGGACCGCTCGGGGGCGGGTCGGCCATCAGCGATGAACCCGATTATGGGGGTTGCTGACATTCAACGCCGGACACGGGGGAGGCCATCATGTGACAAGGGGCGCTCGTGGCGCCCCTTGTTCCGGCTTTACCGACGGCAACCGTCGGCTAGCTTGGTGGTGGTTCAGGCCCCCATCAGCTCGTCGAATGCCAGCGCCTTGTCCGTGACCTTGGCCTGGCCCAGCACGAAGTCGGACACGTTGGCCTCGATGACCACCGCTTCGACCTCGGCCAGACGCTGCTTGTCGCCCATGTACCAGGCCATGACCTGGGCTGGCTGCTCGTAGCTCTGCGCCATCTCTTCGATGTGGGCGCGGATCTGGTCCGGCGTGGCGGCCAGTGCGTGCGTGCGCACGACCTCAGCCACCGTCAGGCCCAGGCGCACACGGCGCTCGGCCTGCGGCTGGAACACTTCGTTCGGGATCGGCGCAGTGTCCGCATCCTTCACGCCGCGCTGCTTCAGATCGGCACGGGCGTTCTCGACCAGACGACCCAGTTCGTTCTCGACCAGCGCCTTGGGCAGGTCGAACGAGGTCGCCGCCTCCAGTGCGGCCATCACGGACTGCTTGTTGCGGGCGGCAACGCGGAACTTGACTTCGCGCTCCAGGTTCTTCTTGATGTTGGCGCGCAGCCCTTCGACGCTGGCGTCGGGGATACCCAGCGATTCGGCGAAGGCCACATCGACTGCCGGCAGGTTCTGCTGCTCGACCTTCTTCAGCGTGACGAGGAAGTCGGCTTCCTTGCCGGCCACGTCTGCACCGTGGTAGTCGTCGGGGAACTTCAGCGGGAAGGTCTTGGACTCGCCGGCCTTCATGCCGCGCACCGCGGTCTCGAAGGCTTCGAGCATGCGGCCTTCGCCCAGCAGGAACTGGAAGGCTTCTGCCTGGCCGCCCTGGAAGCTGTCGCCGTCGATCTTGCCGTCGAAGTCGATGGTCACGCGGTCGCCATCGGCGGCCACGTCGTCGGCGGCGCGCTCGGTGAAGGTGCGGCGCTGCTTGCGCAGGATGTCCACCGTGCGGTCGATGGCGGCTTCCGTGACTTCGGAAGACACACGCTCGATCTCGACGGCGCTCAGGTCGCCGACCACCACGTCCGGGTAAACCTCGAACACCGCGTCGAAGGCGACGTTGCCTTCGGAGGCTTCTTCCTTCTCGGTAATGCGGGGCGTGCCGGCCACGCGGACCTGCGCTTCGTTGGCCGCGTCCTGGAAAGCCTGACCGACCTTGTCGTTCATGACTTCGTACTGGACCGAGTAGCCGTAACGCTGGGCGATCACGGACATCGGCACCTTGCCGGGACGGAACCCGTCGATCTTGACCGTGCGCGCCATCCGCTTGAGGCGGTTGGCGACCTCGTTCTGGAGTTCGGTGGCCGACAGGGTCAGCGTGATGCGGCGCTCGAGCTTGTCGAGGGTTTCCACAGTAACAGCCATGTTCTGAAGCTCTTTAGGTTGCTTGAATCTGGGGGAGGTTGCGTGCCTGGTGTGGTGCGCGGGGTCGGACTCGAACCGACACGCCCGTGAAGGCGTCAGGACCTAAACCTGGTGCGTCTACCAATTTCGCCACCCGCGCGGCACGCGTCGGAAATTCCCGGAACTTTGGATTCTAACCCGATCGTGCAGGCAGCCTTTTCAGGCCCGGGTCACGCCCGTTTGACCCGGAACCACGCCGCGTACATCGCCGGCAGCGCCAGCAGCGTCAGCGCCGTAGCGACGATCAGCCCACCCATGATCGCCACCGCCATCGGCCCCCAGAAGATGCTGCGCGACAACGGAATCATCGCCAGCACGGCGGCGGCCGCCGTGAGCACGATCGGTCGGAACCGCCGCACGGCCGACTCGACCACCGCGTCCCAGGTCGGCACCCCGGCAGCCCGGTCCTGCTCGATCTGGTCGATCAGGATCACCGAGTTGCGCATGATCATGCCCATCAGCGCGATCACGCCCAGCAGGGCCACGAACCCGAACGGCCGGTTCAGCAGGATCAGCGCCCCCGCCACGCCAGCAATGCCCATCGGCCCGGTCAGGAACACCAGCATCGCCCGGCTGAAGCTCTGCAGTTGCAGCATCAGCAGCGTGAAGGTGACGAACAGCATCACCGGCACACCGGCCGCGATCGAGCCTTGCCCCTTGCTGCTCTCGGCCACCGCGCCGGCGATCTCGATCGAGTAGCCCAGCGGCATGCGCTCCTTCAACTTCTCCAGCGCCGGCCAGAGTTCCTTTGTCACGGTCGGCCCCTGCACGCCTTCCGGCACGTCGCCCTGCACGGTAATCGCGTACTTGCGCCCCTCGCGCCACATCACGCCCGGCTCCCAGACGTGGTCGATGCGGGCGATCTGCGTCAGCGGGATCGGCTTGCCGCTGCTGGTCGGGACGTAGGCGCTGCCGAGGTCGGTGATCGCGTCGCGCTCGGTGGTCGGCTGGCGCATCACGATGTCGATCAGCTTGTCGCCTTCGCGGAACTGGCCGATCGGCGTGCCGCTGAGCAGCATGCGCGTGGCCTGGGCGATCGACTGGCTGGTAACGCCCAGCGCACGCGCCTTGTCCTGGTCAATCTGCAGGCGCAGCACCTTGACCGACTCGTTCCAGTTGTCGTTCACGCCGAGCATGTTCGGGCTGGCGCGCAGGATGTCCTTGGCCTGGTCGGCCCAGACGCGCACCGTCTGCGGATCGACGCCGACGACACGAAACTGCACCGGGTACGGCACCGGCGGCCCGCTCGGCAGCAGTTGCACCCGCCCGCGCGCTTCAGGGAACTCGTCGGCCAGCAGCGTCGGCAGCCGCTTGCGCAGCTCCTCCCGCTCGGCCATGCCCTTGGGCAGCACGATCGACTGGCTCACATTGGTCTGCGGAAAGATCTGGTCCAGCGGCAGGTAGAAGCGCGGCGTGCCCGAGCCGATCCAGGTCGTCACCGTCTCGACGCCCGCTTCCTGCTGCATGCGCTTCTGGAACCGCTCGGCCACGCGCTCGCTCTCCTGGATCGTCGAGCCTTCCGGCAGCCACAGGTTGACCATGATCTCCATGCGGCTCGAATCGGGGAAGAACTGCTGCTGCACCTTGCCCATGCCCGCCAGCCCGAGCACGAACACGCCGATCGTCAGCCCGATCGTGATCCAGCGGTGGGCCACGCACCAATCCACCAGTCGCCGGAAGCGGTTGTAGAACGGCGTGTCGAACAGGTCGTGCGACTGCCCTTCGGCATGCGGCTTGACGCGCAGCAGCCTGGCCCCGAGGTAGGGCACGAAGTACACCGACACCACCCACGAGATGACCAGCGCCGCCGAGGTCACGGCGAAGATCGCGAAGGTGTACTCGCCCACCGTGGACTTGGCCATGCCGATCGGCAGGAAGCCGGCGGCGGTGATGAGCGTGCCGGTGAGCATCGGCATCGAGGTGGCGTCGTAGGCGTAGGTGGCGGCATAGAGCTTGTCGTGGCCCTCCTCCAGCTTGCGCACCATCATCTCGACGGCAATGATCGCGTCGTCCACCAGCAGGCCCAGCGCGATGATCAGCGAGCCGAGCGAGATCTTGTGCAGCCCGACGCCCCAGTAGTACATCGTGACGAAGGTGATCGCCAGCACCAGCGGAATCGTGATCGCCACCACCATGCCGGGCCAGATGTCGATGCGCAGCGGCTTGAAGTGCAGCCCCAGGCTGATGAAGCTCACCGCCAGCACCACGGCAATCGCCTCGATCAGCACATGCACGAACTCGCCCACCGAGCGCGACACGGCCACCGGCTGGTCCTGCACCTGCGACAGCGTGATGCCGGCGGGCAGCTCGGCGCGGATCTGCTCGACCTTGTGGTGCAGCGCCTCGCCCAGCGCGATGATGTCGCCGCCCTTGGCCATCGACACGCCCAGCGCGATCACCGGCTCACCCTGGTGGCGCACCTTGACGGCCGGCGGATCGCTGTAGCCGCGCTTGATCGTGGCGACATCGCCCAGCTTCGTCATGCTCGCCACGCCCGTCGCCGGGTTGACGACGCGGATCGGCAACTGGCCGAGTTCCTCGACCGTGCGGAACTGGCCGCCGACGCGGATCTGCAGGTTCTGGGTGTCGGCGTTGAGCACCCCGGCGCTCTCGACCGCGTTCTGCGTGCCGATCTGGCCGATCACCTGGTTCAGGTCGAGGCCGAGTTGCGCCAGCCGCTTGCCGGACAGCTCGATGAACACCTTCTCCGGCTGCGCGCCGAAGGTCTCCACCTTGGCGACATCCTTGACCTGCAGCAGCTTCGAGCGCACGTCATCGGCGAACTCGCGCAGCTCCTCCGTGCTGAAGCCATCGGCGGAGAGCGCCACGATCGAGCCGTAGACATCGCCGAACTCGTCGTTGAAGAACGGCCCGATCACGCCGGCTGGCAGCGTGGCGCGCATGTCGCCGATCTTCTTGCGCGTCTGGTACCAGATCTGCGGGACTTCCTTCGGCGGCGAGCTGTCCTTGATCTGGAAGATGGTGACCGACTCGCCCGGCTTGGTGTAGCTGCGGATGATGTCGGCGTTGGGGACTTCCTGGAGCGTCTTCTCGATCTTGTCGGTGACCTGGTCGGCCATCTGCTGCGCGGTGGCGCCGGGCCAGACCGCCTGCACGACCATGGCGCGGAAGGTGAACGGCGGGTCTTCGTCCTGGCCGAGCTGGAAGTACGCGGCGAAGCCGAGCACCATCAGCACCACCATCAGGTAGCGGGTCAGCGCGGGGTGTTCCAGTGCCCAGCGCGAAATGTTGAAGCCCGAACGCGGGGCGGTGTCGTGGGTGTGCGGGTTCATGGTGCTGACCTTGACCTTCCGCTTAACGCGACGCCGCCGGACGCACCGGCTCGACATACCGCTTGACCTTCATGCCGGCAGTCAGCACATGGACGCCGGCCGTGACCACTTCCTGCCCCGGCTGCACCCCGCCGCCGACCAGCACCAGATTGCCATCCGCCCCGGCGATCTGCACCGGCTGCGGCTTGACCGTCATCGTGGCCGCGTCGAGCAGCCAGACGACGCTCTTGCCGCCCTGCTCCACCACAGCCGCCAGCGGCAGGCGCGTGACTGCGTCGCGCTTGACCAGATCGAAGGCAACCGTGGCGGTCTGGCCAAGGCGCACGTCGCTGGCCGCCAGATCGGCCTTGGCAGCGAAGGTGCGGGTAGTCGGATCGGCCGCCGCCGCAATCTCGCGCAGCGTGGCGCGCACCGGCTCGCCAGTCGCGCCCCAGAGGCGAACCTGCAGCGCGCCGGACTGCTTCAGCAGCGCCCGCACCGACGCCACCCGGTCTTCCGGCACGTTGAACACCACGTCCCGTGGCCCGGCCAGCGCCAGGCGAATGATGGGCGTACCGGCGCCGACGACCGTGCCCGGTTCGGCGTCCACGCCCGTCACCACACCGGCGGCGTCGGCGACGAGGCGGGTGTACTGGGTCTGGTTGCCTTGCGCGCTGGTCTGGACACGGGCCTGGTCGAGCGTGGCCTGGGCAGCCTTGAGCGCGGTTTCACGGCGTTCCAGCTCTGCGCCACCGATGAAGCCCTGCCCGTGCAGTTCCTGGTACCGCTTGAGGTCGGCGCTGGTCTGGTCCCAGTTGGCCTGGGCGGCGCGCAGGCCGGCGGCGGCGGCATCCTGGCCGAGCTTCAGGTCCGACGGGTCGAGCTGCGCGATCACCTGCCCGGCCTTCACCTCGTCGCCGAGATTGACCGAGCGGCTCATCAGCTTGCCACCGACGCGGAAGGACAGCCGTGTCTCGGTGCGCGCCTTGATCTCGCCCGCGTATTCCTGCTGCGCGGTGGCCGACTCAGCGCTCACCTTCTGCGTGCGCACGGCGCGGATCGGTTCGGGCTGCGGCTCGGGCTTCGAGCAAGCGGCCAGCACGGTGAGCAGGGACAGCCCGAGGGCCATCGACAAAGGGCGGCGGGCGCGGAGAAGACGGGGTCGCATGGGCAGAACTCCAACTGACTGACTGGTCAGTAATGTACGGGTCGCCCTGAACCGATGTCAATTCCCGCGGACAGACCGTGGCGATAATCACGCCATGAGCGTCGATCACTACGAAAACTTCCCCGTCGCCTCGGTGCTGTGCCCGCCCGCACTGCGCCCGGCCGTCACCGCGATCTACTGGTTCGCGCGCACGGCCGACGACATCGCCGACGAAGGCGACGCGACGCCCGAGCAGCGCCTGGCCGACCTCGACGCCTTTCGCGAAGACCTGCGCAGCGTCGCCCGGGGACACGCACCGTCGCCGCGGTGGGAAGGCGTGTTCGTGCCGCTGGCCGCCATGTTCCGGCGGCACCATCTGCCGCTGCCGCTGCTGGAGGCGCTGCTGTCGGCGTTCATGCAAGACACGCACCAGCGGCGCTACCCGGACCGCGCCGCCCTGCTCGACTATTGCAAGCGGTCCGCCAACCCGGTCGGGCGGCTGCTGCTACACCTGTATGGGGTGCGCGAACTGGACGCGCTGGTGCAATCGGACGCGATCTGCACCGCGCTGCAGCTCATCAATTTCTGGCAAGACCTGAGTGTGGATCTGCCGCGTGACCGGCTGTATGTGCCGCTGCTGGACTGCGCCGAGGTCGGCGTGGGTGTGCCCGAGCTGATGCGCCAGCGCGACACTGGCGCCACAAGGGCGTTGGTGGAGAAGGAGGTGCGCTGGGCGCGGGAGTTGATGCTGTCCGGCGCACCTCTGGCCAGCCGGTTGCCCGGGCGCACTGGCTGGGAGCTGCGGCTGGTGGTGCAAGGCGGCTTGCGCATCCTCGACAAGATCGAGGCGATGGAGTTCGAGGTGCTGCGGCGGCGGCCGAAGATTGGGGTGGTGGATGCGCCGGGTCTGCTGTGGCGCGCCATGGCGATGTGACAATCCCGCCCCATGACGACGACGCCCGAACACTACGTTCAAGAGAAGGCTGCCAAGAGCGGCTCCAGCTTCTATTACGCCTTCCTGTTCCTGCCGCCGCCGCGCCGGGCCGCGATCACCGCGTTCTATGCGTTCTGCCGCGAGGTGGACGACGTGGTGGACGAGACCAGTGACGCTGGCGTGGCGGCGACCAAGCTGGCGTGGTGGCGCACGGAAGTCGCCAAGGCATTCGGGGGGCAGTCATCGCAGCATCCCGTCCTGCTGGCGCTGATGCCGCACGCGCCGCTCTACAAGATCACCGCCGCGCACCTGCACGCGGTCATCGACGGCTGCGAGATGGACCTGCAGCAAAGCCGCTACCTCGACTACCCCGGCCTGCAGCGGTATTGCCACCTCGTCGCGGGCATCGTCGGCGAGGTCGCGGCCAGCATCTTCGGCCAGACCACCCCGCAGACCACCGCCTACGCCCACAAGATGGGCCTGGCCTTCCAGCTCACCAACATCATCCGCGACGTGGGCG
This sequence comes from Sphaerotilus sp., assembly GCF_031429695.1. Taxonomy (GTDB): domain Bacteria; phylum Pseudomonadota; class Gammaproteobacteria; order Burkholderiales; family Burkholderiaceae_C; genus Sphaerotilus. The sequence continues at coordinate 23,916 of NZ_JANPAB010000059.1, forward strand.
ACGACGCGCGGCGCGGGCGGATCTACCTGCCGGTGAACGAGCTGAAGCAGTTCGACGTGAAGGCACAGGAGATCCTGAACCGCGGCTACAGCGCGCGGTTCACGGCGCTGATGCAGTTCCAGGCCGAACGCGCCCACCGCACCTACGACGAAGCCCTCGCCCTGCTGCCCGAAACGGATCGGCGGGCGCAGAAACCGGGGCTGATGATGGCCAACATCTACCGCACGCTGCTGCGCGAGATCGAGGCACACCAGTTCCAGGTGCTGCACCAGCGCGTGTCGCTGACGCCGGTGAGGAAGCTCTGGATCGCGATGCAGACGAACTGGCGCGGTCGGTGACATCTTCGGTTGCCATCGTCGGCGCGGGCTGGGCCGGGCTGGCGGCGGCGGTGGCCGCGGCCGAGGCGGGCGAGCGTGTCACGCTGTTCGAGATGGCGCCCCAAGCTGGTGGCCGCGCCCGCAGCCTCGCCGCCGATGCGGGCGGGCCACGCCTGGACAACGGCCAGCACATCCTCATCGGCGCGTACACGGCAACCCTCGACCTGATGCGTCGCGTCGGCGTCGATCCCGAGACAGTGTTGTTGCGCACGCCGCTGGCCTTGCTCGACCAGGATGGCGTGGGGCTGCGCTTGCCGCCGGGGCATCCGGTCATCGCGTTCACGCGGGCAGTGTGGGCGATGCGGCATTGGTCCTTGCGCGAGCGGCTGGCCTTGAGCAACGCGGCGGCGGGCTGGATGCTGCGGGGCTTTCGCTGCGACGCAGCGCTGACGGTGGCGCAACTGACCGCCAATCTGCCCGCCCGGGTGTGCGCCGAGATCATTGATCCGCTGTGCGTGGCGGCACTGAACACGCCCGCGGAGGCAGCCAGCGCAACGGTGTTCCTGCGTGTGCTACACGACGCGCTGTTTTCCGGGCCGGGGGCAAGCGACCTGCTGATTCCGCGGCGACCGCTGGCGGAGTTGCTGCCCGAACCGGCGCTGCGCTGGCTGGACACGCACGGCGCGACGCTGCGCATCGGGCAGCGCGTGCAGCGGCTGGCGGCGCGGACGGACGGCGCGGGCTGGACGGTCGATGACGCGCCGTTCGACCGCGTGGTGCTCGCCTGCAGCGCCAGCGAGGCGGCGCGGCTGACCCGCGACATCGCGCCTGCGTGGTCGGCGAGTGCCGCGGCATTCGGGTACGAACCGATCGTCACTGGCTATGTGCAGGCGGCCAATGCCCGGCTCGCCGCGCCGATGGTGGCGCTCGCCGAAGGTCCGCAGGCGCCCGCACAGTTCGCGTTCGATCATGGCGCACTGGGCATGACCGCGGGGCTGTTCGCGTTTGTCGTCAGCGGCGCGGCGCCGTGGGTCGCGCAGGGGATGGAGGCGACCGGCGCGGCCTTGTTGGGGCAGGCGCGGTCGGTGCTGCGCGGCGAGGGGGCGCAGGGCGCGGCGCTGGTGAAGCTGGTGGCGGAGAAACGGGCGACGTTTCGCTGTGTGCCGGGGCTGCGGCGGCCGGTGGCGCGGATCGAGGCGGGGCTGAGCGCGGCGGGGGATTATGTGGAGGGGCCGTATCCGGCGACGATCGAGGGGGCGGTGCGCAGCGTACAGCCAATGTACTAACATGCAACCCCCCGCTGTCGAATTCAGGATGCCCCCATGACCACCGCCACCCGTTCCGCCCGCCTCGGCCTGCGCGCCACGCCGGATCAGGAAGCCGTGCTGCGCCGCGCCGCCGAGGTGGCGCACAAGTCGCTGACCGAGTTCATCCTCGACAGCGCCTGCCGTGCAGCCGAACAGACGTTGCTTGATCAGCGGCTGTTCATTGCCTCGCCAGCACAGGGACAGGCATTGCTGGATCTGCTCGACCAGCAGCCCGCCGACAACCCCGGCCTGCGCGAGCTGTTCACGCGCAAAGCCCCTTGGGAAGCGGCATGACGCTGTCGGCCCCGCAGCCGCTCGGCTCGGCACACCAGTTGGACGGTTTCCACTGCGGCCAGCCCACGCTCGACGATTGGCTGATGCGCCACGCCCGCCAAGCGAACGCCAGCGGCTCGGCACGCACCTTCGTCGTCACGACGGAAGCCGAAGCGGTCGCGGGCTATTTCGCACTCACCGTCGGGCAGATCGACACGCTGGAAGCACCAGACCGCATCCGGCAAGGCATGGGGCGCTATCCGCTGCCGGTCGTGGTGCTGGCTCGGCTGGCGGTGGATCAGCGGTCACAGGGACTGGGTGCAGGAGTCGGACTGCTGAAGGACGCCGTCCGGCGCACGCTGCTCATCGCCGATCAGGCTGGCATCCGCGCCATGCTGACCCACCCGATCGACACGCCCGCTGCTGCGTTCTATCGCCGCTTCGGGTTCATCGATTCACCGCTGGGAGCGCCGCAGATGCTGTTGCTGCTCAAGGATGCGCGGCGCTGGGTTCGACCTCAGCCGTGAGCAACAAAAAAGCCGACCCACAGGCCGGCTTCCATCGCACGAGGGCGAACCCCCGTCAGCGCATTCAGGCGAAGTTGGCTTCCGCAAACGACCAGTTCACGAGGCTGTTCAGGAACGTCTCGACGAACTTCGGCCGCAGGTTGCGGTAGTCCACGTAGTAGGCGTGTTCCCACACGTCGATGCACAGCAGGGCCTTGTCGCCGGTCGTCAGCGGGGTGCCGGCGGCGCCCATGTTGACGATGTCCACCGAGCCGTCGGCCTTCTTCACCAGCCACGTCCAGCCAGAGCCGAAGTTGCCGACCGCCGATGCCTGGAACGCCTTCTTGAAGTCATCGACCGAACCCCACTTGGCGGCGATCGCGTCGGCCAGTGCGCCGGTCGGGGCGCCGCCACCGTTCGGGCTCAGGCAGTTCCAGAAGAACGTGTGGTTCCAGACCTGCGCGGCGTTGTTGTAGACGCCACCGGCCGGGGCCTTCTTGACGATGGCTTCCAGATCGAGGTCGGCGTAGTCCGTGCCCTTGATCAGGTTGTTGAGGTTGGTGACGTACGCCTGGTGGTGCTTGGCATAGTGGTATTCGAAGGTTTCCTTCGACATGTGCGGGACCAGGGCGTCCATCGCGAACGGGAGTGCGGGCAGGGTGTGTTCCATGGGGTTCCTCTTGTGGGTAGACCGGGTGATCCGGCAGTGAAAACGGCTGTGCGATTGTAGGCAAGGCGCTCAGTCTGCGCTCTGAGCGGCCGTCACGGCGGTCACCGTGGTCTGCACCCGGCCATCGCGGAGCACCGCCGTCAGCGCCGCGCCGGGCTGCACCTGCGCGACCGAGACCAGCGTGCGGCCCTCGGCGTCAGTGATCCAGGCATAGCCGCGCTGCAGGACGCGGGCCGGGTCCAGTGCCTGCAGCCGCGCCGCCAGCACGTCGAGCCGCTGACGGTGATGCTGCAGCGCACGGGGCAGCACGGCGGTGTGGCGCTGGCCGAGCAGGGCCAGGCATTGCTGGTGCTGGCGCAGCGCCTCGGTCGGCCGTGACAGGCGCTGCGCGGCGCGGTCCAGCCGCTGCGCCTCGCGGTCCAGCCGGCGTTGCAGCGCCTGCCGCAACTGCGCTTGCCGCTGGTCGAGCAAGGCCAGACAGGCGGCCCGCTCAGGGGCGACCATCTCGGCCGCCGCCGTTGGTGTCGGGGCGCGCAGGTCGGCGGCGAAGTCGGCCAGCGTGAAATCGGTTTCGTGGCCCACGCCGCACACGACCGGGATCGGCGACGCCGCAATGGCGCGCACGACTGCCTCATCGTTGAACGCCCACAGGTCTTCGAGCGAGCCCCCGCCGCGGCAGACGATCAGCGTGTCCACCTCGCGCCGCTGCCCCGCTTCGGCGACGGCACGCACCAGCAGCGGCGGCGCCTCCAGCCCCTGCACCGGCGCGGGATAGACGACCACCTCGACGTGCGGCGCCCGACGCTGCAGCGCCGTCACCACATCGTGCAGCGCCGCCGCCGCCAGCGACGTGACGACCCCGACGCGCCGCGGGAAGGCGGGCAGCGGGCGCTTGCGGGCTGCGTCGAACAGTCCCTCGGCTTCCAGGCGGGCCTTCAGGCGCAGGAACTGCTCCATCAGTGCGCCCTCGCCCGCCGGGCGCATCGCCTCGACGATCATCTGCAGCTCGCCGCGCGGCTCGTAGACCGCCAGCTTGCCGCGCAACTCGACCGCCTGGCCGTCGCGTGGCGAGAAGTCGAGATAGCCAGCAGCGCGGCGGAACATCGCGCAGCGCAGGCCAGCACTTCCGTCCGGCGCCCGCAGGTTGAAGTAGCAGTGTCCACTGGACGCCCGCGTGAAACCGGCCAGCTCGCCGCGCACGGCCACAGCGCCGAAGCGCGTCTGCAGCGCCTCGCCCACAGCCTGCACCAGCACGGCCACATCCCAGACCCGGGCGGTGTTCGGTGTCGTCATCGAGAATTCACGGTTGATCAAAAATGAGGCAATCCAACAAAAACGCTGTGTTGACAGGCACTTGGCGTCCCCCTCCTCAGCTTGTCCCCAAGGTTATCCACAGGAGTCGGGGAGAATTCGTGCCGCATCGCACAGGTGTTGTGCAGATCAGGCACGCAGCCTTGCGTCCATAATCCTTCTTGCTGCGCCGCGCCGCGCCAGGCTGCGGATGTCCACCTCACCCTGGGGAACGACCTTTGTTTTCGATCATACAAGCCGCTGGCTGGCCGATCTGGCCACTGATCCTGTGCTCCATCGCCGCACTGGCCATCGTCATCGAACGCTTCATGAGCCTGCGCGCCGCCAAGGTAGCGCCCCTGAAGCTGCTCGATGAGGTGCTCACCCTCACGCGCAGCAGCCTGCCAGCGTCGGACGTGATCGACAAGCTGCACGGCAACTCGGCGCTCGGCACGGTGCTGGCGGGCGGCATCCGTGCCGCAGTGGCCGATCCGCGCTGCGACGAGGCCCAACTGCGCAACGCCTTCGAGACCTCCGGCCGCATTGCCACGCACCGGCTGGAACGCTACCTCAACGCGCTGGGCACCATCGCTTCGGCCGCGCCGCTGCTGGGCCTGCTGGGCACGGTGGTCGGCATGATCGAGATCTTCGGCGCGCAGGTGCCGAACTCGGGCGGCAACCCGGAGCAGCTCGCACACGGCATCTCGGTGGCGCTCTACAACACCGCGTTCGGCCTGATCGTGGCGATCCCGTCGCTGATGTTCTACCGCTACTTCCGCGGCCAGGTGGACGAGTTCGTGCTGACGCTGGAGCAGGCGGCCGAGCGGCTGCTGCCCCAACTGCTGCCGCGCGCCCCGCGCCGCTGAACCGGGAGCCGCACGATGGCAATGAACTTCCGTCACCGACGCCCCGAGGAGCCGGAGATCAACCTGATCCCGTTCATCGACGTGCTGCTGGTGGTGCTGATCTTCCTGATGCTCACCACCACCTACGCCAAGTACACGCAGCTCAAGATCACGCTGCCCGTGGCCGAGTCGAACCGGATCGAGAGCCAGCCGCGCGAGATCGTGGTCGGCGTGTCCTCGGACGGCGTCTACACCATCAACAAGCAACCGGTCGAGGGGGTGGGCATCGAGGTGCTGACCAATGCGCTGAGTGCCGCTGCGCAGGGCGACGTGAGCCGCACCGTGATCATCTCGGCCGACGCGATGGCCGCGCACCAGAGCGTGATCAACGTGATGGACGCGGCGCGGCGGGCCGGGCTGGTGCAGCTGACCTTCGCTACGCAGAGCGCCCGCAGCGGCGGTACGGGCCGCTGAGCCGGTGACGCTCGCGGCGCGGCTGGAAGCCATCTGGCAACACGGCGGGCCGGCGCAGTGGGCGCTGCGTCCACTGGGCGGGCTGCATGGGGTGCTGGTCGGGCTGCGGCGGTGGCTGTACCAGCGGGGCTGGAAGGCCACGGTGCGGCTGCCGTGCCCGGTCATCGTGGTCGGCAACCGTGTCGCAGGCGGTGCAGGCAAGACGCCAACCACGCTCGCGCTGGTCGGCGCATTGCAGCAGGCCGGCTGGCGCCCCGGCATCGTCTCGCGTGGGCATGGCAGCCGGGAAACTGCTGCACGCCCCGTCCACGCGCAAACACCCGCCGCCACGGTTGGCGACGAGCCGCTGCTGATGCAACGCCGGTCGGCCGTGCCGGTCTGGGTCGGGCGGGACCGGGCAGACGCTGGCGTCGCGCTGCTGGCGGCACACCCCGAAGTCAACGTCCTCGTCTGCGATGACGGGCTGCAGCACTTGCGCCTGGGCCGCTCGGTCGAGATCGTCGTGTTCGACGAGCGCGGCGCCGGCAACGGCTGGCTGCTGCCGGCAGGGCCGCTGCGCGAGCCGATCGACGCACCCGCCGCCGCACCCCAGCAGTTCGTGCTCTACAACGCCGCACAGCCCAGCACCGCCCTGCCCGGCGATTGCGCGACGCGGCAACTCGCCGGTGCGGTCGATCTGACCACCTGGTGGGCCGGTGCGCCAGCCACACCGGAGCAACTCGCTGCACTGCGCGGACAACGTGTGTTCGCCAGCGCGGGGATCGGGCAGCCGCAGCGGTTCTTCGATGCCCTGCGGGACGCCGGTCTGGCGCTGGACCCTGCCGACACGCTGGCCCTTGATGACCACCACGACCACGCCCGCCTGCCCTGGCCCGCTGGCATCACCGACGTGGTCGTGACCGAGAAGGACGCCATCAAGCTCGACCCGCAGCGCCTCGCCGCCGAGCGACCGGGGCTGCGTGTGTGGGTGGTGCCGCTGGTGCTGGTGCTGCCACCCGCGTTCATCCGGCGCGTGCTGGACGCGCTCGGCGCCGCGCCGGCAAGGTAGCATCACGCCCCATGGACACCCGCCTGATGCAACTGCTCGTCTGCCCGCTCTGCAAGGGGCCGCTCAACCATGACCACGCCACGCACGAGCTGGTCTGCCCGGCCGACCGGCTGGCGTTTCCGATCCGGGACGGCATGGCCGTGATGCTCGAAAGCGAGGCACGCACGGTCGATCCGGACGCGCCGCCACCCTCGCCGTTCCCGCTGCCAGACCCTGCACCGACGCCTTGACCATGGACTGCACCATCCTGATTCCTGCCCGGCTCGCCTCGACCCGCCTCCCCGGCAAGCCGCTGGCGGATCTGGGTGGCCTGCCGATGGTCGTGCGGGTGGCTCAGCGCTGCGCCGCCGCTGGCGCATGGGATGTGGTCGTCGCCACCGACGCGCCCGAAGTGGCCGAGGCCTGCACTGCGCACGGCGTGCGCGTGGTACTGACCCGCGCCGATCACGCCACCGGCAGCGACCGCCTGGCCGAAGCCTGTGCACTGCTCGGACTGGACGGCGACGACCTCATCGTGAACGTGCAGGGTGACGAGCCGCTGATCGACGTGGCCCTGATCGCTGCCTGTGTGCAGGGTTTGCAGGACCACCCGGACTGCGTGATGAGCACGGCCGCGCACGCCATCGACAGCGTCGAGGAGTTCGTCAATCCGAACGTGGTCAAGGTGGTGTGCGATGCGGCGGGGCGGGCGCTGTATTTCTCGCGTGCGCCGCTGCCCTGGTGGCGTGATGGCAATACGGGCGGCATCAGCGCGCTGCCGACCCACCCCGCACCGCTGCGCCACATCGGCATCTACGGCTACCGCGCGGGCTTTCTGCGCCGGTTCCCGTCCCTCAGCGCAAGCCCGATCGAGCAGGTCGAGTCGCTGGAACAGTTGCGGGTTCTGTGGCACGGCGAGCGCATCGCGGTGCACATCAGCGACACCCGGCCTGGCCCGGGTGTGGACACGCCGGAAGACCTCGAACGGGTGCGCCGCCACTTCGAATAGCCCCGGATAACCCAGATTTCGCTGCAGCAAAAGCCTGGGCAGACCCTGACGTTCAACCGACGCGACGCGCCACGCCGAGTCAGTTTCAACTCAGGGGAGGCATGGTATTCTCAAAATGACCCCCCAGAATTTGCAGTACGTTTCACGCAGACAGAGACCGAGGAGATCCATGAGACTGATCCTGTTGGGCGCACCCGGCGCCGGCAAAGGCACGCAAGCGGCCTTCATCTGCCAGAAATACGGCATTCCCCAGATTTCCACCGGCGACATGCTGCGCGCGGCCGTCAAGGCCGGCACGGAGATGGGCCTCGCCGCCAAGAAGGTGATGGACGCGGGCGGCCTCGTCGGCGACGACATCATCATCGGGCTGGTCAAGGAGCGCATCACGCAACCCGACTGCACTGGCGGTTTCCTGTTCGACGGCTTCCCGCGCACCATCCCGCAGGCCGACGCGATGAAGGCCGCAGGCGTCAAGCTCGACTACGTGCTGGAAATCGACGTGCCGGACACGTCCATCATCCAGCGCATGAGCGGGCGCCGCGTCCACGTGGCGTCGGGTCGCACCTACCACGTCGTCTTCAACCCGCCCAAGGTCGACGGCAAGGACGATGTGACCGGTGAAGACCTGATCCAGCGCGCCGACGACGCCGAAGACACCGTGCGCAAGCGCCTGGAGATCTACCAGAGCCAGACCCGCCCGCTGGTCGATTACTACTCGCAGTGGGCCGCCACCGGCGACGCCGCCGCGCCCCAGTACCGCGCCATCAGCGGCACCGGCACCGTCGACGAAATCACCGCCCGCGCCTTCGCTGCCCTCGGCTGAAGCGCCCTGTCCAAGCCGCCCACGGGCGGCTTTTTCATGCCATCAAGTTGACGTTTACGTAAAGGACAACCAAATGCAGATCGCCGATCGAGTCTTCATCGTCACGGGCGCCGCTTCCGGGCTGGGCGAAGGCGCTGCGCGCATGCTGGCGCGCGAAGGGGCCAGGGTCGTCATCGCCGATCTGCAGGCCGAGCGCGGCGCGGCGATCGCGGCCGAGCTGGGTGGCGCCTACGTGCAGTGCGACGTGTCGAACGAGGACGACGGCCGCGCCGTAGTGGCACAAGCCGTGTCGATGGGCAAGCTGGTGGGCCTCGTGAGCTGCGCTGGTATCGCCCCGGCCAGCCGCACCGTCGGCCGCGATGGTGCACACCCGCTCGCACTGTTCAGCAAGGTCATCTCGGTCAATCTGATCGGCACGTTCAACATGATCCGCCTGGCCGCCGAAGCCATGTGCAAGAACGAACCGGAGCCGACCGGCGAGCGCGGCGTGCTGATCAACACCGCCAGCGTCGCCGCCTTCGACGGCCAGATCGGCCAGGCGGCGTATGCCGCGAGCAAGGGCGGCGTGGTGGGCCTGACGCTGCCGATCGCGCGCGACCTGTCGAAAAACGGCATCCGCTGCATGACCATCGCACCGGGCATCTTCGGCACGCCGATGCTGTTCGGCATGCCGCAGGAGGTGCAGGACGCGCTCGCCGCGGGCGTGCCGTTCCCGAGTCGGCTGGGCACGCCGGCCGACTACGCCAAGCTCGTGCACCAGATCGTCACCAACGAGATGCTCAATGGCGAGGTGATCCGCCTCGACGGCGCGGTCCGGCTGGCGCCGCGCTGACGCCCCGCCTGTGACACGATGGCGGGCATGAGCAAACGCCCTGCCCGCCGCCCTCAGTGCCTGTCGTTCTTCGCCTGCGCCGCGCCACTGCTGGTCGCCTGCAGTGCGGTCGACGCACCGCATCCCGCCCATCCGGTGCAGCCCGAAGCGGCATCCGGCCACCAGGCCAAACCCGGCTGGACCACCACCCGCTACGCCGTGGCCGCCGCGAACCCGCTGGCCACCGAAGCAGGCCAGCAAGTCCTGCAATCCGGCGGCAGCGCCGTGGACGCCGCCATCGCCGTGCAGATGGTCCTCACCCTCGTCGAGCCGCAGTCCAGTGGCATCGGCGGCGGCGCCTTCCTGCTGCACTGGGACGGCCAGCGCGTGCGCGCCTACGACGGCCGCGAGACGGCCCCGGCCGCCGCCGACGGGCGGATGTTCCTCGGCGCAGACGGCAAGCCGGTGGCCTTTCACGACGCGGTGGTCGGCGGGCGCGCGGTCGGTGTGCCCGGCACGGTGCGGATGCTGGAACTGGCCCACGCAAGGCACGGCAAGCTGCCCTGGGCCACCTTGTTCGCCCCAGCCATCCGGCTCGCCGAGCAAGGATTCACCGTCAGCCCGAGGTTGCACACGCTGCTGGGGACCGACCCGTTCCTGCGCCGTGATCCGGTTGCTGACTCCTATTTCTATCCGGGCGGCCAACCGGTACCGATCGGCGGCACGCTGAAAAACCCCGCACTGGCCGAGGTGCTGCGCCGCATCGCGCGCGACGGCTCCCGCGCCCTGCACGAAGGCGAGATTGCGCAGGCCATCGTCGCCAAGGTGCAAGGCCATCCGACCAACCCGGGCCGCATGACCGAGGCCGACCTCGCCGGCTACCGTCCCCAGGAACGCATGCCGCTGTGCCATGCCCACGCGGCCGGCGGCCGGCGCTGGACCCTCTGCGGATTTCCGCCACCGAGTTCCGGCGCCATCGCCATCGGGCAGATCCTCGGCATGCTCGGCCAGACCGAGGCGGCAGGCGAACCGCTGACCGAGACCGGGCTTCCGTCGGCCAAGTGGCTGCACACCTACGCCGAAGCTTCGCGGCTGGCGTTTGCCGACCGGGCACAGTACCTGGGTGATCCGGACTTTGTCGCAGCACCGGGCGGCGACTGGCACAGCCTGCTCGACCCGGCTTACCTGCGCGAGCGCGCAGGGCTGATCGGTCCGCAACGCCTGCCCGTCGCCCCGGCGGGTACTCCGGGCGGCGTGCGCACCAGCCTCGCGCCGATGCCCGAGCAGGTCGAGCACGGCACCAGCCACATCAGCGTCGTCGATGCCGACGGCCATGCCGTGTCGATGACCACGACGATCGAGGACGCCTTTGGCGCGCGCCAGATGGTGCGCGGCTTCCTGTTGAACAACGAGCTGACTGACTTCAGTTTTCTGCCTGGCGACGCCGCCGGCCGCCCCATCGCCAACCGCGTCGAACCGGGGAAACGGCCGCGCTCGTCGATGTCGCCGACGCTGGTGTTCGACGACCAGGGCGTGCTGGCGATGACCGGCGGCAGCCCTGGCGGTGCGCTGATCATCCACTTCACCGCCAAGACGCTGCACGGCGTGCTGCAGTGGGGTCTGACGCCGCAGCAGGCGATCGATCTGCCGAACTTCGGGACAACCGGCGGGCCGGTGCTGCTGGAGCAGGGACGGTTCCCGGCGGTGGTGGCCGAGGCGCTGAAAAGCCACGGACATGAGGTGCGCGAGGTGGAGATGACCAGCGGGTTGCAGGCGATCAGTCGGGGGCGCGAGGCGGGGCGGGAGGTTTGGCGCGGGGGAGCCGATCCGCGCCGGGAAGGGATCGTGCTGGGCGAGTGAGCAGCTAGACTCCTCCGCGTGATCCCCCAAGGCTTTATCCAGGACTTGCTTGCCCGCGCCGACATCGTCGATGTGGTCGGCCGCGCCGTGCAGCTCAAGAAGGCTGGCATCAACTACAAGGGCCTGTGCCCGTTCCACGGCGAGAAGTCGCCGAGCTTCATCGTCAGCCCCTCGCGCCAGACCTACCACTGCTTCGGCTGCGGCGTGCATGGGAACGCGGTCGGTTTCCTGATGGAGCACAGCGGCCTGGGCTTCATCGACGCGGTGAAGGACCTGGCGCAGGACGTGGGCATGACCGTGCCCGACGATGACAACAGCCCGGAGGAGCGCGCCCGCGCCGCCAAGGTCCGCGAACACCAGATCACGCTCGGCGATGTGTTGTTGAAAGCGAGCAACCACTACCGCGCCCAGCTCAAGGACAGCCCGCGCGCCGTCGCCTATCTCAAGGGCCGCGGCCTGACCGGCGAGATCGCCAAGCACTTCGCCCTCGGCTACGCGCCGGGTGGCTGGCACGGGCTGTCGAGTGCCTTCGGGAAGTACGACGACCCGCTGCTGGTCGAGTCCGGCCTCGTGATCCTGCAAGGCGACGATGCGGCCGAACAGCGCCGCTACGACCGTTTCCGCGACCGGATCATGTTCCCGATCCGCAATCCCAAGGGCGAGGTGATCGGCTTCGGCGGGCGGGTGCTGGACCAGGGCGAGCCGAAGTACCTGAACTCGCCCGAGACGCCGGTGTTCAGCAAGGGCCGCGAGCTGTACGGCCTGTTCGAGGCGCGCGCCGCGATCCGCAAGCGTGGTTTCATCCTCGTCACCGAGGGCTACATGGACGTGGTGGCGCTGGCGCAGCTTGGTTTCGGCAACGCGGTGGCCACCCTCGGCACAGCCTGCACCGGCGAGCACATCGTCAAGCTGCTGAGGTTTTCCGAGCAGGTCGTCTTCAGTTTCGACGGTGACGCAGCCGGCCGGCGGGCGGCGGCGCGGGCGCTGGAAGCGGTGTTGCCGCACGCGGGCGACACGCGCAGCTTTCGCTTCCTGTTCCTGCCGGCCGAGCACGACCCGGACTCCTTCATCCGCGAGCGCGGGCCGGAGGCGTTTGAAACCTGCATCCACGAGGCGTTCACGCTGTCGCGGCAGTTGCTGGCAGTGGCAGGCGACGGTTGCGACATGGCGACCCCGGAAGGCCGAGCACGGATGCTGGCGCAGGCGCGGCCACTGTACGAACTGCTGCCGGACGGACTGCTCAAGGCCCAGCTGCTGGTCGAACTCGCACGCGATGGCGGGTTGACGGCAGACGTGTTGCTCCACCACTGGGCAGCGGCCAGTGCGCGCCGGGGCGATCGTCGGCGCCCGGAAACCGGGCACGCAGAGCCGACACCCGCACCCACCGCGCACCACCACGACGAACCGGACTGGGATAACGCCCCACCACCCGACGAAGCCCCGCCAGAAGCGGAGCCGAACGGCCTCGGCTACGACCCGATGGACGACGGCACGCCACCGGATGAGCGTTGGCGCAGAGATAAATTTTCCGGCAAAAATCGCGATCGAAAGGGTGGCTTTAGAACGGACCGCGCAGATTCTTGGGTGAAACGAAATTCCGGTCTGGCACAGCCGAAACGCCGCCCCTTGCGAACGACAACATCGCTGGATCAGGCTGCATGGTTCCTGGCACATAACATGGAGTTGTGGCTTGAGCTTCCGAATGACATTCACGATCTATTGGTTCAACAGTCCCCGCCGTACGGAAGTTTCTTTTCAGTACTGGAACGACTGCTGCATGAAGAAGGAACTTTGCCTCTTCATGCCGTACTGGACCACATGCAGTTAGAACCGCAGGAAATGGGCTTGGGCGTCCTGGTCACTCGACTCAAGCGACTGATAGAGCTTGGCGACAATGCCCCCAATGCCACAGAACTGCCCAAGTTGATCGACCGGCTGCGGCTCGACCAAGTGATCGATGAATGGGACCTTCTCATCGAATCAGGTCCGCTCTCTGAAGAAGCCAAACAACGGGCGATCGAGCTCAATGCATTGCGCACCGAACTGAAGGCACGCTTGACTCGTAGCAACCCTGTATAATCAAAGGTTGGTTTCGACGCGGCAAGAGTGACAGCAGCGCCTGCCGGCCCCGGCCACCCGCGACACGGGTTATTTCAGGCCAACTTCCCCGCCAGCGCTGCACCTTGATGGATGTTCACGCCAGCTTGCCCGCCTGAGAAGCACCTCGTCCGCGAGCGCCTTTCGTGCGCCGCCCGAGACTTGTGATTCAGGCTCAAAGCCCCACCGTATCCGAGCACCCCAGCCGAGGAATCGCATGCCCGCGAAAAAGAGCGCCCCTGAGCAATCCCCCGTGACGAACACCGCTGCCGCTCCGGCCGCTCCGGTGGCGTCCAAGACCGTGCGCGTCGTGAAGGCAGTCAAGGCCGTCAAGCCCGTAGCCGCTGCCCCCGCCGCCGAGGTGGTCACCGCGGCCGCAGTTGCGGTCGCACCGGCAGAGGCCACCGTGCCCGTCGTCGTGATCAAGCGCGGCCGCAAGACCAAGGCACCCGCGGCCGAGTCCGACACGAAGGTCGAGAAGGCTGAAAAGATCGACAAGAAGGTCGAGAAGCCCACGCTGGACGCCGATGAGGACTTCACCGACCCCGACGCCGAGATCGATGTCGAAGCCGAGGTGGAAGCCGAGGTCGAGGTGGTCGCCGAAGGGGAAGTCGAAGTTGAAGCCGACAAGCCCAAGGCCAAGCCGCTGCGCATGAAGGTCAGCCGGGCCAAGGAACGTGCGCTGATGCGCGAGTTCGGCCTCGACGAGACCACGCTCACCGAAGAGGAAGTCGCCAAGCGCCGCCAGGAGCTGAAGACCCTCATCAAGATGGGCAAGACGCGCGGCTTCCTGACGCACCAGGAGATCAACGACCACCTCCCCGAGAAGCTGGTCGAGAACGAGATCCTGGAAGCCATCATCTCGATGCTCAACGACATGGGCATCGCGGTCTACGAGCAGGCACCCGACGCGGCCACGCTGCTGATCGCCGGTGGTGGCGCGACGACCTCGACCGAGGAAGAAGCCGAAGAAGCCGCCGAAGCCGCACTGTCCACGGTGGACTCCGAGTTCGGCCGCACGACCGACCCGGTCCGCATGTACATGCGCGAAATGGGCACGGTCGAGCTGCTGACCCGCGAAGGTGAAATCGAGATCGCCAAGCGGATCGAAGGCGGTCTGCAGGCCATGATGCTGGCGATTTCCGCGTCGCCCGCCACGATCGACGAGATCCTGGGCATGGCGGACCGCATCCGCGCCGGCGAGTCGCAGATTTCGGAAGTGGTCGATGGGTTTGTCTCCTCCGAAGAAGCCGATGACTACGTCGCCGAAGAAGATTTCGACGAGTTCGACGAGGACGAGGAAGAAGGTGGCACCTCCAAGGCACTGACCAAGAAGCTCGAAGAACTCAAGAACCAGGCCCTGTCGCGCTTCGACTCGATGCGCGCCGAGTTCGCCAAGATGCGTGCAGCCTATGCCAGCCACGGCTACAAATCGGCGCCCTACAACGCCGCGCAGACCGCCATCAGCAACCAGTTGATGACGATCCGCTTCACGGTCAAGACGATCGAGAAGCTGTGCGACCTGCTGCGCTCGCAGGTGGACGATGTGCGTCGTTACGAACGCGAGCTGCGCAAGATCGTGGTCGACCGCTGCGGGATGCCGCAGGAGCAATTCATCAAGGTCTTTCCGCCGAACATCCTGAATCTGGCCTGGGCCGAGGGCGAGATCGCCGCTGGCAAGGGCTACAGCGCCATCATGGGCCGCAACCTGCCCCCGATCCAGGAATTGCAGCAGAAGCTGATCGACCTGCAGACCAAGGCCGTCGTGCCGATCGACGACCTGAAGGCGATCAACAAGCGCATGAACGAGGGCGAGGCCAACTCGCGCGAAGCCAAGCGCGAAATGATCGAGGCCAACCTGCGCCTCGTCATCTCCATCGCCAAGAAGTACACCAACCGCGGTCTGCAGTTCCTCGACCTGATCCAGGAAGGCAACATCGGCCTGATGAAGGCGGTGGACAAGTTCGAATACCGCCGCGGCTACAAGTTCTCGACCTATGCGACATGGTGGATCCGCCAGGCCATCACACGCTCGATCGCCGACCAGGCCCGCACGATCCGCATCCCGGTTCACATGATCGAGACGATCAACAAGATGAACCGGATCTCGCGCCAGCACCTGCAGGAGTTCGGTTTCGAGCCGGACGCGCCTTCGCTGGCCGAGAAAATGGAGATGCCCGAGGACAAGATCCGCAAGATCATGAAGATCGCGAAAGAGCCGATCTCCATGGAAACGCCGATCGGGGACGACGACGACAGCCACCTGGGCGACTTCATCGAGGACACCAACAACACCGCGCCGATCGAGGCCGCGATGCAGTCGGGCCTGCGCGATGTCGTGCGGGACATCCTGGACAGCCTGACGCCGCGCGAGGCCAAGGTGCTGCGCATGCGCTTCGGCATCGAGATGTCCACCGACCACACGCTGGAAGAGGTTGGCAAGCAGTTCGACGTGACGCGCGAACGCATCCGCCAGATCGAGGCCAAGGCCATCCGCAAGCTCAAGCACCCGAGCCGCTCGGACAAGCTGCGAACCTATCTGGACAATCTGTAAGCACCCGCTTGACAAAGGGGGATTAACGTCCCCATGAACATGGCCCCGCATCTGTGGGGCCATTTCACTTCTGCAACCTTTGGATGCGTACTGCTTCACGAAACGACAAGGTAAACTGAGCGCATGTCGCAGACCGTCACTTGCACCGTTCTTTTTGCCGATCTGCGCGGCAGCACATCCCTGTACGAAAGCTTGGGGAATGCTGAAGCCGCGTCCGTCGTCACGCACAGCGTGGCGGTGGTCGCTCGCATCATGGAGGGCCAGGGCGGCCGGGTGATCAAGACGCTGGGCGATGGCCTGATGGCTGTGTTCCCTCACCCCGTCGGCGCCGTGCGCGCGGCCGAAGAAGTCCATGAATCGCTCGAACGGGTCATGGGCGCCGCGCGACCGTCGCGCAGCCCGGTGATGCGGGTGCAGATCGCCATGGCCCATGGCGAGGTGATCGAGGTGGCCGGTGACTGTTTCGGCGACGCGGTGAACGTGTCCGCCCGTCTGCTCGACCACGCCGGCGACAACGAGACGCTGGTGACCTCGCAGACGCTGGGCGTACTGCCATCGGACGTGCGCGAGCGTTTTCGCCGGCTGGAGCGGCTGCACCTGCGCGGGCGGGTCGAGCCGGTCGAGGTATGGCGTTTCGAAGCACGGCGCTCCGGGCCGGATCCGCTGTCCACCATGTTCGGTGACGCGGCCCCCACGACTGTGCCCGAAGGCATCCGCCTGGTCAGCGAAGGCATCTCGCGCATCCACACCGTGCGCAACCTACCGGCCATTCTGGGCCGCAGCCACGAGGCGGCGTACTGCCTGGACGACAGCCGCGTATCGCGCATGCACGCCCGCATCGAGTGGCACAGCGGCAATTTCCAGCTCACCGACCTCAGCTCCAACGGCACCTATGTGCGCTTCGGCCGCCAGTCCGAGGTGGTCACGCTGCGCCGCGGCGCCTGCACGCTGCATGGCCGCGGCGTGATCTGCCTTGGCGTCAGTCCGAACATCATCAACGCCCCCACCGTCAGCTTCGAAGTCCTGCGCTTCGACGACACGGACCCGCTGCCACTCTGACGCGGAATCAGGCGGTGGAGTCGGTGCCGATCGTTTCGGGCTGCCGCTGCTCGAACAGCGTGCAGCGGTTGCGCCCGGCCCGCTTGGACTGGTAGAGCGCCTGGTCGGCCTGGTCGACGAGCTGCTCCAGCGCCAGACGCGGCGAGCGGGTCACCGCAACCCCGAAGCTCGACGTGATGCTCAGGCGCGGCTCGTAGTCGATGCCGTCACCGGCCGTGTCCTGCACCCGCTTGCGCAGCATCTCGGCAAACACACCGGCTTTCGCTTCGTCAAAGCCTGGCAGGAGCAGACAGAACTCTTCGCCGCCGTAGCGGCAGGCCAGTCCGACTGGTTCCGCCGCAGTGTTGTAGAGCCCCGCGACCGCCTTGATCACCTCGTCGCCGATGGCGTGGCCATAGCGGTCGTTGAAGGACTTGAAGTGGTCGATGTCGCACATGATGGCTGCCACCGGCTGACCGACCAGGTTGCACTGGTCCTTCCGGGCGCCCGCGATCTCGAAGAAGGCGCGCCGGTTGAGGCAGTCAGTCATGGGATCGCGGGTGGCGAGTCGGGTCAGCTCGGCGTTTTTCTGCTGGATCTCGTCGTTGGCCGACTGCAACTGGCTGGTCGTCAGGCGCAGGCTTTCGTTGCTGCGTTCGATGTAGGTCTGGTCGGAGATGACCACCAGACAGCCCAGCGCCTTGTTCCGCTCGGTGATCGGGCTGCAGGTCACCAGCGTGACGTGCAGGTCACCGCCCAGCCGCAGCTTCATGGGCATGCGGGTGCAGGCCGTGTTCGTTTGCAGCGCCAGTGTCCACGGGTAGCCACTGCCGTCCTGCAGTTCGGCGCCCTCGCGCAGCCAGTCGTGTTCTTCCAGGCGCCGCCCGACCAGGACGCTGCGCTGCCCGACCAGCACCCGGAAGGCCTCGTTCAGCAACACGATGCGACCCTGCCCGTCGAGCATGATGACCGATTCGGACAGCGTGTTGTAGGCACGACTCACCCGCTCCGGCACGGCCGCGCTCGGGTCGAGCTGGTGCAGCACCTTGCCGAGATAGAGCCGCAACAGCACCGTCAGCAGCAGGAAGGTCAGCATGGGCCAGAGCGACTGCGGAGTCAGCAGCATGTCGGGGAACGCTTCCGCCGCAATCGGCTGCCAGTTCAGTTCCAGCGCGCCCCAGGGTTGCCCCTGCAGCATCACCGGGACGCGCACGTGGGTGGACGTGCTGCGGAAGTTTGCGCCCACGCGCGGCGGCGTGACGCCGGTGATCGACACCGCATCGCCCGCCGCCGAGCGCAGCGCCATGCCGAGCAGCTTCGATTCGTTGCGCCGCGCGCTGTAGAGGAACTGGTGCACGTCCGGCGGCCCCAGGCGGGTCGCGACCAGCGCGATCTGGTCAGCCAGCAGCTGGCTGACGGCCTGGCGCCGGTCGATCTCGACCCGGACCGGGTTCGGCACGAGTCCGAAGGCGTAGTCCAGGCCCATCAGGCACAACACCACCAGCGCCGCGATGCCCACGGCGATGCGTGAAATCGTGTCCGGTGGCCAGGGAAAGCGCATGGGGGGTGAGGCCTCTGTGTGCCGACGTCAGGTGCGTTGATCGAGGATGTCTTCCGCCAGCTCCGCCAGCGATCCCGTGATATCGGTATCCAGCCACTCAACTTCAGTCCCTTCGGGCTGGCGGGGTGCATGGACACTCAGGACCGGCAGCGGATCGAACTGGCGCCACGGCGGCGCCACGGCCAACAGGCTCGCGACCAGCCCGGTTGCCCGCGTGGCCCAGAACACCAGTCCCACCGACAGCGCCATGCTGCCGATCTGCGCGGCCTGCCGGCTGTCCCAGCGCAGGGCCGGCGCCTCGTCCTTCGCTTGCTGCTGGAGCGCGGAATCCGCGGCGGCGCGGCTTCGCTCATCGGCCAGCGCCCACTGAAGCAGGGCCATGCGGTCCTGCACGAAGCCGCTCAGATCGATCGGCACGTCCAGCATCACCAGCAACTCGCTGGCGGTCTGGCGGCTGGAATCGGGAGGGTTGGCCGACACCGACTGCGCTGCGGCCTGGCGGAGTCCATGCAAAGGAGTCTGCAGCGCGGGCATGGCGGCGGGCGCCCGGGCAGATGCCGACGGCCGGTCCGGCGACCCCGAGGCCGGCGCAGCCTCGTTGTCACGGTCCGTCGTCGCCAGGGACGTGAGGATCGGCTGGCCGGCGACACGGCTGCCAGCGATCTCCACCAGGATCCGGTCCAACCGAGTCCCCTCTCCCACGCCAGTCAGCGGTTCACTGGATCGGAGCAGAGGGGCCCCCACATCGACCCCGGCGCCCGCGACAGGCCGCATGTCGAGTTCGACGGCCGGCACCAGGATCACCTCGGGCTGCGGCACCACCGCGGACGGCTGCACCTGCACCACCACCCGGCGCGGCCCGACCGTCCAGCCGCCATCCGACACGGTCAGCCCGAAACTCGCCGCCGCCGCGCCGGTCCCCGACTGCACGAACACGACCCGTCCGGCGACCACATCGGCTTGCGTGAACTGGCTGACCGCCTGCCCTGGTGCATCCGCTCGCTCGAACACACCCGACTGCACATCGCTGACCGTGAAAACCAGCGCTGCCGCATCGGTGTCGGTGTCGCTCGCCCGCAGCATGTCGCTGTCGAGCACCACGCGCCCCCCCTGGTCTACCGCCACCTGGCTCTTCACCAGCACCGGCGCCTCGTTGAGGTTGGTGACCCGCAACGTCACCGTCGTGTGCCCGGTCAGTTCACCATCCCGGACATCGACCGCTACCTCGTAGACGTTGTCCAGATTGGCGTCCTGTGGCACTTCGTGGTCTGCCGTCAACTTGAACGCCAGCAGGCCACTGTCCGGATCGAGTTCGAACAGCGCAGCGTCCGCACCGCCGCTGATTCCGAAGGTCAGCGCCTGTCCCGGCAGGTCTGCATCGGCCGCCTCCAGCACCATCGACCAGCGCTCGCCTTCCGGCACCGACACCAGCAACTCGGCACCACCCCCAGCCTGCGCGCTGAAACGAGGGGCGTTGTCGTTGACCCCCGTGACCGTCACCGCGACGGCCTGCGTGGCGCTCAGGCTGCCATCGCTGACCTGCACGGTGACGTCGTAGACGTTGTCCGCTCCGGCATCGCTCGGGGCTTCGTGATCGGGGGCGGTCTGGAAGCTCAGCGCGCCGGTGACCGCGTCGATCGCGAACCGGGCCACGTCCGCGCCGCCGACGAGGCTGTACGTCAGCGTCTGGCCGGGCTGGTCGGCGTCGCTCGCCGTCACTGTGGTCACGGCCGTGGTGTTCTCGGTCACGCTGAACACGCTGCCCGAGGTGATTGCCGGCGTGTTGTCGTT
>NZ_JANPAB010000060.1:0-8480 GCF_031429695.1 Sphaerotilus sp.
ACCCCCTGGCTCTCAGCGCCTTCGTGTAGGGCGACCAGTTCTTCGTCGTGTACTTCTTCTTCGCCGGCTTGCTCATCCCGTCAGCCTACCTCACCGCTCGACCACCGGCCGGCTGGGTGGGTTGTGCAACAAAGCCAGGAAACACATGAACTCTCTGACCTTGACCAACAACCAACTCGACCTGCTTGCCGTCGCTTGGGTCGATCCCGCCGCCCACAAAGCCGCCGCACGGCTGATCGTCGCCGCCAGCGAAGAGCTGGCCATGCGGGATCGCCGAGGCCGCGAGGATGGTCCGCTCTACCGCATCACCGAGGCGATCATGGCCGGATGCGACGCTCCCGCCGTTGCCGGGTACCTCGACAGCGAGGCCGCAGCGGTCGAAGCGCGTCATGCCGCCGCCCGCGACCGGCTGGGTGAACTGAGCCTGCAACTCGCTGCACGCCGGGGTCACCGCCGCCGGCACGACGAGCACGTCGCGGCGCTGGCCTGCGCCCTGTCGGGCGAGTTCGCATTGCTCGTTACCGCCGCCACCAGGATGCAGAACGACCGCACACGCGAGATTGCCGCGTTGGTGGCCGGCGGGTTCACCACCCAGGAGGCACATGCCACCATGGACGGCGCCGAGACACGCGCGCTGCAGCGGAAACGGGAGGCACTGGCCGCCGCTGGAATCGCTCCCGAAGACGCGCCCCTGGTGCCGACCGAAAGCCAGTTCGCCGAAGAGAAGCGCCAGCGTGCAGCCAGGCTGAAGGCCGATCTGGAGCGCGTCCATGCCTTCCAACGCGATGAACTGCGAGACGTGGCGGGGCTGCCTGGCTGGGTGCAAGAGGCCATTGAGGCGGGCGCCATCGCGCTGCACGACGACGCGACGAATCGGCGCCTGCTGCCCGCCTGACGCACCTTGGCATGGTGGTGTTTTGGGGCGGAAAACTTCCGGGCAGTGGTGCCTTAATGCTGTACGTCCATCCAGTTCTATGCACGACAATCCCGGCACCTCCACACCGGGACGCCTCATGCTCGACTTCTGCCCAGCACTGCACCCTGACCACGCCATCCACCTCACTGCCGATGTCCACGACTCAGCGCCGACCGACTCCGAACCGCGCTGGTTGGACCCGGCCGTGCGCGACATGCTCACCGGCGAGGACGTGCGCACCTCTACGGAGTATCGGCGGCTGGTGGGGGGCCGGATTACGCGCTCAAGGCTCGCCTGCAGGCTTCAGGGAAAGGACTTGGCTATCAGGATCGGACACAAGAACGGAACGCAGATCAGCTTGTGGGAGGCGGGCGAGCGGATGCCGCCCTTGGAGATGGTGGCGCTACTCGCCGCACACCTCGGGGTGTCCGTGGAATACCTGGCGGGTGCCTGCCCCGAGGAAGATCCGGATCGCCTGGAAGCCACGCGGCGCGAATCCATCCGGCAGGCTCGCGCAGCCATCGAAGCGGCGGTAAGCGCGGTTGCCACTGCCTGCACCAGCTTGCCACGCGCTGCGGCAGACACGGAAGCCGCCTGGAAACGGCTGGGCGGGCTGGTGGGCGAGCTGCTGTCAGCTGTTGCCAACTGCCGAGAACGGAACGAACGGCTCTTCGACGAAGAACTGATCGGCGGTGCGCGGCTGCTGGCCACCGCGGACCGGGTGGCGCTGGCCGTCGCCGACATGGGCGCCCGGTCTGGTCTCCATGAACGGCTGCGTGCAGACATCGCCGCAGCGCATGGCAGGGTGATGCAGTGACCGCCGATGAACTCGCCCGGCTTCGAGCGCAATGGGTCCGGGAATGGCGTGCATACGACCAGGATGGCGCGGCGGTAGACATGCTGTTGTACGTGGACTTGATCTGTGGCGCCAAGGGCAAGCGAACCGGCAAGCCTTGCCAGAGCAGGACGCTCTACTGGAGCGGCCGTTGCAGGCACCACGGCGGGCTGTCCACGGGGCCAATCACAGAGGAAGGGCTGGCGAAGTCGTTGCAGAACCTGAAGTGCAATGCTCGAACCCCATGACCATGGGGGTGTCTTGGGGAGGTAGCTGAGTTCACTGCGTTCTGCAGAACCCCATGAGCACCACAAGGTTTACCTAAGGGTGTCTCAACGTTGCATCGCCGCAATGGCCCGCCACCGCGCGGGCCTTGTCGTTTCTGGCGGGTGCTGGGCAACGGCTATGCCGACAGAACCCCATGAGCATGACAAGGTGTAGATAAGGTCGGGATCTGCTGCGGACGCGGCCTGCGCATCCAAAGACCAGTTCTGGCCTACGACCCGGAGAGGCGCGAACGCCCGACTCTCTCGGCTTCGTCTCGCTCGGGCAGCCGTAGGTGGTGACGAACTCGAAGGAGATACCGGCATTGGTGGGCTGTCCAGTCGAGCATCGTGGCGACGGCCGATCATCTGGAGGGCGTGCGCGAGATGGTCCGGGCTGGCGTATCAGGCAGAATCGAGGGGATGCGGCGAAGCGTGGGGGCAGGTTTGGGGGCAGGTTCCAACATGCGCCAGCGTGAAATCGTTGCAGATCAACCACTTAGGCCCAGGGTTCGATTCGGATAGTCCACTGTCCCTTTAGACCCCCGGAGTGGCCTGCCCTCCGGGGGTTTTGCATTTGGCACCCATGACCGCTGTGAATACGCCGTTGCCACTCTCTGATGCAGGCAAAGTCGAAGGCCCCTCCTTTCCGTTGACCGTGAAGGTGCTGGCCACGGTGCTGGTGGCCGTGCTGGCACTGCAGGGCTGGCGGGTGATCGATCAGCGACCATGGCAGCATGTGGGCTGGCAGGCGGGGCTGTTCCTGCTGGCTGCAGGCGCGGTCATCGCCTCGGGCTACTGGGGCATCCTGACCAGTCGCACCAGCATCGACGGCCGCTGCATCCACCAGAGCTGGCTCTGGCCGAAGGAGGTGGCGCTGGCCGACATCACCCAGCTCAAGCTGCTCGAAGTCTCTGCGCTGTCCTGGTTGGTGGTGCCGCGGTTGGTGGTGCGCTCTGGCAGCATGAACCTGACGACCTTCCATGCGGCCGATGCCCAGGTGCTGGCGGCCTTGCGCCTGCTGGCCTATGGCGGCAAGGTCTGACATGAACCTTCCGGTGGTGGTCACCTCTGCACCACGTCGCCCCGCCTGGCAGCGTGCGTTGTGGCTGCTGGCCGGCGGGCTCAGTCTGCTGCTGGGCATTGCCGGCATCTTCCTGCCGCTGCTCCCCACCACGCCGTTTGTTCTGCTGGCGGCGGCGTGTTTTTCCCGCGGTAGCACACGCTGCGAAGCCTGGCTGCTCCATCACCCCCGCTTCGGCCCGATGGTGCGCGATTGGCGCCAGCACCGCGCCGTGCCGCTGCGCGCCAAGCAGCTCGCGCTGGTGATGATGACGATCGGCTCGCTGGCGGCTGCGTTCACCCTGCCGCGCTTCAAGTGGCTGCCGGCGCTGTGCTGTGCAGCGGTGGCGTGGTGGCTGTGGCGCCTGCCGAGCCGAGAAGCACTGGCGCCTCAGGTGGCGGACGAATCGTCGTCCGGGAACAGCGGCAAGGTCTGATGTACTGCGGCGGCCCTGTCGCTGGGTGCTGCCGGCCGATTGGCGGGTGCCGATGCCCCTGACACCGGGCGTGTCCCGGCCGCCACCTTCGACAGACCGCCCACCCGCACCCCCAGCAGCCGAAGCCGCCGCTCCAGGTCTACCCGCTTCAGGCACAACCCGCCGGCCCGCCGGATCGCCTCGGCCTGCGCCGTCGGGACCGGCAACGTCAGGTCACGCGTGACGATGCGGAAATCGTCGAAGCGCAGCTTGATGCCGATGGTGCGGCCGACGTAGCCCTTGCGCTGCAGGTCGCCGGCCACCTGCTCGCACAGGGTGGTGAAGATCGTGCCGAGCGCGGCGCGGTCGTGGCGGGCATGCAAGTCGCGGTCGAACGTGGTTTCGCGGCTCATGGAGACGGGCTCGCTATAGGTCACCACCGGGCGGTCGTCCAGCCCGTGCGCAGCCCGGTGCATCCACAGGCCGTGGTTGCGCCCGAAGTGCATGACCAGCCAGTCGGGTTCGCAGGCCGCGAGTTCGCCGATCGTGTGGACGCCCAGCTCGTCCAGCTTCGCCCCCGCCTTCGGCCCGATGCCATTGATGCGCCGCACCGGCAGCGGCCAGATGCGCGCCGCCACGTCGCCCGCCATCACCACGGTCAGCCCGTCCGGCTTGTCGAGGTCGCTGCAGATCTTGGCCAGCAGCTTGTTCGGTGCCAGCCCGACCGAGCACGACAGGCCGGTGGTACGGCGCACGTTGTTCTTGATGTCCTGCGCTAGCGCCCGGGCACCGCCGAGCGGGTCGTGGCCGACGTGGTCGCGCACGCGGGGCAGGTCGGTCAGCTCGATGTAGATCTCGTCGATGCCGCGGTCCTCGATGTCGGGCGCCAGCTCTGCGACGGCGGCCTTGAATGCCCGCGACAGGCGCCGGTATTCCTCGAAATCCGCTGGCAGCAGGATGGCCTGTGGCGCGAGTGCCGCCGCCTTCATCAGCCCCATGCCGGAGTGAACGCCGCGGGCGCGGGCCTCGTAGGTGGCGGTGGTGACGACGCCGCGCCCGACGTAATTGCCCAGCCGCGGCCAGTCTCCTGCGAACTCCGCTGCCCGTGCCCGGCTGCCGCCCACCACGACCGCCTGCCCGCGCAGTTCCGGCCGGCGGAGCAACTCGACCGACGCATAGAAAGCGTCCATGTCGAGGTGGGCGACGAGGCGCGGCGGTGGCGTGGGGGCGGACATCGGCACAATTGTGAGGGCCGGGGTGAGGTCAGCGCCATCGGTCGCAGACGCGGCCCGGCGGCGTCCCTAGAATGCGTCCATGATCTCTCGCGAACCCACCCTCGAACGACTGGCCACCGCGCGCCGGTTGCTGCTGGACCCGTTTGGCCTGACCGAGGCCAGCCTCACACGGGCGCTCAACACCATCTCGGCGCACCGCGTCGATGATGCCGACCTGTACTTCCAGTACACCCGCAGCGAGGGCTGGAGCCTGGAGGAGGGCATCGTCAAGAGCGGCAGTTTCAGCATCGACCAGGGCGTTGGCGTGCGCGCGGTGGCGGGCGAGAAGACGGCGTTTGCCTACTCGGACGACATCTCCGAAGCCGCGTTGCTGGACGCGGCCCGCACCGTGCGCACCATCGCCGCCGCCGGCCAGAGCCGCAAGGTGAAGATCGACACCCCGCAGCACGTCGCCTCCAGTCGCCGCCTCTACCCCGATCTGGACCCGATCTCCACGCTCGACAGCACCCAGAAGGTCGCGCTGCTGGAGCGTGTCGAGAAAATGGCCCGCGCCAAAGATCCGCGTGTGGTGCAGGTGATGGCGGGGATGGCCGGTGAATACGACGTGGTGATGGTCGCCCGCGCTGACGGCACGCTGGCGGCGGACGTGCGCCCGCTGGTGCGCGTGTCGATCACCGTGATCGCCGAGCAGAACGGGCGGCGCGAAGTCGGTTCGGCAGGCGGGGGCGGGCGCTTCGGTTTCGGCTATTTCACCGACACGCTGCTGCAGCAGTACGTGGACCAGGCCGTTCACGCGGCGCTGACGAACCTGGACAGCCGCCCGGCACCAGCGGGCGAGATGACGGTCGTGCTCGGCTCGGGCTGGCCCGGCATCCTGCTGCACGAGGCGGTCGGCCACGGGCTGGAAGGCGACTTCAACCGCAAGGGATCGAGCACCTTCTCCGGCCGCATCGGCGAGCGCGTCGCGGCCAAGGGCGTGACCGTGCTCGACGACGGCACGATCGCCGACCGGCGCGGCTCGCTCAACATCGACGACGAAGGCCACGCCAGCCAGAAGAACGTGCTGATCGAGGACGGCATCCTCAAGGGCTACATCCAGGACTCGATGAACGCCCGCCTGATGAAGACCGCCCCGACCGGCAACGGCCGCCGCGAGAGCTACGCCCACGTGCCGATGCCGCGCATGACCAACACCTACATGCTGGCTGGCGACAAGACCCCCGAAGAGATCATCGCGTCGATCGACCGCGGCCTCTACGCCAGCAACTTCGGCGGCGGGCAGGTGGACATCACCAGCGGCAAGTTCGTGTTCTCGGCCAGCGAGGCGTACTGGGTCGAGAAGGGCAAGATCCTCTATCCGGTCAAGGGCGCGACGCTGATCGGTAACGGCCCGGACGCGATGAACCGCGTGTCGATGATCGGCAACGACCTGGCGCTCGACTCGGGCGTGGGCACCTGCGGCAAGGACGGGCAGAGCGTGCCGGTGGGTGTCGGACAGCCCACACTGCGCATCGATGGCCTGACCGTTGGCGGCACGGCTTGATCGGCGCGCTTGACGCCAAGCCACGCCGCCCCCTACATTTGACCCCCATGAAGCGCGCAGCCGTCTTTTTTAGCTACTTTTGGTTCTCGTACCGCCCGGCGGAGGAGAGGCCCACGCGTAGCTGAACAGCCCGCAAGCGCTCCCAAGAAACCGCCGGAACCCCCGGCGGTTTTTTTTCGCCCCGACATTTCCTTCCCCTTTCCCCTTTCCCCTTCCACACCCACTCAGGACACCCCGACCATGAATGCCACGCACGCCGCCCCGACCGACTCCTGGTATCCGCCCGTTGACCGCACCTCGCAGACCGACGATGAAAGGATCCAGGACGTGACCCCGCTACCGCCCCCCGAACACCTGATCCGCTTCTTCCCGATCCGGGGAACGGCGGTCGAGCAACTGATTGGCAGCACCCGCCAGTCCATCCGCGACATCATGCAGGGCCGCGACGACCGGTTGCTGGTGGTGATCGGCCCGTGCTCGATCCACGACCCGGCCGCCGCGCTGGAGTACGCCCGCCGGCTGAAGCCACTGCGCGAGCAGTACAAGGACACGCTGGAAATCGTCATGCGCGTGTACTTCGAGAAGCCGCGCACGACGGTCGGCTGGAAGGGCCTGATCAACGATCCGTACCTCGACGAGAGCTACCGCATCGACGAGGGCCTGCGCATCGCCCGGCAGTTGCTGCTGGAGATCAACCGCCTGGGCATGCCGGCGGGCAGCGAGTTCCTTGACGTGATCTCGCCGCAGTACATCGGCGACCTGATCGCGTGGGGCGCCATCGGCGCGCGCACCACCGAGAGCCAGGTGCACCGCGAACTGGCCTCGGGTCTGTCGGCGCCGGTGGGCTTCAAGAACGGCACCGACGGCAACATCAAAATTGCCACCGATGCGATCCAGGCCGCCTCGCGGCCGCATCACTTCTTGTCAGTCCACAAGAACGGCCAGGTGGCGATCGTCGAGACCCGCGGCAACAAGGATTGCCACGTCATCCTGCGCGGCGGCAAGTCGCCGAACTACGACGCCGCGAGCGTGGCCGCGGCCTGCCTGGAAATCGAAGCGGCCAGGTTGCCTTGCCGGCTGATGATCGATTTCAGCCACGCCAACGCCAGCAAGCAGCCCGAGCGGCAGATCGAGGTGGCGCGCGACGTGGGCGCGCATCTGGCGG
Organism: Sphaerotilus sp.; assembly: GCF_031429695.1. Classification (GTDB taxonomy): domain Bacteria; phylum Pseudomonadota; class Gammaproteobacteria; order Burkholderiales; family Burkholderiaceae_C; genus Sphaerotilus. Next base: position 7,436 of record NZ_JANPAB010000060.1, read on the forward strand.
CCGGCACGCGCTGCATCTTCGGCGTCATGGTCGAAAGCCATCTGCACGCCGGGGCACAGAAGTTCAGCCCCGGCAAGGACGACCCGGCCGCGCTGGCCTACGGGCAGAGCATCACCGATGGCTGTATCGGCTGGGACGCTTCGGTTGCGCTGCTCGATGGGCTGGCCGATGCCGTGCGCGCGCGGCGTGGGCGGTGAGCCTGGCGCGGCTCGCAGCGAAGCGAGCGGATGTGTGTGCACGCAACCAATGGAAAGCGGGTTGGCCGATGCTGTAAGTCGAGCAACGTGGAGCAAGAGTGCTCGCTCTCGGCGCCCACCGCGGTTGCAATGGCGGCCCAAACCACAACCGGAGTCCTCTCATGACCCGAAACATCCGCCTGTCTTTCGCCTCCGCCGCGCTCACCAGCTTGGCGCTGTGCGTGCCAGCGCTGTCTGTTGCCCAGACGCCGTCTCCCAGCCCGACGCCGACCCCGTCGACCACGGCGCAGCAAACGCCGGAGTCCGCCTTCAAGCGCGCCGACGCGAATGCCGACAACAAGTTGAGCAAGGAAGAAGCCGCGCGCATGCCCGCCATCGCCGCCAAGTTCAACGAGCTCGACAAGGACAAGGACGGCTCGCTGTCGATGGAGGAGTTCATGGCGGGCAATCCGAAGTAGCCTCCAGCCGCTCGGGCCTCAGTCGCCCGAGCGGGCCAGCTTCTCCGAGTGCCAATACACGTCATCGCCGCCCAGACCGTCGAGGTTCGCGCGGTTGAGCACACGGGCGAGCACGAAGAGCAGGTCCGACAGCCTGTTCAGGTACTGGCGTGGCGCTTCGTTGACCGGCTCCTGCGCGGCCAGGGCCACCAGGGCGCGCTCGGCGCGCCGCGCCACCGTCCGGCTGACGTGGGCCAGCGCGGCGCTTCGCGTTCCGGCCGGCAGAATGAACTCAGCCAGGCGCGGCAGTTTGGCGTTGTGCGTGGCGAGCGCTTCGTCCAGGCGCAGCACGGCATCGGCCTTCAGCAATTCGTAGCCCGGAATCGACAGCTCGCCGCCGAGGTTGAACAG
>NZ_JANPAB010000061.1:0-202281 GCF_031429695.1 Sphaerotilus sp.
GATGCTCGGCGGCTTCGACCGCTGGCTGCTGGCGCCGTTCACCGGCTGGTTGCTGTGCTACGGCGCAGCGCTGTGGTACTTCGTGCCGCGGCTGGGCAAGGTCGCGAAGGCGCAGGCCGATGCGCGCTCGATGATGACCGGCCGCATCACCGATGCCTACACCAACATCGCGACGGTGAAGCTGTTCTCGCACTCGAAGCGCGAGGCCGGCTACGCGCGCTCGGCGATGCAGGAGTTTCTGACCACGGTGCAGTCGCAGATGCGGCTCGTCACCGCGTTCGAGATCGTCAACCACGTGCTGAGCATGCTGCTGATCGCGAGCACGACCGGCGCGGCGCTGTGGCTGTGGACGCAGGGGCAGGTCGGCGTGGGCGCGCTCGCGGCCGCCACGGCGATGGCGTTGCGTCTGAACGGCATGTCGCACTGGGTGATGTGGGAGATGACCTCGCTGTTCGAGCACATCGGCACGGTGCAGGACGGCATGGGCACGCTGTCGCGCCCACGCGCTGTCCTCGACCGACCGGATGCACCGCCGCTGGACGTGCCGCGTGGCGAGGTCGTGTTCGAGAACGTCACCTTCTCGTATGGTGCCGCCGCCGCCGATCGCCCGCCGGTGATCCAGGGCCTGTCCCTGCGCATCCGGCCCGGCGAGAAAATCGGTGTGGTCGGGCGCTCCGGTGCGGGCAAATCCACCATCGTCAACCTGCTGCTGCGCTTCTACGACGTGCAGTCGGGGCGCATCGTGATCGACGGGCAGGACATCGCCCACGTCGCCCAGGACAGTCTGCGCGAGCACATCGGCATGGTCACGCAGGACACCTCGCTGCTGCACCGCTCGGTGCGCGACAACATCCTCTACGGCCGACCCGACGCGGGCGACGCGGCGATGATCGACGCGGCCCGGCGCGCCGAGGCCACCGAGTTCATCCGCACGCTGAGCGATCCCGCCGGCCGGCAGGGCTACGACGCCCATGTGGGCGAACGCGGCGTCAAGCTCTCCGGCGGTCAGCGCCAGCGCATCGCCATTGCGCGCGTGATGCTCAAGGACGCGCCGATCCTGCTGCTCGACGAGGCCACCAGCGCGCTCGATTCCGAAGTCGAAGCCGCCATCCAGGCCAGCCTGTACGCGCTGATGGAGGGCAAGACCGTCGTCGCCATCGCCCACCGGCTGTCGACCATCGCCGCGATGGACCGGCTGATCGTGCTGGACCAGGGGCGCATCGTCGAGCAGGGCGACCACCGCAACTTGCTGGCGCAGGGGGGGCTCTACGCCCGGCTATGGGCGCGGCAGAGTGGGGGTTTTCTGGGTGAGGATGAAACCGAATGCATCGGTGAAAATTCACCTGTTTGACCATTCAATCATTCAATCTCTCTACAGTTCTCATTATCGTGGCGCCGTGCTTCTTGGCGGTGTCATCCAGTGGGTACACTTGTCGTATTACCTGATGCCGATTGCTGTCACATGGCCCTAGCGTCTCCGGGAAACTCACCCGCCGTGTTTGATCTGAAAAGTGCAACGCTCACGCTGGTCGCTCTGGTGGTGAAGTCTCCCCGCTTGCCGGATCTGGCTGAACAACTGCGAGTCCGTCTGGGGCCATCGACAGAATTTTTCAATCACGATCCGGTCCTGATCGATCTGGCACACATTCAGGATTCTCTGGAAGCGATCGATTTTCGCGGACTGATCGAACTCATGCGCAGCTACAGCATGGTGCCGGTGGCTGTGCGCGGCGGATCGCCGGCGCAGATGGCCGCGGCCCAGGCGGCCGGTCTGTGCGAGGTACCGCCGCAGGAAGGTCCGCCACCAGCACGTGTGGCCGCTGCGGCACCCGTGCAGCCGCGCGCGTCGTCGGTGATGGTGATCGATCGGCCGCTGCGCTCCGGCCAGCAGGTCTATGCCAAGGGGTCCGATCTGGTCATCCTTGCCCTCGTCAACCACGGCGCCGAAGTGATCGCCGATGGCAGCATCCATGTCTATGCTCCGCTGCGCGGCAAGGCAATTGCGGGTGCCACAGGGGATGTGAATGCCCGGATATTCACGACCTGCATGGAACCTGAATTGATCTCCATCGCCGGGATATATCAGACGACAGATCCGCCGCTGCCTTTGGAGGTGCGCGGTAAATCCGCGCAGGTTCGGCTCGACGGCGATACCTTGATCATCGAACCCATCAAGGTTTGATGTTTCCCCAAGTCAGTAAATAACAAACAAGTCAACAGAAAGGACCTCGACGGATGGCCAAGATCATTGTTGTGACCTCCGGGAAGGGGGGCGTCGGAAAAACAACCACCAGCGCCAGCTTTGCTTCAGGACTGGCGATCAGGGGACACAAGACGGTTGTCATCGACTTTGATGTCGGCCTGCGCAACCTCGACCTCATCATGGGCTGTGAGCGCCGCGTGGTGTATGACCTCATCAACGTCATCAACAGCGAAGTGCATCTGCAGCAGGCCCTGATCAAGGACAAGCACTGCGAGAATCTCTTCGTGCTGGCCGCCTCCCAGACCCGTGACAAGGAAGCGCTGAACAAGGATGGCGTGGGTCGCGTGTTCCAGGAACTGGCGGAGATGGGGTTCGAATACATCGTCTGCGACTCGCCAGCCGGCATCGAAACGGGTGCGATGATGGCGATGCATTTCGCCGACGAGGCGCTGGTGGTGACGAATCCCGAGGTGTCTTCCGTGCGCGACTCGGACCGCATCCTCGGCATGCTGGCCTCCAAGACCCTGCGCGCCATCGAAGGCCGCGAGCCGGTCAAGGAGCATCTGCTCATCACCCGCTACAACCCGACCCGCGTGCAGGGCGGCGAGATGCTGTCGATCGAGGACATCCACGAGATCCTGCGCATCAAGCTGATCGGTGTGATTCCGGAGTCAGAGGCGGTGCTGCAGGCGTCGAACCAGGGCGTACCCGTGATCCACATGGCAGATTCGGACGCTGCAGAGGCCTACAGGGACGTGGTGTCGCGGTTTCTCGGCGAGGAAAAACCGATGCGCTTCATCGATCTGGTGAAGCCGGGTTTCTTCAAGCGGTTGTTTGGCGCGAGGTGACCCCATGGGGTTTCTATCATTCATGCTCGGTGAAAAGCAGAAATCCGCGACGGTGGCCAAGGAACGCCTGCAGATCATCCTGGCCCACGAGCGCACCTCGCGCAGTGCCAGCCCGGATTACCTGCCGGCGCTGCAGCGCGAGCTGCTGGCCGTGGTGACCAAATACGTGTCGATCAACCCGAACGACATCAAGGTCCATCTGGAGCGACACGACAACCTCGAAGTGCTCGAAGTCAAGATCGAATTGCCAGAGGGGCCGCGTGTCAGTTTCGACAGTCAGCGCACCGGTGGCGGTGCCTGACAGCGCATGACCGTCGACTCGCCCCGCCAACCGCAGGGCGTCAGACGGTCCCAGCGCGGTGTGGGCGTGCCGGCATCGTCCATCTGCGCCTCCACCGTGTCCCAGGCCCGTACACCGCGCCGGTCCACCGTCAGGCGCAGCACCCAGCCAATGCGCGCCGGGGGTAGGTCGAAGCCGTCGAACACGAAATTCCCCAGGCTCCAGACGATGGGTTTGCCCTTGTAGGTGTCGGCGCCCTGGGTGACGTGCGGGTGCCCGCCGACCACGGCGTCGGCGCCTGCGTCGATCATCCGCCGGGCGAGTTGCTGCTGCCGGGCGCTGGTGTGCGGCTCTCGCTCCCAACCCCAGTGCATGAACGGGATCACCACATCCGCCCCCGCCTTGCGCGCGGCCCGGATGTCTGCCACCACTTCCCGGTCATCGCTCCAGGCCACGCCCGGCCAGTGCGCGCCTGCCTCGAAGGCGCGCGGCTTGAACTCGTTGTAGCCGAGTACCGCGATGCGCAGACCGTTGCGCCTGATCCAGAGCGGCGCGTGTGCAGCGCGCAGGTTTTCTCCACCACCGAACACCGCGATGCCGGCCGCCTGGACGCGCTGCACGGTTTCCATGAACGCTGCCCGCCCGTAGTCGCCGGCATGGTTGTTGGAGACCGCCAGCGCATCAAACCGTCCTTGCAGCACCGGCAGCACCCGCGGATCGGCACGGAAGGTGAAGATCTTGCTGTCCATCGGCTGGCCGGTGGTGGCGATCGGGCATTCGAGGTTGCCGATGGTGTAGTCGGCGTCGCGCAGCACCGCGTCGAACGCCGCCAGCGGATCGCCACCCGCCGCGATGGTGCGCCCCGGGCCGTCGTCGAGCATCACGTCGCCGGCAAAGACCAGGCGCACGGTGGCTTCCGGTGTCCGGGGCTTGGTGGCGTGGACCGTGGGGGCGGCGGCACAGAAGAAGACGGTGCCCAACGCCAGTGCGGCGCCCAAGCGGAGCAGGCAGTTCATCGGGATGCCTTCCATTCGCACCAGTAGTGCAACTCGCCGTCGCGGACGGGTTCGTAGACCGTCTGGTGTCCGGTGAAGCCGCCATTGCGGCCGGCGCCCTGCAGCGGGGCGGTGTAGCGGCCCTGGTGGACCAGCACTGGTCCGTCGTCGCGGTCAGCGAAGGTCTCGACACGCAACTCGTCCGGCATCCCCGCCGTGCGCAGCAGCACCAGCCGGAAGCGGAAGTACGACCCCACCTCGACCGGCGCCACCCCCAGCGGGCTGGCAACGGGCGTGGCGTCGAGCTGCCGCGCCTCGCCGCCGTAGTCGATGTGGCAGCGCACCCGATCAGCAGCACCCGCCGCCAGCGGAAGCAGCAGGACAGCGAGCCATGCCGCGCCTCGGTGGGTGCGGGCGTGCTTAAAGTTGCGCATCGAACTGCTCCGCATTGCGCCCGCGGATGCCGGCGTAGAACTGCTTGATCGTCACCATGTCGCGCTCGATGTCGCCGGTGGGGTGGAACACCGGGCCGAGGCCGCCGACCTTGCGGTGGTAGTCGAGGTAGGCCAGCACGATCGGCACCCGGGCCTGCAGCGCGATGTAGTAGAAGCCCGTCTTCCAGTAGCGCACCTTGCTGCGCGTGCCCTCCGGCGGCACGATCAGTTGCACCGGCCCTTCGGCGTCCGCCAGCGCCTGCGCCGACGCGGCGACGAGGTTGTTCGAGGTCTCCCGCCGCACCGCGATGCCCCCCAGCCAGTGCATCAGCCCACCGAACGGCGCGCGGAAGATCTGCCACTTGCCCATCCAGTAGATGTGCAGGTTCAGCACGAACGCCACCATCAGCGTGTACGGCAGATCCCAGTTGCTGGTGTGTGGCGCGGCGATGATCACGCACTTGGTGGCCTCGGGCGGCAGGGTGCCTTCCACCGTCCAACCCGACAGGCGCAATACCGTCGCGGAGAGGGCTCGGAAAGCGCTGTTGACGCCGGGTGTGTCGAAGATGGTGCGGTGCATGGGGGCGCATTCTCGCCTGCCCGGATAATCCGCCCCATGCAAGAACCCACGAACGCTCTCGACTCTTTCTCGCGCCTGCCCTTGTCGCCGGCCATGCTCGCCAACCTGGAGCAACTCGGCTATACCCGCATGACCCCGATCCAGGCCGCCAGCCTGCCGCTCGCGCTCGCCGGCCACGACCTGATCGCACAGGCCAAGACCGGCAGTGGCAAAACGGCGGCGTTTGCGCTGGCGCTGCTGGCCCGGCTGGATGTCGCGCGCCAGGACGTGCAGGCGATGGTCCTGTGCCCGACCCGCGAACTCGCCGACCAGGTCACCCAGGAGATCCGCCGCCTCGCCCGCGCGCAGGACAACATCAAGATCCTGACCCTGTGCGGTGGCTCGACCATGCGCCCGCAGATCGACAGCCTCGCCTACGGTGCCCACATCGTGGTCGGCACGCCCGGCCGCATCGGCGACCACCTGGAGCGTGGCAGCCTGGTGCTGGGGGTGCTCAACACGCTGGTGCTGGACGAGGCCGACCGGATGCTCGACATGGGCTTCCACGACGACATCGCCTCCATCGCCCGCCAGTGTCCGCGCCAGCGCCAGACGCTGCTGTTCTCGGCGACGTACCCGGAAGGCATCGCCAACCTGAGCCGCGAGTTCCTGCGCAATCCGCAGGAGGTCAAGCTGAAGGAAGTCCATGCGCCGAGCAAGATCCTCCAGCACTGGTACGAGGTGGCCGAGTCGCAGCGCCTGCACGCCGTGACGCTGCTGCTGAAGAAATACCGCCCCGAAAGCGCGATCGCCTTCTGCAACACCAAGCAGCGTTGCCGTGATCTGGTGGACGTGCTGGTGGCGTCCGGCTTCGAGGCGCTGGCGCTGCACGGCGATCTGGAGCAGCGTGACCGCGACCAGGTGCTGATCCAGTTCGCCAACCGCAGCGCCTCGGTGCTGGTGGCGACCGACGTGGCGGCGCGTGGTCTGGACATTGCGCAACTCGGCGCGGTCATCAACGTGGACATCACGCCGGACACCGAGGTCCACACCCACCGCGTCGGCCGCACGGGGCGCGCCGACGAGGAGGGGCTGGCCTTCAGTCTGGCGAGCCTCGACGAGATGGGGCGTGTCGGCCGCATCGAGGTGCTGCAGGGCCGCGAGACGGTGTGGTCGCCGCTGGCCGAGCTGTTCAACGCCGAGGTCGAGGACGCGCCGCCGCTGGTGCCGCCGATGCAGACCATCCAGATCCTCGGTGGTCGCAAGGACAAGATCCGGCCCGGCGACGTGCTGGGCGCGCTCACCGGAGAGGCCGGCTACGTGTCGGCGCAGATCGGCAAGATCAACGTCACCGATTTCCACACCTACGTCGCCGTGGACACCAAGGTGGCGCGTCAGGCCGCGGAACGGCTGAGCAAGGGCAACCTCAAGGGCCGCAAGGCGAAGGCGCGAATGCTCAAGGACGTGCTGGCCGAGTTTGCTGCACGCGGTTGACGGGTTGATGGGTTGACACAAGGAGCGCACACCATGGGCAAGGACAAGGACAGCAAAGGCAGCAAGAAGGCCACGGATCGCCTCGGCAAATCCGACTACGCCGACGCGCTGGAGCCGCTGGAGGTCGAGCTCAACCGGCTGGCGCGCTGGGTGGCGCACCACGGCAAGCGGGTGCTGGTGGTCTTCGAGGGGCGCGACACCGCGGGCAAGGGCGGGGCGATCAGCGCGGTCAGCGATTGCCTGAATCCGCGCCAGTGCCGCGTCGTTGCCTTGCCCAAGCCGACCGAAGTCGAGCGCACGCAGTGGTACTTCCAGCGCTACGTCGCGCACTTGCCCGCGGCCGGCGAGATCGTGCTGTTCGACCGCAGCTGGTACAACCGCGCCGGTGTCGAGAAGGTGATGGGCTACTGCAGCGAGGACGAGGTGCAGCGCTTCCTGAAGCAGGCACCGGCGTTCGAGCAGCTGCTGGTCGATGACGGCATCCTGCTGTTCAAGTACTGGCTCACGGTGGACCAGGCCGAACAGGAGGCACGTTTCGCCGAGCGCCGTGACGATCCTCTCAAACGCTGGAAACTTTCGCCGATCGACCTGAAGGCACGCCTGAAGTACCGCGACTACGGCATGGCCCGCGACGCGATGCTGGACGCGACCCACACGCAGCAGGCGCCGTGGACGCTGGTGGACTTCAACGACCAGCGGCGCGGCCGGCTGACGCTGATCCGGCACCTGCTGGACCAGTTGCCCGACTGCGACGTGCCCGAACAGCTCATCGAGTTCGAACCTTTGTCCGCGCCCCCGGCGCGAGAATCGTTCACCGGGCTGCTGAAGCCGATTCCGTCCATCTGAACGCAGAACGCACCACCACCATGAAACACCTGTTCACCCGCGGCGTGCTGCCGCTGATGCTGGCCGCCGCGGCGCTGCTGGCCGGCTGCGACCAGCAGAAGATCGCCAAACTCGAAGAGGGCGTGGCGACCGAGATGGACGTGATGCGCGAGTTCGGCACGCCGCTCGACATCCAGCGCGCCGAGGACGGTACGCGTGTCTTCGAGTACACGCGCCAGCCGGAAGGCAGCACCAACTACTACATCACCATCGGCCCGGACGGCAAGATGACCGGTTTGCGCCAGGTGCTGCACCCGGCGTATTTCGGCAAGGTCCAGCCGGGGATGGCGGTGGCCGAGGTGCGCCGCCTGCTCGGTCAGCCTGCCGAGAAGCAGGCCTTCCAGCTCAAGAAGGAAGAGGTCTGGGACTGGCGTTGGCTCGATGTCCAGACGCGCAAAGTGTTCCGCGTCACCTTCGACTTCGACGGCAAGGTGCTGAACGCGGCCTCGCTCGACGATCCGCGTGACGTCTACCAGGGCGGCGGCAAGTGACTCCCGCGCCCGGCGAGGCGACCACCCTGAAGTACCTGCGCGGCTACTCGGCCGATCTGCAGGCGCAGGTGCTGGACCTGGTCGCGCAGGACCAGCTCGGTGCGTTGCTGGCCAGGCGCCACCCCGAGCCCCACGAGGTGCGCACCGACCGCGCGCTGTACGACTACACGCAGGCGCTGAAAAGCCGCTATCTGCGCAGCGCCGAGCCGCTGGCCAAGGTCGTCTATGACCCGAAGCTGAAGGTCATCCAGCACGCGCTCGGCACCCACACCACCATCTCGCGCGTGCAGGGCGGCAAGCTCAAGGCCAAGCGCGAGATCCGGGTCGCCAGCCTGTTCCGCGAGGCGCCGGCGAACTTCCTGAAGATGATCGTGGTGCATGAACTCGCGCATCTGAAGGAGCGCGAGCACGACAAGGCCTTCTACGCGCTGTGCTGCCACATGGCGCCGGACTACCACCAGCTGGAGTTCGACCTGCGGCTGTACCTGACGCACCTGGACCAGCGCACGGCGGCCGCTGTGGTGCCCGGCGAGGGGCTGGCCTCCGTCACAGCGCCGGCGTGACGGTCGGTAGGGCTGGCACGGCGGACGCGGCAGGCATCGCCTGCGGCTCGCTCGCTGCCGTCGGTGGCTCGATGCCGATGCGCTCGACCTGTCCACCCTGCGCCCACTCGGCATAGCGCCAGTCGTTGCCTACGCGCACGATGCCGTCTGGCACGACCGGCGGAATGTCCGGCAGTCCGGCGAGTGCCTTTTCCATGAAACCGATCCAGATCGGCAGGGCCAGCGCGCTGCCGGAGGCCTGCTCGCCCAGGCTGCGCGGCTCGTCGAAGCCCACCCAGGCCACCGCGACGACGCTGGGGTGGAAGCCGGCGAACCAGGCGTCGACGGCGTCGTTGGTGGTGCCGGTCTTGCCGTAGAGGTCGTTGCGCTGCAGCGTGCGCTGGGCGAGTGCGGCCGTGCCACCGGTGCGGGTGACGTCCTGCAGCATCGAATTGACGAGGAAGGCATTGCGCGCCGGAATGGCGTGGCTGTCGGCCTCGTGGGGCGGCAGGCGCGGCGGCTGGAACACGACCACGCCCTGCGCGTTGGTGATGCGGTCAATGAAGACCGGGGTGGTGTCCTGGCCGCCGTTGGCCAGCAGCGCGTAGGCCTGTGCGAGTTGCATTGGCGTGGTGCTGCCGGAGCCGAGCGCCAGCGTCAGGTCGTTCGGCAGACGCGCGGGATCGAAACCGAAGCGGCCCATCCAGTCGCGGGCACTGTCCAGCCCGATCTGCTGCAGCAGGCGCACGCTGACCAGGTTCCTGGACCGCACGAGACCCTGCCGCACGGTGATCGGGCCGTCGAATTTTCCGTCGGCATTGCGTGGCTGCCAGCTGGTGGGTGCTGTGTCACCCAAGGCGAGGAACGGCGCGTCATTGACGAGGGTGCCGGGCATCACACCCTGTTCCAGGGCAGCGGAATAGAGGAAGGGCTTGATGCTGGAGCCCGCTTGCCGCCACGCCTGCGTCGCCCGGTTGAAGGGGCTGCGCGTGAAGTCGAAGCCGCCAACGAGGGCCTGCAGCCTGCCGCTGCCCGGCTCCAGCGCAACGAACGCAGCTTGTACCTGCGGCCACTGGCCGATGGCCCAGCCGGCGTCGCGCCACTCCAGCCGGACGACGGCACCGCGGCGGATCGCGAGTTCCTCGGGCGCATCCGGCAGCAGCGCGGCCCGCACGCGGGTGAGGCTGGCGCCCGTCAGCTGGACCGACTCCCCCGTGGCGAGCTGCGCCGTGACGCCCCGCTGGTTCGACTCGGTGACGATGGCCAGCCGCAGGTCGGTGTCGTCCTGGTGGTCGCGCAAGGCCTGGGCCGCTGCGCGCTCCAGCTCGGCACCGCGCAGGAAAGGCAGCGTTTCGTGACCCTCGGGGCCACGCCAGGGCTGGCGGCGCTCGTGGTCCATCACGGTGGCGCGCAGCGCGGCGTAGGCAGCCTGCTGCTCGGCCGCGCGCACGGTGGTGTAGACCTTGTAGCCCTGCGTGTTCGCGGTCTCGCCGAAGCGGGCGATCACGGCCTGACGCACCATCTCGGCGAGGTATTCGGCGTGGACCTCGGTGTGCGTGGGCAGCCGGATGGCCAGGGTGTCGGTCAGCGCGGCGGCGTGTTCTTCCGGCGTGATCAGGCCGACCTTCTCCATGCGGGTGAGCACCAGCGCCTGCCGGGCGCGGGCGCGGGTGATGTTGGTGACCGGGTTGGCGTAGCTCGGGTTCTGCGGCAGTCCGGCGAGCATGGCCGACTCGGCGATCGACAGCGCCGACAGCGGCTTGCCGAAGTAGACCTGGGCCGCTGCAGCGAAGCCGTAGGCGCGCTGGCCGAGGTAGATCTGGTTCATGTACAGCTCCAGGATCTGCGCCTTGCTGAGGCTGCGCTCGATCTGCAGCGCCAGCAGGGCTTCCTTGAGCTTGCGCTCCAGCGTCTTGCTGGGCGAGAGGAAGAAGTTGCGCGCCACCTGCTGCGTGATGGTCGACGCGCCCTGGCGCATGCCGCCACCGAGGTTGGCCAGCAGGGCGCGGGCGATGCCGAGCGGATCGATGCCGAAGTGCTGCTCGAAGCGGGTGTCCTCGATGGCGAGCACCGCACCCTGCAGCATCGCGGGAATGTCCGCGATCGACACGAACTGGCGCCGCTCTGCGCCGAACTGCCCGATCTGCACGCCGTCGGCGGTGTAGACGACCAGCGGCTGCTGCGGTTCGTAGTGGGTGACCTTGTCGAGCGGGGGCAGGTCGGGCCACAGCCGGACAATCGCCGTTCCGAGCGCCAGAATGGCGACCAGTGCAATCGCCAGCACGAGACCGAACACGATCTTGCCCGTCGTGCGCACGGCCTGCCACCGGCGCCGGTGCATGGAGAGAATCGGCTTCACGGCAGGGCGCAGGGAGGACGGGCGGAGTGGATGGGCGAGACGACTTTAGCTGCCGCTGCGACCGGCCGATCCTCGCCTAAGGAATGGGATGAGGGTTTTTCAGTACACACTGGCGTCCATTTTCCGCCAAGCAGATGACCGAACCTTTCAAGTTGTTGCTGGACCCTGCCGTGGTCCGGGCCATCGGTGCGCACCTCCAGCGGGTCGCGCCGGTGTTTGACCGCCCGCGTTTCGAGCAGCTGGCCCTTGACGGGCTGGAGGCGCTGGAACTCAAGGCCCGCGCGATGCATCTGGCCGATGCGCTGGAATCGACCTTGCCCGCCGGGTTCGCGGCGGGCGTGGAGATCCTGGAAGCGGCACTCGTGCCCGTGGTTGCCGGTGCCGACCTGGGTGCCTTGCGGACCGGCCCGCAGGGGCTTGCCGGCTGGGCGCTTTGGCCGATGGGCGAATGGGTGGCGCGACGCGGGCTGGAGGATCCGCACCGCGCGCTGCAGGCGCTGCACGCCTTGACGCAGCGGTTCACCGCCGAGTGGGCGATCCGGCCCCTGCTGCTGCGGCATCCGGACACGGTGTTCGCCACGCTGCAGCGCTGGTGCGACGACCCCAGCCCGCACGTGCGCCGCCTCGTCAGCGAGGGCAGCCGGCCGCGTCTGCCCTGGGGCCTGCAACTGCGGCCGCTGATCGCCGATCCGGCACCGACGCTGCCACTGCTTGCCGCGTTGCAGGACGACCCGAGTCCGTATGTGCGTCGATCGGTGGCCAATCACCTCAACGATATCGCCAAGGACCATCCCGCGGTCGTCGCGGGATGGCTGCAGCGCCACTTGCCAGGGGCGTCGGTCGAGCGCCGCGCGCTGCTGCGCCACGCCAGCCGGTCGCTGATCAAGGCCGGCGATGCGGCGGTGCTGGCGGCCTGGGGGCAGGGCGAGGCACTGCAGGGCCGCGCCGAGCTGACAGTCACGCCAGCGCAGATCACGCTGGGCGACCGCCTGACTGTTTCGGCGACGCTGACCTCGCTGTCCCGCCAGCCGCAGGCGCTGGTGGTCGACTACGTCATCCACCACGTGAAGGCCAACGGCAGCACGTCGCCCAAGGTCTTCAAGGGCTGGACCCTGACGCTGGCACCGGGCGAGACGCGGACGCTCGTCAAGCAGCATGCGGTGCGACCGATCACGACCCGCGTCTACCATCGCGGTGCGCACCCGGTGGCGCTGCAGATCAACGGCGCGGTGGTGGCTTCCGCAGTCTTTGACCTGCGGGGCGGGGATGTCAAGCCAGTTTCTGGCTGAACCGTTCCGGGCTGAATCCGACGGTGACGCTGCCGTCCGGCCATTGCACGACCGGGCGCTTGATGACGCTGGCCTGGGTCTGCATCAGTGCGCGGGCGCTGGCGGCCTCGGTGACGGCCACCTTGGTGGCGTCGTCCAGCCGGCGCCAGGTCGTGCCGCTGCGGTTGAGCAGCGTCTCCCAGCCGACCTGGGCGATCCACCTGTCCAGCGCGGTCTCGGGGACGCCTTGTTTCTTGAAGTCGTGGAACGTGACCGCCACGCCGCGCTCGGCCAGCCAGGCGCGGGCCTTCTTGACGGTGTCGCAGTTCGGGATACCGTACAGGGTCAGGGCAGTGGTCGGGTCGGTCGGGGTGGTCATTGGCGGGCGTTGCGGACGTTGGCCGGCGCCGCGGCGGGGTGGCTGGTGCGCCAGGGGTTGATGTCGAGTCCGCCGCGGCGGGTGTAGCGGGCGTAGACCTGCAGCTTCACCGGCCGGCAGCGGGTCAGGATGTCCATGTAGATCCGCTCGACGCACTGCTCGTGGAACTCGTTGTGGCCGCGAAAGCTCACCAGGTAGCGCAGCAGGCCGGCCTGGTCGATCTGCGGGCCGCTGTAGGTGATCTGCACGCTGCCCCAGTCCGGCTGGCCGGTGACGAGGCAGTTGCTCTTGAGCAGGTTGGAGGTGAGCGTCTCGGTGACGGGCAGTTCGTCGAAGGCGGCAGTCAGCAGTTCGGGCGCGGGGTGGAACACGTCGCAGTCGATGTCCATCCGGTCCAGGCACAGGCCCGAGAGTTCGTGGAGGGGTTGTGCATCGAACTGCTCCGGCAGGACCAGCCTGACGCCGACGTAGGCGCCGGCCGCCGCGCCCAGGTCACGCACCAGCGCCTCGCGCACCGCGTCGATCGAGTCGAAACGCGTCATGTTGAAGCTGTTGAGGTAGAGCTTGAACGATTTGCTCTCGATGATGTTGGGCGAGTCGCAGGGCACGGTGAAGGTCGCCAGTGCCACCTCGGGCTTGCCGCGCGGGGTGAGCCACGACAGTTCGAACGCGGTCCAGAGGTCGGCGCCCATGAAGGGCAGGCGGCCACCGGCGTTGGCGGCGGTGATGCCGATCTCCTCGCGCTTCGGTGCGCGCGACATCGGATAGAGCAGTTCGGGGGCGTAGGTGTCGCGGTAGGTGGCAACGGCCTTGCCCAGGGGCGAGTCGGCGGGGTCGGTGTGGACGTGGTCTTGGGCGGTCATGGTTCGGGATGGTAGCCAAGCAGCTCGACCGGCGGCTGCAGCCCCAGGCGTTGGGCATGGCGGGCCAGCAGTGGATCGGCGGTGACGAAACCGGTGGCGCCTGCCTCGGCGCTGATCGCCAGGTGCAGCGCGTCGGCGAAGTCCATGCCGGCGGTGTGGGCCATCTGGGCGGTCCAGACCGCTTCGATGTCGGGGCAGTGCAGATTGGGCAGGGCGAGGATGGCGGCGATGACGCTGCCGAGGTCGTTGTGGCTGATGTGCTGGCGCTGCAGCAGCCAGACCAGCTCCAGCAGCACGGTGCCGGTGACGCCAAAACGTTTTGGTTGGCGCAGCAACTCGCGCGCTGCAACGTAGGCGGCGGGCTGGTCGCGCAGGATGAGCCGGGCCAGCACCGAGCTGTCGAGGTAGATCATGGCGGATTCCGTCCGAGGCAAGCTGCGAGTGCATCGACGGCGGCATGGATCGCGTCCAGGTCGAACTCCGGCTCGCGCAGCGGCTCAAGGACGAGGCGTCCCGCGTCGATGGTCAGCGCGAAACGGGTACCGGGCGCCAGATTCAACTCGCTGCGCAGCGCCTTGGGGATGACGATCTGGCCTTTGCTGGAGAGGCTGGCGGTGTGCATCGGGGTGACTCGGCAGGACGATCGGGGGTGGCCGCACAGTTTAGCGACTTCCGGGCGTCCGGCCTTTTCCGGGCGGCAGTGCGGCGAATGGCCGCATTTCCCCGCTTCTCGCCGGATGTGTGCAGGGGCATGGCGGGCCGTTCAGTGGTGGCGCACATGGCCCGTCCTATACTGACCGAACGATTCATGGTGTGCAGGCTGGCGTGGCCTGCAACGCAAGAGGTGTCCGAAATGGGTAGCAAATTGAAGGTTGCGGGTTGGGTGGCTGTCGGGGCCGTCGCCGGTGCGCTGGCCACGATGCAGTTGCAGGCCACGGCGCGCAGCGCGCTCTCGCCGCTGCCGCTGGAGGACATGCAGCAGCTCGCCGCGGTGTTCGACCTGGTCAAGCGGTCGTATGTCGAGCCGGTCGATGAGAAGAAACTGATCCGCGACGCGATCGGCGGCATGGTGTCCGGACTGGATCCGCATTCGGCGTATTTCGAAGGCCAGGCGTACAAGGAATTCCACGAAGGCATCAGCGGCAAGTTCACCGGTGTGGGCATCCAGATCGAGATGGAGGATGGGCTCGTCAAGGTGGTCTCGCCCATCGAAGGCTCGCCGGCGTTCCGTGCCGGACTGCAGACTGGAGATCTGGTCACGCGGATCGACGACACGGCCGTCAAGGGCCTGAACATGGACCAGGCCATCAAGCGCATGCGCGGCCCGAGCGGCTCCAAGGTACTGTTGACCGTCTACCGCAAGGCCGAGAACCGCACCTTCCCGGTCACGATCATCCGCGAGGAAATCAAGACCAAGAGCGTGCGCTCGAAGGTGATGGAGCCCGGTTACGCCTGGATCCGCGTCAACCAGTTCCAGGAGCCGACGCTGCGTGACTTCGTCGAGCAGCTGAAGGAGATCTTCCGCGCCGAGCCAAACCTGAAGGGCCTGGTCCTCGACCTGCGCAACGACCCGGGCGGCCTGCTCGACAGCGCGGTCGGCATCTCGGCGGCCTTCCTGCCCAAGGACGCGGTGGTGGTGTCCACGAACGGCCAGATCGCCGAGTCGCGCAGCGTGCTCAAGGCGTCGCCGATGTTCTATTCGCGGGACGGCAGCGATGTGCTGGCGGGGTTGCCGGCGCTGATCAAGTCGGTGCCGGTGGTGGTGCTGGTCAACGAGGGCTCGGCCTCGGCCAGCGAGATCGTGGCCGGCGCGCTCAAGGACCACAAGCGCGCCATCATCATGGGCTCGCAGACCTTCGGCAAGGGCTCGGTGCAGAGCGAGATGGCACGACTGCCCATGCCTAACACCTCGCTGAAGATCACGACGGCGCGTTACTACACGCCGTCCGGCCAGTCGATCCAGGCCAAGGGGATCCTGCCGGACGTGCCGGTGGACGAAACCGCCGAAGGCAGTCCGTACGCCGCGCTGCGCATGCGCGAGGCCGATCTGGACAAGCACCTCAACAATGGCGACGAGAAGAAGGACGCCGCCCGCGAGAAGGCCCGCGAGGAGGCGCTCAAGAAGCTCGAAGAGGCCAACGCGAAGGCCAAGGATGGCAAGGAAAAGGTGCTGCGCCTGCCCGAGTACGGCGCGCCTGAGGACTTCCCGCTCCAGCAGGCACTCAACCGGCTCAAGGGCAAGCCGGTGGTGGCCTCGAAGACGCAGATCGAGCGCAAAGTCGAAGAGCCGAAGTCGAACTGACCGGGCGTGCGCGTGGACGACATGGACGACATGAACGACGACCAGTTGCTGCGCTACAGTCGGCACATCCTGCTCGACGAGATCGGGGTGGAAGGCCAACAGCGGCTTTTGGCCGGGCACGCGCTGGTGATCGGCGCGGGTGGGCTGGGCTCTCCCGTGCTGCTCTATCTCGCCAGCGCTGGCGTGGGCACGGTGACGGTCGTGGACGACGATACCGTGGACCGCACCAACCTGCAGCGCCAGATTGCCCACACCGAGGAGCGCGTCGGCCAGCCCAAGGTCACGTCCGCTGCGGCCTCGATGGCGGCGATCAATCCGGAGGTGCGCGTGCGGGCGATCAGCGAACGGGCCGACGCCGCTCTGCTCGACCGGTTGGTGGCCGAGGCCGACGTGGTGCTCGATTGCAGCGACAACTTTCCGACGCGGCATGCCGTCAACGCGGCTTGTGTGCGCCATGGCAAACCGCTGGTCTCGGGCGCCGCGATCGGGCTGGACGGCCAGATCTCGGTCTGGGACGCCCGCGGTACCGCCGATCCCTGCTACGCCTGCGTGTTCCCGCCGTCAGCCGAAGTGCCCGAGGTGCGCTGCGCCACGATGGGCGTGTTCGCTCCGCTGGTCGGCATCATCGGCACGATGCAGGCGGCCGAGGCATTGAAAATCCTGAGCGGCTTCGGCACTTCTCTGGCCGGACGGCTGCAGATGCTCGACGTGCGCCGCATGGAATGGACCGAGATCCGCATGGGCCGCGACCCCGCGTGCCCCGTTTGCGCGGATCGCCACAATGAACACCATGGACCCCTCTCATCCTGACCTGAAAGCCCGCAACTTCCCCAGCGCGGAGGAAGAAGCCCTTGCCGTCCAGCCGGTCTCGCGGTACAGCGGCCCGGAAAGCGCTTACCGACTCGCGTTCACCGACAACGAGTTTTTGTTGCGCGACGAGTTGCGGCCGGTACGGATGCAGCTGGAGCTGCTCAAGCCCGAGCTGGTGCAGCGCGAGCAGGGCATCGAGTCGACCATCGTGATCTTCGGCAGCGCCCGCATCCTGCCGCTGAACGTGGCCGCGCGCCGCTACAGTGACGCCGAAGCGAGCGGGGATGCGGTGGCGATCGCCCGTGCCCGCATGCAGGTGCAGATGAGCGGCTACTACGAGGAGGCGCGGCGCTTCGCGGCCATCGTCACCCGCGAGTCGTCTCGACTGGACACGCCGATCCACGTCGTCACCGGCGGCGGGCCAGGCATCATGGAGGCGGGCAACCGCGGGGCCTACGAGGTCGGCGGGCGCAGCATCGGCCTGAACATCGTGCTGCCGCACGAGCAGGAGCCGAACGCGTACATCACCCCCGAGCTGTGCTTCCAGTTCCATTACTTCGCGCTCCGCAAGATGCACTTCCTGATGCGGAGCATCGCACTGGTGTGCTTCCCCGGTGGCTTCGGCACGCTCGACGAGCTGTTCGAGACCATGACGCTGGTCCAGACCGGCAAGTCGCGCCGCCGGCCGATCCTGCTCTTCGGGCGCGAGTTCTGGACCCGGCTGATCGACTTTGACTGGCTCATCGAGACCGGCATGATCGGCCCCCGTGATACCGAGCTGTTCCACTTCGTCGAAACCGCGGAGGAGGCTTGGTCCTGCCTGTCATCCCACTACGGCTTTGACCTTCCTGATACCCAGACCGGCAAATTTGCCGAGGACATGTGACCATGGTTCAGACGCCCAAGCCCGAGGTTTCCCTGATCGGCGTGCCGACCGATGCAGGCGCTTCGGCGCGTGGTGCGTCGATGGGGCCGGAGGCGCTGCGCGTGGCTGGTCTGCGCGAGCGGCTGGAGTCCCACGGGCTGACGGTCCACGACACCGGCAACCTCAGCGGCCCGGCCAATCCCTGGCTGCCTCCGGTCGATGGCTACCGCCACCTGTCCGAAGTGGCCGAATGGAACCGCCTGACGCACGACGCCGTGCTGGCCGAGCTGCGTGCCGGGCGCCTGCCGATCATGCTCGGCGGTGACCACTGCCTGGGCATCGGCTCGATCAGCGCCGTGGCGCGCCACTGCCGCGAGCAGGGCCGCAAGCTGCGGGTGCTCTGGCTCGATGCCCATGCCGACTTCAACACCAGCGCCATCACCCCGAGCGGCAACATCCACGGCATGCCGGTGGCGTGTCTGTGCGGCTTCGGTCCGGATGCGCTGACCGGCATCGGCGGCCATGTGCCGGCGATCTCGCCCAAGGTGATCCGCCAGATCGGTATCCGCAGCGTGGACGAAGGCGAGAAGCGCTTCGTGCACCAGCAGGATCTGGAGGTGTTCGACATGCGCTTCATCGACGAGATGGGCATGCGCCACGCCATGGAGCTGGCGCTGGCCACGCTCGATGGGAACACCCACTTGCACGTGAGCTTTGATGTGGACTTCCTCGACCCGGACATCGCGCCGGGGGTGGGCACGACAGTGCCGGGTGGTCCCACCTACCGCGAGGCGCAGCTCTGCATGGAAATGATCGCCGACACCGGGCGTCTGGCCTCGCTGGATGTGGTGGAGCTGAACCCCGCGTTTGACTTGCGTAACCGCACAGCCGAACTGGCGGTCGATCTGATTGAAAGCCTTTTCGGCAAGAGCACGCTCATGCGCAAGTGAGCGGTGACGGCGACAATCCAGGGCATGACCGATGCTGATGCTTGCCGACTGACCTTGGATCCCTTGCCCGCCCTGGACACCTTGCAGGTGCTGTGGCGTGACCTCGAAGCCCGCGCTCAGGCGAGCTTCTTCACCTCATGGGCCTGGATGGGGGTCTGGCTGGAGACGCTGCCCGCGGCGATCCAGCCCCGCTTGCTGCAGGCCCGCCAGGGCGCGCGGGTGGTGGGGCTGGCGCTGGTGGTGGACGGACCGGTGCGCCAGCGCTTCGGTTTGCCGTTTTGCCGCACCGCCTTTCTGCACGCGACTGGCCGACCCGAGCTGGACATCCTCACCGTCGAGCACAACGACTTCCTGCTCGACCGGGACCATGCACCGGCGGTGCGCGCTGCCATGCTGGGCCATTGGTTGGGCCAGCTTCGGGGCGTGACCGAGGTGACGCTGCCGGGGCTGGCGGGTGGGGGCTGGCCGGCCGAAGTCGAGCGGGCGGGGCGGCGCAAGGTGACACGCGAGGATTGGGTGCGCTGCTCGTATGCGGTGGGCTTGCCCGCCGTGCGCGAGGCGGGTGGCGACTTCCTGACGCTGATCAGCGCCAACACCCGGTCGCAGATCCGCCGCAGCATGAAGGAATACGGGCGCCTCGGTGCCATCACGCTGGAGGCCGCGACCACGGTGGCGCAGGGTCTCGGCTGGCTGGACCGGCTGGCTGCGCTGCACCAGGCGCATTGGGTGGCGCAGGGCCAGCCGGGGGCGTTCAGCAATGCGTTCTTCACCCGCTTCCACCGCACGCTGGTGGAGCGGCATCTGCTGGATGGGGGCGTGCAACTGCTGCGCGTGGCCGTGGGCGAGCAGGATCTGGCCTTTCTTTACAGCTTCGTGCGCGGCGGGCGGGTGTACTTCTACCAGTCGGGACTGGAGTACGGCCTGATCGAGAAACACGCACGTCCCGGTCTGGTCGCCCATGTGCTGGCAGCCCAGTACAACGCCGCCCAGGGGCACGATGTCTATGACTTCATGGCTGGCGAGTCGCGCTACAAGGTCAACCTGGCCACGCTCGACGAGCAGATGACCTGGACGACGCTGCGGACCTCGGCGTGGCGGTTTGATCTGGAGGCTGCGTTGCGTCGGCGGCGCCAACGGCAGCAAGCGACTGCGGTGGCGGATACCGCCGCGGCGCCTGCCGCCGTGGACTGATCACGTTCCCGACAAGGCCTGGCGCTGGCGCTTGGCGGCCAGCGCCCAGCCGGGGGTGAGCAGCTTGAGCAGCACACGCAAGGTCATCGCATCCACCCGCCCGAAGCGCACGACACTGCGCAGCAGCAGCTGCGCCGCCTTGCGCTTGTCGTTGTCGATTTCGGCATCGGCGGCATCGGCGCAGAAGAAACCCAGATCGGCCCGGAAGCGGGGTAATTCGGCCAGATACAGTGCCTCGTCCCGCCGGCAGATGCGCTCGGCAACCCGCAGCGTGTCGATGCTGGCCCGTATGCGGTGCCGTGGCGAGGACATCTGCGTCGATGAGAGCCGGTAGTCCAGCAGCGGGCGCTCCACGAAGGCGACCGATCCAGCTTCGGCCGCGCGGGCCACCCAGTCCCAGTCGCACATCGAACCGGCTTCAGGATCGAAGCTGCCGACCGTCTCCAGCAGATGGCGGCGAAACAGGATGGTCGGTGGGTGGATGAAGTTGCCGTGGGCGATCGCGCGGTAAGCGTTGCCGCGGCAGACAGTCGTGGATGGGGCTGGATCGCTGGTTTCCTCGGGCAAGCAGCCCTGGAGATCCAGGGTGTCGACCTGATCGAGCAGCGAGCGGATGCCTTGCGGTGCGCGGCTGATGGTCGCGTAGTAGCGGCTTGCATGGGCCCGGTCGACTCCCCCCTGCTCGTCGAACGCATCGAAATCGCTGCAGCACAGCACCACCTCCGGCCAGCGCTGCAGCACCCGGGCCTGCACGGCCAGACGTTCCGGGCGGCAGAGGTCATCTGCGTCCATCAATGCGATCAACTCGCCGCGGGCCGCGGCCACCCCGGTGCGGCGTGCGCTGGCGAGACCACCGTTGGGCTGGCAGATGGTCCTCACACGCTCGCCATAGGCGGCGAGCAGGTCGGCGGTGTGGTCGGTGGATCCGTCGTCCACCACGATGATCTCGACGTGGGGCCAAGTCTGGGCAAAGACACTGTCCAGCGTGGCGCGCAAGGAGTGCTGGGCGTTGTACGCCGGTATGACGACGCTGATCAGGCCGGGTGGACTGACAGAAACTCCTGACATGGCTTTGGGCTCCAGGGTGCCCATTCGGGCAGTGTGGTTCTGTTCGTGGTGTGGCGAATGATTTCAGAAGTCACACAAAAAGGGAAGTTTTCCCACCTGGAATCGACGTAGATCGAACACTGCAAGCCACTGAATTCAGTTCCATTAAAGGTATGGGTAATATCGGCTGCGAATGCGTCAATATTCAGACGTGCCGCGCCCAGGGAATCAGCAGAAACGCCAAGCGCTTGAAGGCGGGAATCCGGTTGCCGAGATTGCCGAGCATGGCCAGGTCGTACTGGTTCCAGACCTTGAAGACCAGGGTGCAGGCCAGATAGGTCAGCACGTACAGCACGCCGACCAGAATCTGGTGCAGTGAGGAGGGCGCGTCAGTGGCAATCAGCGCACCCATCGAGACGGCGGCTGCGCTCACGGCTGCGGCGGTCATCCGCGCCATATCCCCGTACGGCAGCGGCACCTTCAGCACGATGCGTACACATGCGAACGAGAACAGGAACACGGCCGCTGTCGAGAGCATGTGGGCAAAGATGGCCCCCATGAGGCCGTAACGCGGCACCAGCCACAGCGCGGTTGCCGCACTCACCACGACGGCAAAGATCGACTCTGCGGCCCGCAGGCGCTGGTTGTCGGTGATCGAGAGCAGGGCGCCAAACGCGGCGTGCGACAGCGTGAAGCCGCGGATGATCACCATCATCTGCAAGGCGAAGGCCGTCGGCGCGTACTTGTCGCCGTACATGAGCGCAATGACCGGCGCGGCCCAGAAGAACCCCACCCCGGTCAGCAGCAGCCCCAGGAAGTGGAAGTAGCGGACGGCATCGCCTGCGATGCGGTTGACCCGGTCGCGTCCCCCGGCACCGAAGGCGTTGGCCATCATCGGCATCAGCACGGTAGTGAGGCCGGTAGAGAGCAGTTCGACGCCACCCCGTGTCAGGGTCGCTGCAATCGTGAAGAAACCCACTGCCTCCGGCCCGGCGAGCTTGTTCAGCAGGAAGGTCTCGACCGACTTGTTGCTGAAGGCAAAGACGAAGGTGCTGACCATCGTCCAGAAGAGGTGCGGCCGCACGCGCTGGAGCAGCGTTTCCTCGCAGTCGCGCCCGCCCTTGCGGATGTCGGCACGGCGCAGCTGGATCGTCGCCATGACCGGGTGGGCGATCGACACCACGAGGAACAGCAGCATGAAACCTTCGAGTGGCACACCGATCCAGGCCAGCACACCGGCGCCGATCAGGTTGACCAGGCTGAGCGCGCTGACCGAGCTGGCCTCGACGCCGAAGCGCCCATGGCCCTTTGCCACGGAGATGCTGAAGAGGTACCAGGCCTTGGTGGCCGAAGCCGACAGCGCGACCAAGGCGAAAAAAGCGAGATGGCCCTCCCAGCCGGCCGGCTTGAGGATGGGCAGCCCCGCCAGAAACACGGTACCAACGGCCAAAATCGACCAGCCTTGACGCTTCTGGAACCAGCGGTGCAGAGCCTGTGCACCCGCATGGTCGCCGCGCCCCAGCGACTCCGAAACGAAGCGGATGGCGGATGTGGTCAGCCCGTGGTTCATCAGCAGCACCAGCACACCCGAGAGCCAGATCAGGTAGGCGTACCGGCCGAAGTCAGCCGGACCCAGTGCCCGGGCCACCAGCATGCTGGCCACGAGACCTGCAGCGTAGGCCACATAGGTGGAGCCGGTCATCAGCAGCGCCGAACGCAGCATTGCCTTGGCGCCGAACTGGTTGCTCATCGTAGTGCCCTGTCCGGCAGGGGTGTCAGACCCGCTGCCATAGAAATCCCTGCCATCAATCGGACCCGATGGTCTCCGTGGAGTCTGAAAGTAACAAAGTGTATGTCAATCGGCCACCTGTCTATGACGGTGCGTCGCCATGCGCACCATGCGTGCGACGAACTGCGCGGCACTGCGCTCGCGTGGCATGAAACGGGGTAGCTGGAAGGGGTCCGCATCGTCCGATGCGACACCGACCGCAGTGGAAACTGCAGCTCGATAGCCGGCTTTGCTGACCATGCGGGCGTGCGCAGAGGTGTAGTCCAGGTTCGGCTTGCCGTTCGGGTAGGCAAAACAGAGTGGCTGCTTGCCGGTCAAGGCCGTGATCTGGTCGCGGTTGGTCTCGATTTCGCGTTGGGCCGTGTCACCGTCGATACGGGCCAGGATCGGGTGGCTGACAGTGTGGCCTCCGATGTCGACACCGGCGTCGGACATGGCCTTGACCTGTGCGTCGTCCATCATCAGGTCGGTCGGCAGGCGCGAGTCCGCACGGCGACACAGTTCTTCGCAGAACTCGTCGCGCTCGGCCGGATCGAGGTACTTGACGGCTTTGGTGAGATCCCCGATCAGGGTGCGGCGCGAGGCCACGTCACTGACGAGGCGCTTGCCGAGCCCGACCCTTGACAGATCGATCTCGCCGGTGTCCAGGCGGCGCACGGTCTCGACCACCGAATCGTTGAACATGCGGCCGCCGTTGAGGTAGCCGGTGGCCACGAACACGGTGGCAGGCAGCTTGTATTCGCGCAGCAGCGGCAGTGCGAGGTCGTGGTTGTCGCGGTAGCCATCATCGAACGTGATGCAGGCAGCGCCCGGCGGCAGACCGCCTTGCTGCAGCAACTCGGCCGCCTCGTGCAGTGGCAGCACGTTGAAGGCACCCGCCAGTGTGCGGAACTGCTCGGCCAGCAAGGCTTGGTGCGGCACATCCGGCTGCAAGGGGTCTGGTTCGGCCAGTACCCGGTGGTACATCAGGATAGGCAGCAAGTTGGTGCCCGACGGATACCGTGCTTGTACGAACCAGCGCGCAATCGGACGAGAAATCCTGATCATTCGAGTTACTCCCACTCCCCGGGTAGCGTTCCCGTGGCATTGATATTATCCGTAACGTAACCAAACGTTTCCATTGAGGTGGGCGATCGTCCCACAAGTCGGGCACCGAAACGCAGTGGTCTGCAACGTAAATGAAATTTACGTGTTCGGGCATGAATGGCAGGGTGCGCTGACAAGTATCCGTGGGGAAACCCGGACAGAAGGGATCGCCCACGCAAGGCGGACGCATTGTGAAGCCTGCCTGCGATATTGGCACGGAGATATCGCCAGAGTTTTCGTATTCGAGAGCGGGCTTTCGCGCTTGGGATCAATCGGACTGACTGATGCAAGTCTGAATCCAAAATGAAACCCCGCTTTCGGTGCCAGAACATTGTAGACCGCCACAATTGTTGCGACTAGGATCAATGGAAACAAGCAAAGTAGCCTGATTCGTGATCAGGTTGACGAAATCTGCTTGTGTTTGGCGACCGTGATCTTGACAAATGCCTGAAGTTTCCATCGTATTGCCAACCTTCAATCGGGTGGATGTGATCGGACGTGCTGTTTCCAGCGTCCTGAGGCAGTCTTTCCCGGATTGGGAGTTGATCGTGGTCGATGACGGATCGACTGACAGCACCCGTGCCCGTCTGGACGGACTCGACCCGCGGATCCGTTACATCGAACAACCCAACCAAGGCGTGTATGCCGCCCGCAACACTGGATTGAAGGCGGTCCGTGGGCGATTCGTCACCTTTCTGGACTCCGATGACGAGTGGCTGCCGCATTTTCTGGCGTTGACGACGGCTTTCCTGCGGGCGCATCCGGATCGGCATTGGGTGACCACCGAGTTTGTTGAGGACCTTGGGGACGGCTCCACCCCGATCCTGCATGATCGTCACGATATCGGCGTTCTGTACTGCGGCTTTGCCCGGGCGGTCCGCTCGCGTGCATTGCTGCTGCCTACGGGGGTCAAGGATGACTATCTGCGGGTCTACGAGCGCAAGCGCGTCGTCGGCGAGTGGGGCCGGGGCATCGTCGAGTCGATCGGGCAGCCGGACGCGATGCTCTACCAGGGCAGCCTCTTTCCCCACATGCGCTGGGGTTATCTGAACTGGTTGCCGGTGACGCTGTGCACCCGCGAAGCCATCGCCCAGATCGGTCCCTTCGCGACCCACACCCGCAGTGCGGCGGACTACCACTTCCTGGCGCGTCTGGCGCGGGCATTTCCGGCCAGCATGATCGCCGTGCCGTCGGCGATCAAGTACGAGCGGGCCGTCGGCAACCAGCCGCTTGCGCAGGCACACCTGGCCACTGGTAGCGGGGCCTACCGTTTCGAGGTGAACAAGCTGGGGTTCTTCGACGAGCTGTTTGCCGGGCCGGACTGCACCGACGAGGAGACGCTCCGGCTGCGCCGTCACTACTGTCTGGCGGCGGGGCACCGCGCACTGGCGCTCGGCTTGCGGCAGGAGGCCATTGGCTACCTGCGGCAGGCAGCGGCGTGGCAGCGCGGGCTGTGGGGCGCTTGGCCAAGGCTGGTGCTGGCCCGGATTGCGCCAGGGGACGCGACGGCACGGCGTCTTTACAGTGGCTGGATCCGGGGGATGGACGTCGTTCAGCGCCTGCTGTCCGGTCGCCTGTCACCGGCAACGGCCCTGCACAAGGCGTTGCGTCGTGTCATGAAACCAACGGCGCCGCTGTATGACGAACGCAGCGATGGTCAGACAGTGACCGATGCCGCACTGGCCCAGTTGCTCAAGAGGTAGGCGGGTGGGCCGGCGGCGCCGTGTCGCGGCCGTCTGCGTAGCGGCGCCAGCCGTCCATGGCGCCATGCATCAGTTTCACCTGCTTCGAAAAACGGGTGCAGCCCTTGCAGTAGCCAAGGTGCATGCGGATCAGCACGCGCTCGCCCAGCGGCAGCACGCGGTCCTCGCCTTCAAGCACGAGGCGGGTGGTTTCCTTGCAGGTCAGACGCAGTCGCATGGCGTGTTCCGTTCAGTTCGGCGTGTGTTGGCCGGTGAACCAGTTCACCTGGAGGCACTCGCGCAACCGCAGTCTGGCGCGGTGCAGCAGCACGAACAGGTTGGTCGCGCTGATGCCGGTTTCCTTACAGATTTCTTCGGTGTCGAGTTCGAGCCACTCGCGCATCACGAAGACGCGGCCTTGCTGGCCAGGCAGGTGTTCCATGCAGGCTTCCAGCACGTCGAAGAACTGTCGCTGCCCCAGCGCCGCACCCGGATGGCCCCAGTCCGCGGGCATCTCTTGCCAATGTCCGTTGGACTTGAACAGCAGGTCGTCGAGATCCTCGTGGTCGTCGTCGGTCGAGGTCGACACCTCGCGCCGGTGCCGGCGGATCTGGTCGATCACCTTGTGCTTGAGGATGCCGGTCAGCCAGGTCTTGAGCTGTGCCGCGCCGGTGTAGGCCAGCGGCTTCTCGAGCGCCGCCAGCAGCGTCTCGGACACGGCGTCTTCCGCCCAGGCGTTGTTGCGCAGCTGGTTGCGGGCATAGCGCAGCAACTGGGGGCGCAGGGCCTGGATCTGGTGGGCGAAGTCGGTCATTCGGGGCGGCGAGCGAGGCCGGAAAAAATTTCGTGGACCCAGTGTAAGGAATCCGGTCTCCTGTGCGACAGAGTCCTGTCTGCTGAACAGCGACACAGTCCACCACACGGAGAACCTACATGAACCAACGCCTCATCCTCTCTTCTGCCCTCGCGTCTGTCCTCGCACTGGGTGTCATTGCACCTGCCGCCGCGCAGGACAAGGCCAAGGAAAAGTGCTTCGGCATCGCCAAGGTCGGCCAGAACGACTGCGCCAACCTCTCGGGTACCCACTCCTGTGCCGGCCAGAGCAAGGCCGACATGGGTGCTGACGAATGGAAGTACGTCCCCAAGGGCACCTGCAAGGACCTGAAGGGCATGACGGCCGAAGAGGCCAAGATGGGCATGATGAAGAAGTGAGCCGCCCGCCATGCCTGCACCGACCTCTGCAGGCATCGGCCTGCGCCAACCCCACGCGGCCCTGCTGCGACAGCAGCGCCCGCCGCTGGGCTTCCTCGAAGTCCACAGCGAAAACTACTTTGCGCCGGGTGGAGCCGCCCGTGCCGTGCTCATGGACCTGCGCCAGAACTACAGCATCAGCCTGCACGGCGTCGGTCTGTCGCTGGGCAGCGCCTGCGGGCTGGATCCGTGGCACCTCGACCGGCTGGCCGAACTGGTCACGGCGGTCGAGCCGGTGCGGGTGTCCGACCACGCCAGCTTTGCCCGGGTGGATCCCGGGCGGGGTGCACCGGTCTGGCACGGCAGCGATCTGCTGCCGATCGCGTTCACCGATGCCGCGCTCGCCATCATGGTGCGCAATGTGCAGCAGGTGCAGGAGCGGTTGCGGCGGCCGATCCTGGTCGAGAACCTGAGCGCTTACCTCGGCTGGGCCGACGATGCGCTGGCCGAACCCGATTTCTTCAACGCACTGTCGCGCCGCAGCGGTTGCGGTGTGCTGCTGGATGTCAACAACCTCGTCGTCAACGCACTGAACGCCGGCGACGACGAGGCCGCTGCCGTGCGCCGTGCCTGCGCCTGGGTCGACCGGCTCGCCCCCGGGCTGGCTGGCGAGATCCACCTGGCCGGCTATGTCGAAACGGCCACCCTCGTCATCGACGACCACGGCAGCCGCGTGCATCCACCCGTCTGGCAGGTCTATGCACACACCGTGCAGCGCCACGGCCCGGTGCCGACGTTGATCGAGTGGGACACCGACCTGCCGACGCTGGCCGTCCTGCTGGACGAAGCCGCGCACGCCGACACCGTGCTGCACGGGGTGACCGCATGACGACCACCGAAGCGTTCGAGCGCGAGCAGATCCGCCAGCGCCTGCTGATGCAGGCGCTGCGCAGCGGACAGGCCGGCGCGCTCACCGGCTGGACCCGCACCCCGGCGCGCGCCGATCTGGCCCGTGGTCTGGCGGTCTACACGGCCAATGCCGCCGTCAACGCCGAACGGGCACTGGGTGCGCGGTACCCGACCGTGCAGGCCCTGCTTGGCGAGGAAACCTTCGGCCCGATGGCGCGCGCCTTCTGGCGCCAGTGGCCACCGGAGCGGGGTGATCTGGCGCAGTGGGGCGACCCCTTGCCCGACTTCCTCGCCGAAGCCGAGCAACTCGCCGAATTGCCGTATCTGGCCGACATGGCGCGGCTGGACGCCGCGGTTGCGCAGGCCGAAGGCGCGGCCGATGTGGCGCCGGATCTGATGACCCTGATGCGCCTGGGCGACACCGCCCCCGACCGTCTCCTGCTGCGTCCGACGGCGGGTCTGGCGCTTCTGCACAGTGCGCACCCGGTCGTGTCGATCTGGCGCGCCCACCATGACCCTGTGCAGATGGCGCAGCCCGATCCCCTGGCCGACGTTCGCGTGGCGCTGGACGGTCGGCGTGCCGAGACGGCGCTGGTCTGGCGCCAGGGCTGGCGGGTGCAGGTGGCTGCGGTGGAGGCTCCCACCGCCGACTTTCTGCGCCGTGCCCTGCTGCAAGCGCGGCCCTTGGCCGAGGCGCTCGACGTGCCGGGCTTCGATGTCGAGGCCTGGCTCGCTCCGGCCGTCGCCGATGGCCTGCTGGCGCGGATCGATGTGATTGCCTGAACCCTTGCCTGGAGAACCACGATGCTGACCGATACCCTCTGCCGCGGCTACGCCCGTGTGGTCGATCTGTGCGAATCGCTGCAGCCGCTGGCGCAACTTGCGGCGCGGTTGTTTGTCGCCAAGGTCTTTTTCCTGTCCGGCCTGACCAAGCTGCGCGACTGGGAGACGACAGTGGCGCTGTTCACCGACGAATACCATGTGCCGCTGCTGTCGCCCGAGGTGGCGGCGTTCGCCGGAACTGCGGGCGAGATCGTTCTGCCCGTGCTGCTGGTGCTCGGGCTGGGCGGGCGTTTTGCGGCGCTGGCGCTGTCGGTGATGAATGTGGTTGCGGTGCTGAGCGTGCCGGAGATGCCGGAAGCGGCCTTTGCGCTGCATGTGTTCTGGGGCAGTCTGCTGGCTGGCCTGGTGCTCTGGGGGCCGGGGAAGTGGTCGATGGATGCGGTCTTCGGACGGCGTCTGTTCGCGGGGCATCCGGCGCTGGCATGATCGGCCGCTGGTGCCCGACTGGCTGGTGCCATTGCCACTGCCACTGCCACTGCCACTGCCACTGCCACTGCCACTGCCACTGCCACTGCCACTGTCCGAGGACTCCGTGAACCAAGCCCCTGTTGCTCGCCAACTGTCCCGACGCACCTTCCTGTCCGTCGCACTGGCCTCGGGTGCGCTGCCGGCCCGCGCCGTGACCGCGGATACCCCGACCTGGAAACGCCTCGAAACCGAAGCGCGCGGCCAGACCGTCTATTTCAATGCCTGGGCTGGCAGCGAGCGCATCAACGCCTACCTCCAATGGGCGGCGGTCGAGTTGCAGCGGCTGCACGGGGTGACGCTCCAGCACGTCAAGATCACCGATGCCGCCGAAGTGATCCGCCGCGTGCGGGCCGAGAAGGCGGCCGGCCGTGTCGGCGATGGCTCGGCGGACCTGCTCTGGATCAACGGTGAGAACTTCCTGACGATGAAGCGCGAGGCGCTGCTGTTTGGCCCGTGGGCGGAGTCGCTGCCGTCCTTCGCGGCGATCGATGTGGCCGGAAAGCCGACGACGCGGCTCGACTTCTCCGAGCCGGTCGAGGGGCTGGAAGCGCCCTGGGGCATGGCGCAGCTCACCTTTTTCGCCGACGGACAGCGCGTGTCCACGGTGCCCGACAACATCACCGAGCTGACCGCCTGGGCGTTGCGCCACCCGGGGCGCTTCACCTATCCGCGTCTGCCGCAGTTCCACGGCACCACCTTTGTCAAGCAGGTGCTGATGGAGACCACGGCCGACCGCGCTGCGCTGACCCGTCCGCACACTGCCGATGCGTTTGCCCGCGTGACTGCCCCGCTGTGGAAGGCGCTGGACGCGCTGCACCCGCATCTGTGGCGCCAGGGTCGGCTCTTTCCTGCCAGTGATGCGGTGGCGCGCCAGATGCTGGCGGACGGCGAGCTGTGGATCAGTCTGACGTTCAACCCGAACGAGGCGGCCAGCGAGATGCTGGCTGGCAAGCTGTCGTCCTCGGTGGTGAGCTACCAGCACAGCGGCGGCACGATCGGCAACACCCACTTCGTGGCGATTCCGTTCAACGCCCGTGCCAAGGCGGGCGCGCAGGTGGTGGCGAATTTCCTGCTGTCGCCCGCGGCGCAGGCGCGCAAGGCCGATGTGCGCCAGTGGGGCGATCCGACGGTGCTGGCGCTGGACCGGCTGCCCGCGGCCGAGCGGGCGCTGTTCCAGGGCAACGCGCTGCCGGGCACCGTGCGTCATCCGGCGCCGGCGTGGCCGGAGCCGCACGGTTCCTGGGTCAATCCACTCGAACAGGAATGGCTGCGGCGCTACGGCCGCTGACCCCCGGTGGCGGTGACGTCATCGACCTCGCTGTGTGCGCCGCAGCCGATCGGCCGGCAGTGGGCGCGCCGGGCTGCCCGGCTGTCCGGCCTGGGGCTCGTGGCGTTGCCGCTGGCCGTCGCGCTGGTCGCCGCGCTGGCCGAAGCGGCGCGGGTGTCCGCCTGGCAGGCGCTGCTGGAGGATCCCCGGACCGGCCCGGCGCTGGTGTCCAGTCTGGTCTCCGGACTGGGCAGCACGCTGGCCGCCACCGCGCTGAGCCTGTGGCTGACCACGCAGCTCTGGGACCACCCGCGCTGGCCATCGCTGCAGCGCCGACTGCCGGCGATGCTGGCCGTGCCGCACGCGGCGCTGGCAATCGGGCTGGCGCTGCTGTGGATGCCCGGCGGCTGGATCGCCCGGCTCGTCGCACCGCTGGCCGGCTGGGACGCTCCGCCCGACTGGGTCACCATGAACGACCCGCAGGCGCTGGCCCTCACGCTGGCGCTGGTGCTCAAGGAGACGCCGTTCCTGCTCTGGACGATCGCGGCGCTGCTGGCGCAGCCGGATGTCGCGCTGCGCCTGCGGCAGCAACTGGCGCTCGGGCGCAGCCTCGGGTATGCGCCCGCGCAGGTCTGGTGGCGCGTGGTGTGGCCGGGGTGGAGCGGGGCGCTGGTGTGGCCCGTCACGGCGGTGGCGGCGTACGGGCTCACGGTGGTGGACATGGCGCTGGTGCTCGGGCCGGGGGCGCCGCCGACGCTGGCGGTGCTGGCCTGGCAGTGGCTGCTGGACGCCGATCCGCTTCGCAACGCGCAAGGGGCGGCGGCGGCGTGTGTGCTGGCGGGCGTGATGGTCATCGGTGCAGCGGGGTGGATGGCGCTTCGTCGGGTGACCGGGCCGATGCTGCAAGCCCGTCATGTTCGTGGTCCCGCCCTTGCCCTCGCCCTCGCCCCCGCTCCGGTCCTCTCCGCCGTCGCGGGGAGGACGGAGAACGGGATGGCGGGGCTCTGGCTGGCGGCGGGGCTGGCGCTCGTGGTGGCTTCGGTGAGCGGTGTCTGGCGCTTCCCGGCGCTGTGGCCGACGGTGTGGACGCCCGCCGCCTGGACGCAGGTCGGCGCCGCGACAGGCACGCTGTGGACGACGCTGCGCGTGGCGCTGGCAGCGTCCGGGCTGTCGGTCGCGCTGGTGGTGCTGTGGCTGGAGGCGACCCCGCCCGCCTGGGACCGCGCCGCCACCGCCGTCGCGCTGGTGCCGGTGGTCGTGCCAGGCCTGCTGCTGATGGCGGGCGTCTACCGGATCGCGTTGGCGCTGCGGCTGGACGGCACGCTCGCCGGGCTGGTGCTGGTCCATTTCTGGATGGCACTGCCTTATGTGCTGGTCATGCTGCTGCCGGCGTGGCGGCGCTTCGACCCGCGGCACGCCTGGGTGGCGCAGACGCTCGGTCGGTCGTGGCTGGCATTCGCCTGGCAGGTGAAGCGCCCGCTGCTGGCAGCGCCGCTGGCCTCGGCGCTGGCGGTGGGCTTCGCGGTCAGCGTGGGGCAGTACCTGCCGACGCAGTTCATCGGTGCAGGTCGGCTCGCCACCGTCACGACCGAGGCGGTCACGCTGTCCGCCGGTGGGCAGCGGGCGACCGGGGCGGCGTTTGCCGTGCTGCAGGCGCTGCTGCCGCTGCTGGGGTTCGCGCTGGCCGGGATCGTCGGGCGGGCGCAGGCGGTGCGGCCATGAACGCCGGCGCGCATGCCCCGATCGCGTCCGCGGCGTTGCGCCTGGTCGATGTGACCGTCACGCTGCACGGCCGCGGTCTGGTCGGGCCGGTGAACGCGGTGGTGGCGCCTGGTGAGGTGCTGGTGGTCACCGGGCCGAGCGGCTGCGGCAAGAGTTCGCTGCTGCAGGCGCTGGCCGGACTGGCCGCGCCGCCGCTGCAGGCCACCGGCGGGCTGTGGCAAGGCGAACTGCCCTTGCACACGCTGCCGGTCGAGGCACGCCGGCTCGGGTTGATGTTCCAGGACGACCTGCTGTTCCCCCACCTGACCGCGCTGGACAACCTGCTGTTCGCCGTGCCCGCTGGTCGGCGCGGCGAGCGCGTGGCCCGCGCCGAGGCGGCACTGGCCGAGGCCGGACTTGCGGCCCACGCCGGCCACCGTCCGCACCAGCTCTCCGGCGGCCAGCGCCAGCGTGTCGCGCTGCTGCGGACCTTGCTGGCCGCGCCACGGTCGTTGCTGCTGGACGAACCGTTCTCGCGGCTGGACGTGCCGCTGCGCGCCGCGATGCGCACGCTGGTCTGGCAGACGCTGGCCCGCCACGGCCTGCCTGCCGTGCTGGTCACACACGATCCGGCCGACATCCCGCCCGGCGCGCAGGTGCTGGCACTGTCCGGTCCCGGCATCGAATACCACGGAGGTGCGGATGCTTGACCGCCTGGTGCTGGCGTGGCTTGCGCCGACGGTGCAGCGGATCGCGGGGGCGCTGGTGCGGCGTCGCGTGTCGGCGGATGCGGTGACGCTGGCGGGCGCGGCAGTCGGCCTGTCGGGCAGCGGACTGGTGGCATGGGGGCATCCGATGGCGGGGCTGCTGCTGATGGCGCTGGGCCGGCTGGCAGACGGGCTGGACGGTGCCGTCGCGCGCCTGACGACCCCGACGTCACGGGGCGCCTTCCTCGACATCACGCTCGATTTCCTTTTCTACGCCAGCGTGCCGCTGGCGTTCGCCATGCTGGATCCGGCGCGCAACGCGCTGGCGGCCGCTGTACTGCTGGCGGCGTTCATCGGCACCGGGTCGAGCTTTCTCGGCTTTGCCATCCTGGCCGAGCGGCAAGGACTGAACAGCGCGGCGTATCCGCAAAAAGGCTTCTACTACCTCGGCGGCCTGACCGAAGGCACCGAGACGCTGCTGTGCTTCGCGGCCATGTGCCTGTGGCCGATGGCGTTCCCGGCGTTGGCCTTGGGCTTTGCCGCGCTGTGCGGCCTGACGATCTGCACCCGAGTGGTCGCGGGATGGATGCTGCTGGACACCGCACCGAACAAGGACACTCTCCCATGACCCGACGCCAATGGCTGATCCTGCTGACCGTGGTGGCGCTGGCCGCCGCGTTCTGGTGCTTCGACCTGGGCCACTGGCTGCGTCTGGAGACGCTGAAGGCACGCCAGGCAGAGTTGCTGGCCCTCTACGCCGCCCACCCGCTGACCGTGATCGCCGTCTACTTGGTGGTCTACATCGCCGTCACCGCGCTGTCGTTGCCCGGCGCGGTGATCCTGACGCTGACCGGTGGGGCGCTGTTCGGGCTGTGGACCGGGCTGGTGGTCGTGTCCTTCGCGTCCACCGCGGGCGCGACGCTGGCCTTTCTCGCCGCCCGTTACCTGTTGCGCGACAGCGTCAGCCGCCGCTTCGGTGCTCGGCTGGACGAGGTCCACCGCGGCATCCACCGCAACGGCGCGTTCTACCTCTTCACGCTGCGCCTCGTCCCGCTGGTGCCGTTCTTCGTCATCAACCTCGTGATGGGCCTGACGAAGATGCCAGCCCGCCGCTACGCCTGGGTCAGCCAGCTCGGCATGCTGCCGGGCACGCTGGTCTACGTGAATGCGGGCACGGCGCTGGGCGGGCTGCAGTCGCTGTCGGGCATCGTGTCGCTGCCGTTGCTCGGAGCGTTTGCGCTGCTGGCGGTGTTTCCGTGGATCGCGCGGGTGGTGCTCGGCGGCTGGCAGGCGCGCCAGGTGCAGCAGCCCTGGGCGGCGCAGCGGCCGAAGCGCTACGACCGCAATCTGGTCGTCATCGGTGCCGGCGCCGCGGGGCTGGTGACGAGCTATATCGCTGCCGCCGTGCGTGCCAGGGTGACGCTGGTCGAGGTGCACCAGATGGGCGGCGACTGCCTGAACACCGGCTGCGTGCCGAGCAAGGCGCTCATCCGCGCCGCCAGGCTGGCCCACGAGGTGACACGCGCGGGCGAGTTCGGTCTGACGGCGGTGCCGGCCACGGTCGATTTTGCGGCCGTGATGGACCGGGTCGCCGAGGCGGTGCGGGGCGTGGCGCCGCACGACTCGGTCGAGCGCTACACGGCGCTGGGCGTCGATGTGCGGCAGGGCCACGCGCGGCTGGTCGATCCGTGGCACGTCGAGATCACTGCGGCGGACGGTACACGCGAGGTGCTGAGCACCCGCGCCATCGTCATCGCCACCGGCGCGGCGCCCACCGTGCCGCCGCTGCCGGGCTTGCAGGACGTGTCCTTCCTGACCACCGACACGCTGTGGGGACTGCGTGCGGCGCCGCGGCGGCTCGCGGTGCTGGGCGGAGGTCCGATCGGCTGCGAGCTGGCGCTGGCGCTGGCCCGACTGGGCTGCGGGGTCACGCTGGTGGAGCAGGCGCCGCAGCTGCTGGTGCGCGAGGACGACGAGGTGAGCGCGCTGGCCGCCGACAGCCTGCGCGCGGCGGGTGTGGACTTGCGGCTCGGCGTGGCCGTGCAAAGGGCCGAGGCCCGTGTCGCCGGGGCACCGGACGGCGTGCTGCAGATGGCGGACGGCTCGGCGGTGGCCTTCGACCGGCTGCTGGTCGCGGTTGGCCGCTCGGCGCGGCTGCAGGGCTTCGGGCTGGAAGCACTCGGCATCCCGGTCGGGCGCACCATCGAAACCGACGAGTTCCTCGCAACCCTGCACCCGAACATCTACGCCTGCGGCGACGTCGCCGGCCCGTGGCAGTTCACGCACGCAGCCGGGCACCAGGCGTGGTCCGCCGCGGTGAATGCGTTGTTCGGGCAGTTCAAGCGGTTCCGGGTCGATGGCCGGGCGATGCCGGCGATCACCTTCCTCGATCCGGAGATCGCCCGCGTCGGCCTGAACGCGCGCGAGGCGGCGGCGCAGGGCGTCGCGGTCGACGTGACGCGCTACCCGCTGGACGATCTGGACCGCGCGATCGTCGAGCGCGAGACCACCGGATTCATCCAGGTCCTGACCGAGCCGGGGCGCGACCGGATCCTCGGGGTCACCATCGTGGGCGCCCATGCGGGCGAGGTGCTCGCCGAGTTCACGCTGGCGATGCAGCACGGGCTGGGGTTGAACAAGATCCTCGGCACGGTCCACCCCTATCCGGGCTGGTCGGACGCGGCCAAGCTGACCGCCGGGCGCTGGAAGGACGCGCACAAGCCGGAAGGGGCCTTGCGCTGGCTGGCGCGCTACCACGCCTGGCGCCGCGGCGGTGGCTGAGAGGCAGTGGCTGGTGCTGCTGGGCGGCGGCCACGCGCAACTGGCGGTGCTGCAGGCGCTGGCGCGGCAGCGGCCGGCGCATGTCGAGGCCGTGCTCGTCACCCCGGCGCCGCGGCTGGTCTATTCCGGCATGCTGCCCGGCTGGCTGGCCGGGCACTACACCGAGGCGCAGTGCGTGATCGCGCTGGCGCCCCTGGCCGCCGCGGCGGGTGTGACGCTGCGGCAGGCGGCGGCGATCGGGCTGGATGCGGCCGCGCGCACGGTGCAGCTCGACGACGGGGGTGTACTCGGCTACGACGTGCTGTCGGTCAACACCGGTCCGGTGCAGGATCCGAGTGCCTGGGGAACGGCTGGCGTGCCGACGCTGCGGCCCATCGAGGACTGGCTGGCCCGGACCACCCGCCGTCTGGCCGTGGCTCCGCCGAGGCAGGTGGTCGTGGTCGGTGGCGGTGCGGCGGGGTTCGAGCTGGCGCTGGCATGGCGGCACCGGCTGGGCGTGGCGGCGGAGGTGGCCATTGTCACGGGCGGGACCGGGCTGCTGGCGAACTATCCCGCCGCCGTGCGGCGGCTGGGCGTGCGGGCCTTGGCCGAACGGGGTGTGCGGTGCATCGAGGGCGCTGCGCGCGAGATCGCATCCGATGCGGTGGTGACCGTGGACGGCCGGATCTGGGCGGCCGACGAAATCGTGCTGGCCACCGGCACGGTCGCGCCACGCTGGCTGCAGGGCAGCGGGCTGGCGCTGGCGCCGGATGGCGGTCTGGTGACCTTGCCGACGCTGCAGAGCGTGTCGCACCCGGAGGTGTTCGCCGCGGGCGATGTGGCCAGCCGCCTCGACCAGCCGCTGCCGAAGAGCGGTGTTCACGCGGTGCGGGCGGGTGCTGTGCTGGCGGCGAATGTGCTCGGCCGGTTGGCGGGGAGGGCGCCCGTGCCGTGGGCGGCCCCTGGGCGCACGCTCAACCTGCTCTCGCTCGGCGAGCGCAGCGCCATCGCCGCCTGGGGGCCGCTGGCGGTGCAGGGGCGCTGGGTCTGGCGCTGGAAGGACCGGATCGACCGCGGTTTCATGGCGCGCCACGGCACGGGTTCTGGCCCGGCCGCGACATAAAACGAAACACGACGATACCTGCGGGAAAGGACAGCACAGCGTCGGGCAGGCACGATGGAGTCCATGTTGCAGCCGGTCTCTGACCGGGCAGCACCACCCACCGAACCCACTCCGCAGAAGGAACCCTCACCATGCGTCCCCTGATCAAGCGCTCCCTGTTCGCCCTCGCCGCTGCCGGTCTCGTTGTCGGTCTGTCCGCCTGTGGCCACACCCCGTTCAGCGGTGAAGGCCGCGGTGACCGCGGTGAACACCACATGGGCATGGGCCGCGGCGAACACAGCGCCGCCGACATGCAGAAGCACCGCGACAAGATGATCGAACGCGCCACCAGCGAACTGTCGCTGGACGCCGCCCAGAAGGCCAAGCTCGTCACCCTGATGGACACCATGCACGCCAAGCGCACGGCGATGATGGCTGCCAATGGTGGGCAGATGGGCCAAGGCAAGGGCGACATGATGCCGCGCGCCGAGATGCAGGCCCTCATCAAGGGCGACAAGTTCGACCGCGCCGCGGCCCAGGCCCTCGTGGACCAGAAGACCAGCACCATGCGCGCGTCCGCCCCCGACGTCATCACCGCCATGGGCGATTTCTACGACAGCCTCAAGCCCGAGCAGCAGGCCAAGGTCCGCACCTTCATGGAACGTGGTCCGATGGGCCGCGGCATGATGGGTCGCCACGGCGGTTGACCGGACGTCGACGGGCTGGCAGCAGACGGACACACGGCGCTAGGATCCGGCCATGCCCCGCCTGCTGCTCATCGACGACGACGAACACCTGGCCGCCCCGCTGGCGGCCTACCTGAAACGCTTCGACCTCACGCTGGAGAGCGCGTTGCGCCCGAGCGTCGGTCTGGCGAAGTTGCGCGCTGGCGGATTTGACGCCGCCATCCTCGACGTGATGCTGCCCGAGATGGACGGCTTTGACGTCTGTCGCGAGATCCGGCGGGATCCCGCGCTGGCTGGTTTGCCCATCCTGATGCTGACCGCCCGCGGCGACGTGATGGACCGCGTCATCGGCCTCGAACTCGGTGCCGACGATTACCTCCCCAAGCCCTTCGAGCCGCGCGAACTTGCCGCCCGCCTGCAGACCATCCTGCGCCGCCGCCAGCCGGCGGTGCCCGCCGTGGCGCCGCCGGAAAACGGTCGGCGGTTGCTCTTCAACGGCATCGAGATCGACCTGGACCGCCGGCAGGTGCTGCGTGGTGGCGCCGAGGTGGAGCTGACCGGCACCGAGTTCGAGTTGCTCGCGCTGCTGGCCGGCGAGCCGCACAAGGTCTTCACCCGCGACGAGATCCTCTCCCGCCTGCGCGGCCACGATGCGGACGTCTACACCCGCGCCATCGACATCCTCATCAGCCGCATCCGCCGCAAACTGGAGCCGCTGGACTGCATCAAGACGCTGCGCAACGCCGGCTACACCTTCGCCGGAGCCCGTCAGCCATGACGGCCGCCGCGGCCGTGCAGACGCTGCGGCGCTTCACCGGGGCGCTCGGTGTGCGGCTGGTGTTGCTGTTTCTGGTGCTGGCGTTGGCGCTGACAGCCGTGTTCACGGGCGGGATGCAGCGGGCGATCGGCGGCGGCTGGCGCGGGCTGGTGCGTCCGCTGGTGGCCGATTACGTGGACCGGCTTGCCGATGAACTGGGATCGCCACCCGATGTCGAGCGCGCCAAGGCGCTGGTCGAGCGGCTGCCGCTGTCGGTGCGCATCGACGGGCCGCAGGTCCGCTGGGACTCGCACCCGCACCTGCGCGCCCTGCGCGAACAGCAGCGCAGTGGTCTGCCGCCATGGCTCGCCAGCGGCCCGCGGCACGGCCGACCCCCGATGCCCCCCATGCACCGGCTGATGCATCCCGAGGACGACGACGCCCCAGCCGCCGGCGACGACACCGAACGTGGCTGGTTGCTGCTGACCCGCACCACCGCGGATGGCCACACGCTCCAGTTCGGCCTCGGCGACGTGCCGTGGCGCCACCGACCGCGCGCGATCGGTTGGTTCACGCTTGCGCTGCTGCTGGGGCTGACGGCGCTGGCCTACGCGGTGATGCGCCATTGGCTGCGCCCGCTTGGCGAGATCCGCAGCGGGGCGGTCCGCTATGGGCAGGGGCAGTTCGACACGCCCATCCCCGTGCGCAGCGCCGATGAACTCGGCCGGCTGGCCGGGCAGATCAACACCATGGCGGGGGAGCTGCGCCACATGCTCGACGCCAAGCGGGCGCTGCTGCTGTCGATCAGCCACGAGCTGCGTTCGCCGCTGACGCGGGCACGGCTGAATGCCGAGCTGGTCGATGAAGGGCCCTCGCGGGACGCGCTGCTGCGCGACCTCGGCGAGATGCGCGAGCTGATCAGCGACCTGCTGGAGAGCGAGCGCCTGGCCGCCGGCCACGCGGCGCTGCAGCGTGAGCCGGTCGATCTGGCGGCGCTGGTCGAGATCACCGTGCACGAACAGGTGCCCGCGGACGTGGCGCTGGAACTCGATCTGGACGCCGATCTCGGCACCGTGGCGGTCGATCCGGCGCGCTGGCGGCTGCTGGTGCGCAACCTCGTCGGCAACGCGCTGCGCCATGGTCAGCCGCCGCTGCACGTGCGTCTGCACCGGGAAGTGGACGAACTGGTCTTCACTGTCCGCGACCACGGCCCCGGTGTGGCGCCCGAGGCCTTGGCGCAGCTTGGCGAGGCGTTCTACCGGCCCGATGCGGCGCGCGGGCGCAGCAGCGGCGGAGTGGGGCTGGGGCTGTACCTCTGCCGACTGGTGGCGCAGGCGCACGGCGGCCGGCTGGTGGCGCGGGCGGCTGTGCCGGGCTTGGAAATCACCGTGCGGACGCCCGCGCTGGCTGCGCTCACGCCGTCAGGCTGAGCGATTCGGTCGAGGTGCTGCTCTGCATCTCGGCGTAGCGGGCGGCGATCATGCGGATCATCTCCGAGGCGTCGGGGCGCTGGCTGGACCGGGTGCCTGTGCTGCTGATCGACGTGGTGGCGCTGTCGCTGTCGATGGCGGCGTAGAGCTTCTTCACCTCGTCGCTGGCGGAGTCGAGACCGAATTCATCGCTGGAAACCGAACCATCCGAGTCGCTGTCCAGCGACTGGATCGGGTCACCGCCGGCACCACCAGGGCCGCCAGGCCCGCCGTGGCCCGACTGCTGCGCAAGCTGCGAGGTGGAACGCTGCACATTGAACTGGCTCGGTGCTTCGGGCGGTTTGAACGCCTCGAATTCGCTCTTGCTGACGCTGCCATCGCTGTCGCTGTCCATGTCGGCGAACATCTTCGCCTTCTCGGCATCGGTCGGGCCGGTGCGCTGGGTCTGCGAGGTGCGGGTGCTGCCGCAGGACGACGACAGGCTGCTGAGATTGACGTTCATGGGCGGGTTCCTTTTGGTGATCGCAGAACAGAGCTTGCGCCGCCGAGGTATCTGTCTGTTGTCGTCTTGGTTGCGGTGCGGCTACATGCCCTCGAACAGATAGCCCACGCCACGGACCGTGCGGATGCAGCGCGGCTGGCGGGCGTCATCGCGCAACTTCTGGCGCAGCCGCGACACCAGCAGGTCGATGCTGCGCTCGTAGGCGTCGAAGCCCTGGCCGTGCGCCACCGACATCAGCGCGTCGCGGCTCAGCACCGCGCCCGGGTGGTCGAGGAAGGTCAGCAGCAAGCGCGACTCGGCCGGCGACAGCTCCACCTCCGGCCCGCCCGGCACGCACAGCCGCCGCTGTCCGCTGTCGTAGCGCCAGTTGCCGAACGTGATGCGGGCGCAGGCGTCGTCTTCCTCGATGAGGCAGATGCATGCCGGTGCCGCCCGACCCGAAGCCGAAAGCGTCATGGCATCCAGAAGCGTCGGCGCACCGGTTTCGCCCAGCAACAACACGTCCACTGGTGCCTCGGTCAGCTGTGCACGGACTTCTGCCAGTCCCTGCGCGATGCTGACGCGGTGCCCATAGCCGCGCATCAGCGTCTGCAGTCGGCGGGTGTCGGTGGCGGGCAGGCCGGCGAGCACCAGGTGCCATCCGGCCTGCCCGTGCGGCGGTGAGGCGGTGCTCCAAGAAAAGGAATGTTCCATGGTCGAAGAAGGCGCAGTCTGCATCCGGTCAGCCTATCGGGCACGGATGCCGGTCAAACGCCGAACAGGCTGACAGGATCCCGCCGCTTTACCTGGGGGAAACACGCGGGGCGCTGCGCCACATGCGCTACGCTCGGCGGATGACCGATCTGCCCCTTGCCCCCGCTGCTGCGGCCTCGACGCCGCCACTGAGTGCCGCCGAACTCGACACGCTCGACACCTTCCTCGCCAGCCTGCCCGCGGGCGCGATGAACGTCGAGATGCTCGACGGCTTCTTCTGCGCGCTGCACTGCACACCCGATCTGGTCGGCCCGGCCGTGTGGCTGCCACTGGTCTGGGGCGAGACGGCGGACGCCGAAGCCTCGTTCGACGACGAGGGCCAGGCCCGCGCGATCGTCGGACTGGTGACGCGCCACTGGAGCGCCGTGGCCGAGGAACTCGTCAAGGCCGATGCGTCGGATGCACCCCGTGTTCCGCGCCTGAGCGCCGATGCACAGGGCCGTGTCTCCGGCAACGCCTGGGCGACCGGCTTCACGCGGGGCATGCAGGTTGCGCCGGAAGGCTGGCAGGAGGTCCTCGGCGACGAGCAGGCCGGCGAGGTGCTGGTGCCGATGATGATGCTGCACCACGAGCATGACCCCGACGAGGCGATGCGCCCTCCGCCGTTCGACGACACGGTGCGCGCCGAGGTGGTCGAGGCGATGGTGATGGGCGCGGCGCAGCTCTACCGCCACTTTGCCCCTGCCCGCCGCGCCGCGTCGCGGGCCGATCGACAGGCGCTGACCTTCCGCCGCACGGGCGTCAAACCCGGGCGCAATGATCCGTGCACGTGCGGCAGCGGCAAGAAGTTCAAGGCCTGCTGCGGGCGGACCTGAGCCGCTGCCGACGGGAGGATTACCGGTGCATCCAGGCAGCGGCGCCGAGCAGGACGCCACCGCCTGCCACCGCATACATGGCGATCTTGAGCCAGCCCTGCTTCGTGAGCAGCGAGATGGCGGCCAGCGCGATCGAGATCTGCAGCGCGGTGGTGGCCTGCGCCCAGCGGTGGTGGATGTGCAGCTGCTCGTCCGACTGGTGGTCCCAATCGGCGGATTCCTTTTCAAGGGCTTCGGCCTTGACCTTGATCTCTTCCTTTTCTCCCTTGTAACGCTGGGCTTCCTTGGCGAAGTTGTCCTTGACCTCGCCGACGGTCAGTTGCAACCCGAGTTCTGCCAGATTCTGCTTGCTGCTCTTGGACTGGTAAAAATTCCACTGGTTGCCCGCCTCGGTCTTCTTGATCGCGGCGTTGTTCTTGTACAGACCGGCGTTCGACTGGGTCGCGCCGCCCATGTACGAAAAAATGGCACCGACGGTGGCAATCACCGCGGTCGCCACAGCGATGGAATTGGTCGAGGCATCGCTGCTGCCGTGGTGGGCGACGTGCTCCAGCTCGTGGTCGTGCGGGCCGTGGACGTGGAAATGGTGGTCGGACATGGTGGTTGCTTTGCTAGTCAGTGCGGTCAGTG
Source organism: Sphaerotilus sp. (assembly GCF_031429695.1). Taxonomy (GTDB): domain Bacteria; phylum Pseudomonadota; class Gammaproteobacteria; order Burkholderiales; family Burkholderiaceae_C; genus Sphaerotilus. The sequence continues at coordinate 41,844 of NZ_JANPAB010000061.1, forward strand.
GGGGGTTGGGGTTCGGGCTGCCATCAGCGTCTCCAGGCACTGCTCCCGTATCCCGTAGAACGCCTTGATCGCCGCGATCTGCGCCCGCACGGTGTCGGCGTGGCCGTCCGGGGTCTCGGCGCGCTTGATCGCCAGGATCATCTTGTTCTTGTTCGTGTGCTCCAGCGAGACGAACTCGAAGACCTGCGTGTCGTAGCCGGCCGCGTCCAGCAGCAGCGCGCGCAGGCTGTCGGTGACCATCTCGGCTTCCTGGCCCAGGTGGACGCCGTGCTGCAGCATCGGGCGCAGCAGCGGCGGGGTTTTCATCTGCGGGCGGATCTGCTTGTGGCAGCAGGGCGAGCACATGATGATCGACGCTCCGGCGCGCAGGCCGAAGTCGATGGCGTAGTCGGTGGCGATGTCGCAGGCGTGCAGCGCGACCATCACGTCCAGCCCGACCGGCGTGTAGTGGCGCACATCACCCGCGTCGAAGCGCAGGCCGTCGAGCCCGTGCCGAGCCGCCGCATCGTTGCAGAGCGCCACCAGTTCCTCGCGCAGCTCCACCCCTGTGACCTGCGGCACGCGTCCCTGCGCGCGCAGCCAGTCGTGCATCGCGAAGGTCAGGTAACCCTTGCCGCAGCCGAAGTCGAACACGCCGATCGGCCGGTCCGCTGGCGCGTTCGCCAAGGGGGACGCTGCCATCGCGCTGGCGAAGACCTCGGTGAACTTGTTGATCTGGCGCCACTTGCGTGACATGGCCGGGATGAGCTGGTGCTGGGCGGTGGTGACACCCAGGTCGGTCCAGAACGGTCGGTCCAGCGACAGCAGGCGGTGTTTCTCGCGGTTGTGCGCGGGGGCGCCATCCTCGTCGTCGGATGCATCGTCCGCTGCGCCATCTTCCACGGACGTGGCCTTGCCCACCCGCAGCAGGCTCTTGTCACGCCCGCCTTTTTCCTTGACCGTGAGCTGGACCTCCTGGGTGCGCGTGTGCAGGTGGGCGTTCTGGAAGGCCGGGCCGAGCAGGTCGTCGAGCACCGCCAGCGCCTCGGACATCGGGTGGTTCTTGGTGATGTCCTTCGTGGTGTGGCGGTAGACGAGTTGCAGACAGGCATCGCCGCGCAGTTGCACCGGCCGCACCAGCAGCCGCTCCAACCCCGGCTCGCTGCCGCGGTACTTGCCCAGCGTCAGACGGACAAATTGCCGGGTCGTCAGTGCCGTGTCCAGCAGTTGCAGAAACCGTGCGCGTGCAGCCGGGGCAACAGGAGGGGAGATCAGGGTCGAGAACATCTGGCGATTGTCCCGTATCGCCCCCGACAATCGCGGAATGCCCAGTGCCTTCAACTTTGCCGCGTCACCCTTCGACGCCCTCCAGGCCGAGGAGCGCCAGCTCGTGCGGCGCAGCGTGGACATCGAGTACTTCCGCGAGGGCGCGACCATCCTGGCGCCCGGCATCGAGCCGACCCACCTGTTCGTGCTCATCAAGGGCCATGTCCAACAGTGGGACGGTGACGAGCAGCAGACCACCTTCGGCCCGGACGACTGCTTTGACGGCCGCGGCCTGGTGGCCGGTCGGGTCAGCAGCCGCTTTGTCGCCAGCGAGGAGGTCGTGCTGTACCGGCTCTCCAGGACGGCCGTCATGGCGCTGATCGCCATCAACGCCACGTTCGGCGCACTGCTGTTCGCCGATCTGTCGAACAAGCTCGGGGCACTCGCCGAGCGGCGCAGCCAGCATGAGCTGCAGGCGCTGACCATGGCGCGGGTGGACCAGGCGTATCTGCGGCCGGTCCACTTCGTGGATGCGGACGACGATGTGGCCACGGTCGCCCGCGCCTTCCACGAACTGCGCACCACCAACGTGCTGGTGCGGGACACGGCCAGCACGCCGCCGCGGCTGGGCATCTTCACCGTGACCAGCCTGCCCAAGGCGATCATGAGCGGCGTGCCGCTGGACCGCTTGCCGGTGCGCGAACTGGCGAACTTCAAGCTGGTGACCATCCGCCCGAGCACGCCGCTGTTCGACGCGCTGGCGCTCATGATCCGCCACCGCATCCACCGGCTCGTGGTGGCCGAGGGCGAGCAGATCCTGGGTTTTCTGCAGCAGCTCGACCTGCTCAGCTACCTGTCCAACCATTCCTACCTGATCACGCTGCAGATCCTGGAGGCCCATGACATCGCCACGCTCAAGACCGCAGCCGAGCAGATCACGCGCCTGATCGGCGTGCTGGAACACAGCGGCACCAAGGTCGGCATGATCGCCCGGCTGGTGCAGGAGCTGAACGCGACGCTGTTCGAGCGCGCCTGGCAGCTCGTCGCGCCCGCGGACCTGATCGCCAACAGCTGTCTCTTCGTGATGGGCAGCGAGGGCCGCGGCGAGCAGTTGCTCAAGACGGACCAGGATAACGGCCTGATCCTGCGCAATGACTACGAATGCCTGCACGATCTGGGCGAGATCTGCGACCGGTTCTCGGCCGCGCTCGCCGAGTTCGGCTATCCGCCATGCCCGGGCCGCATCATGGTCAGCAACCCGGAGTGGCGCCACAGCGAGGATGATTTCGCCCGCACCGTGCGCGAATGGCTGTTTGCACCGACCCCGGACCACCTGATGTCGCTGGCAATTTTCCTTGATGCGCACAGCGTGGCGGGTGATGCGGCATTGCTGGCGGGCGTGCGCGAACAGATCTGGCGCTACGCCACCGACAACGCCGGGACGCTCGGGCGCTTCGCCGGCGCCATCGACGCCTTCCAGACCGGCAGCGGCTGGTGGAACCGCATCCTGCACCTGGGTGACGGCGGCAACGAGTCGCTCGACCTGAAGAAGGCCGGCATCTTTCCGCTGGTACACGGCGTGCGCAGCCTCGCGTTCGAGCACCGCATCGCTGCCACCAGCACGGTGGACCGCATCGAGGCGCTGCTTGCCGGCGGACACCTGCCAGCCGATTTCGGCACGGATCTGGTCGATAGCCTGCACTTCTTCATGGGCTTGAAGCTGCGCGCCGGGCTGCAGGCGCTGGAGCAGGGCCGCCCGGCGGCCGGCTCGAACATCGCGCTGGACAAGCTGGGCAGCCTGGACCGCGATCTGCTCAAGGACACGCTGGCGGTGGTCAAGCGCTTCAAGGCGCACCTGCGCCAGCACTTTCACCTGGACGTGATCTGATGACCGGGGTACGCGGCGGCTGGCTCGGCCCGTGGGTGGCGCTCCAGCGCGCCTGGATGCTGTGGCATCTGGCGGATCAGCGGCTGCGGTTTCTTTACGACGAACCACCGCCGAATGAATGGGTATCGCTGGATTGCGAAACCACCGGACTGGATACCCGGCGCGACGAGATCATTGCCGTCGGCGCCGTGCGCATCGTCGGTGATCGCGTGATGACGAGCGAGGCGCTGTCGCTGCTGGTGCGGCCGAGCAAGGCGGTGTCTGCCGACAGCGTCCGCATTCACCGTCTGCGCGAACAGGATGTCGCGCAAGGACTGGAACCGGAAGAAGCGATGCGCCAGTTGCTGACCTTCGTCGGCAGCCGGCCGCTGGTGGGCTATTTCCTCGAATTTGACGTGGCGATGATCAACCGGGTGCTGTTTCCGATGCTCGGTGTGGCGCTCCCACAGCCCAAGATCGAGATTTCGACGTTGTTTTACGAACACAAACGCCGCCTGTCACGCGGGCCTGAGCAGGACCGGCACATTGATTTGCGCTTCGACACGCTGATGACCGAGCTGGACCTGCCGCGGCGCGAAGCGCATGACGCGCTCAATGACGCGGTCATGGCGGCGCTGGCGTTCATCAAGTTGCGGCATCTGAAGTAAAAACACCCGGCGGGTGCCGGGTGTTTTGTGGATTCCCGCTTGCGCGGGAATGAAGGGGCAGGATCAGTGACCCGAAGCGCCGGAGGCACCCAGGCCGGTTTCCGAGCGGATCTGCTGGGCTTCGAAGGCGGCGCGTTCCGAGGTCGCTTGCGCGCTGCGGTCCAGGATCGACACCAGCCAGATGGTCACGAAGGCGATGGCCATCGAGAACAGTGCCGGCGAGGTGTACGGGAACCAGGCCGAGCCCTTCGGGTTGCCGAGCGTGGCTTCCCACACCGACGGCGACACGACGGTCAGTGCGACCGACGAGAACAGGCCCAGGAAACCACCGGTCACGGCACCCTTGGTGGTGCAGTCCTTCCACAGCACGCTCATGAAGAGCACGGGGAAGTTGGCCGAGGCCGCGATCGCGAAGGCCAGCGACACCATGAAGGCGATGTTCTGCTTCTCGAACACGATGCCCAGCGTCACCGCCAGCACACCCAGGCACAGCGTGGTGATGCGCGACACCTTCAGCTCCGAGGCGCTGTCGGCGTTGCCCTTCTTGATCAGCGTGGCGTAGATGTCGTGGGACACCGCCGACGCGCCGGACAGGGTCAGACCTGCCACCACGGCCAGAATCGTCGCGAAGGCCACGGCCGAGATGAAGCCGTAGAACACGTTGCCGCCGACCGCCTTGGCCACCAGCACCGCCGCCATGTTGGCCGTGCCCGCACCACCATTGATGACGCCCTTGGCGACATTGGCGTATTCGGGGTTGGTCAGCACCAGCGTGATCGCACCGAAACCGATGATGAAGATCAGGATGTAGAAGTAGCCGATCCAGGTCGTGGCCCAGAACACCGACTTGCGGGCTTCCTTCGCGTCAGGGACGGTGAAGAAGCGCATGAGGATGTGCGGGAGACCGGCGGTACCGAACATCAGCGCCATGCCGAAGCTGATCGCGGAGATCGGATCCTTGATGAAGCTGCCCGGGGCCATCAGCGCCTGGCCGATCTTGGCCGGGTTGATCGCGTCGGCCTTGGAGGCGGCCGCTGCTGCTGCAGCCACCGCATCCGGGGTCGTGGCAATCGCCGCGCTGGCCGCTGCCGCAGCAACGGCTGCCGCCTTGGTGTTGACCGCGATGGCCATCTTGACCGCAACGCCCTTGGCGAACAGCGCTTCCGGGCTGAAGCCGAATTGCGCCATCACCATGATGGCCATGAAGGTCACACCGGCGAGCAGCAGGCAGGCCTTGATGATCTGTACCCAGGTGGTGGCCGTCATGCCGCCGAACAGCACGTAGACCATCATCAGCCCGCCGACGATCACCACCGCCATCCAGTATTCGAGACCGAACAGCAGCTTGATCAGCTGGCCGGCACCGACCATCTGGGCGATCAGGTAGAAGGCGACCACGACCAGCGTGCCCGACGCGGCGAAGGCGCGGATCGGGCCTTGCTTGAAGCGGTAGCCGGCCACGTCGGCGAAGGTGAACTTGCCGAGGTTGCGCAGGCGCTCGGCCATCAGGAAGGTGATGACGGGCCAGCCGACCAGGAAGCCGATCGAGTAGATCAGGCCGTCATAGCCGTTGGCCATCACGGCCGCGGAAATGCCCAGGAACGACGCCGCCGACATGTAGTCGCCAGCGATGGCCAGACCATTCTGGAAGCCGGTGATGCCGCCACCGCCGGTGTAGAAGTCGGCAGCCGACTTGGTCTTGGTGGCGGCCCACTTGGTGATGTAGAGCGTGCCGGCCACGAAAATCGCGAACATCGCGATGGCGGTCCAGTTGGTCTCTTGCTTGGCAATCTGGCCCATGTCGGCGCCGGCGGCCAGCGCGGCACCCGCGCCCAGCAGGCCCGCCAGGGCCATCAAGGTTTTGAACGTGCGGCTCACTTCGAGACCTCCTGCAGAATTTCACGGGTCAGGCGATCGAACTCGTCGTTGGCACGACGCACGTAGATGCCGGTGATGATGATCGTGAAGACGATGACGCCCATGCCGATGGGCACGCCGACCGTCGTCACACCCTCGCCGATGCGCTGGCCGAGGAACTCCTTGTTGAACGCAATCAGCGCGATGTAGCCGTAGTACACGACCATCATCAGCAGCGTCAGCATCCAGCCGAAACCACTGCGCTTTTGCTTTAGTTCCGCATACTTAGGGTTTGACCTGATGCGGGCGATCACAGGATCTGCCATGGATTTCTCCTATTAAATACCGATGAATCAGATAATTCGAAATGCAGTCTAGAAGTGCAGTCTGACCAAATACTGACCAAATTGCCGTCAAATTACTGACGGCGAGCTTGCGGCCAATTTGGTGCACGTTGAGGCGATATCCGTCAATGCTGACTGAATGCTGACGCCAAGAAAATCAATCCGTGCTCCTCCGATTGGTTCGACACCGGAGCGTGTTACATGTGCCGCTTCTCTGGCGTGATGGATTCACGCGAATCGCCCTCCACGCCCCCTGATCCGAGGTGACAGACCCCTCGCTGAAGGGGGTGTTTTCGCTTATAAAACGCAGTCGTTTTTCAATTAAAAACGCCTGAATATGTTCCGACAGTTTTCTGGAATTACCGTCGAATACCGTCGTATCGGGATGTATTCAAAAAAACAGCGAAAAGGTTCCCCATGAGTTCCAGAACGACCAATGCTTCTGCCGTGACCACTGTGGCCGGCCTGTCCGCCGCTGCTGCACTGGTGCCCAATCTGGTTTCCGGTACCTCGGCTGCCGAAACCCTCAACGGCACGGCCGGTGTGGACGAGATATTCGGCAACGGCCAGAATGATCTGATCAGCGCGGGCGACGGCAATGACACGCTCTGGGGCGGCTCCGGCAACGACACATTGAATGGCGGTGCAGGCGACGACCTGCTCGTCGGCGAAGGCGGAGACGACCAGCTCGATGGTGGATCGGGCAGTGACACCTACCGCGTCACCGGCAACGCCGTGACCGGGTTCAGCGGCTTCGATACCTACGCGGATACCGGTGCCAGCGGCACGGACAAGATTGCGGCGGTCGGCACCGGTGATGTGGACATCGGACTCAAGGGGAACTTCGGTCCTGCCAGCGGCATCGAGTCGGTCGACGCGACGGGTGCCACAGGCACCGTGCGACTGCTGGGCGACAACACGGCGCAGACGCTGGATTTCCGGGGGGTGACGCTGCTGGGCGCGAATCTCCTCATCGACGGTGCCTACGGCAACGACACGGTTTACGGCAGCGCAGCGGCCGACACCATCGTCGGTGGCAGCGGCAACGACGTGCTGGATGGCGGCGCAGGCGGCGACACCTACCGCGTCACCGGCAACGAGGCGGGTGGCTGGAGCAGCTTCCACAACTTCGACGCCTATGCGGACACTGGTGCCAGTGGCACGGACAAGATCGTGGCGCTTGGCGCGGGTGACGTGGACGTCGGTTTCCTCGGCAACTTTGGCGCAGGCAATGGCATCGAGGCGATAGACGCCACCGGCGCGACCGGCACGGTGCGGCTCTATGGCGACGGGAGTGGCACGACGCTGGACTTCCGCGGCACGACGATCACCGGCACCAATGTCGTGATCGACAGCAACTATGGCAACGACACCCTTTTCGGCAGCGCCGGGGCGGACACGGTCCTCGCCAGCTGGGGCGACGATGTGTTCGATGGCGCGGGTGGCGGGGACACCTACCGCGTCACCGGCAACACGGCGACCGCCTTCCAGGGCTATGACACCTATGCCGACAGCGGTACCAGTGGTGTCGACAGGATCGTGGCACTCGGCGCCAGCGACGTGGACATCGGCCTCAAAGGCTGGAGCGCGACCGGCGTCGAGACCATTGACGCGTCCGGCGCGACCGGCACGGTCCGGCTGATCGGCACCAACACGGCCGAGCTGTTCGATCTGCGCACGACCACACTGGTGGGCAGCAACATCGTCCTCGATGCCGGCTGGGGCAACGACACGGTCTACGGCAGCGCCGGCAACGACACCGTCGCCAACAACCAGGGCGATGACCGGTTGGACGGCGCCGGAGGCAGTGACACCCTCCGCGTCTCCGGCAACCTGCTCTCGGGCTTCCAGGGCTACGACACCTACGCCGACAGCGGTGCCAGCGGCACGGACAGGATCGTCGCGCTTGGCATCGGCGACGTGGACATCGGCACCCGCGGCTGGAGCGGCACCGGCATCGAGACCATCGATGGCACGGGTGCCACGGGCACCGTCCGCCTCATCAGCACCAACGCGGCAGACGTCTTCGATCTGCGCACGACCACGCTGGTGGGCAGCAACATCGTCCTCGACGCCGGCTGGGGCAATGACACGGTCTACGGCAGCGCCGGCAACGACACCATCGACAACAACCAGGGCGACGATCTGCTGGATGGCGCCGAGGGCGGCGACACCGTCCGCGTCTCCGGCAACACCAGCCTGAATTTCCAGGGCTACGACGTCTACAGGGACAGCGGTACCCGTGGCACCGACAGGATCGTGGTGATGGGCGGCACGCTGGCGGTGGACATCGGCCTGAAGGGCTGGAGCGCGACCGGCATCGAGCAGATCGACGCCACCGGCACCACCGGTGTGGTGCGGCTGCTGGATACCAACGACGCGAACCTGCTCGACTTCCGCGCGACCACGCTGACGGGCAGCAACCTGGTCATCGACACGGGCTACGGCAACGACACGGTCTACGGCAGCGCGGCGGCGGACACCTTCCTTGCCGGCAGCGGCAACGACGTGCTCGACGGTGGCGCAGGCGGCGACACCTACCGCGTCACCGGCAACGAAGCCGGTGGATGGGGCAGTTTCCACGGCTTCGACACCTATGCGGACACGGGCACCAGCGGCACCGACAGGATCGTGGCGCTGGGCACGGGCGATGTGGACATCGGCGTGCTGGGCAACTTCGGAGCCGGCAGCGGCATCGAGGCGGTCGATGGCACGGGCGCCACCGGCACGGTACGTCTCTATGGTGACGGCAGCGCCACGACGCTGGATTTCCGCGCCGTTGCGGTCATCGGCACCAACGTCGTGATCGACAGCAACTACGGCAACGACACCGTCTACGGCACGGCGGGCGCTGACACGGTCTTCACCAGCTTCGGCGATGATGTGCTGGACGGTGCGGGCGGCGGCGACACCTACCGCGTCACCGGCAACACGGCGACCGCCTACCAGGGTTACGACACCTACAAGGACAGCGGCGCCACTGGAGTCGACCGGATCGTGGCCGCAGGCACGGGTGACGTGGACATCGGCCTGCTGGGCAGTTTCAGCGCCGCCGGCAGCGGCATCGAGGCGATCGACGCGACGGGTGCCGCGGGCACGGTGCGCATCCTGGGCGACAACGCCGCCACGACGCTGGACTTGCGCGGCGTCACGTTGAGCGGCACGCGCCTCCTCATCGACGCCGGCAATGGCAACGACGTGGTCTACGGCAGCGCAGCCGACGACACGCTGGTGAGCAACAACGGTGAAGACACGGTCGACGGCGCCGGTGGCGCCGACCTCTACCGCGTCAGCGGCAACGAAACCACCGGTTTCCACGGCTACGACACCTACAAGGACAGCGGCACGACCGGCAGCGACAGGATCGTGGTGACCGGTGCAACGACTGCAGTGGACATCGGCATCAAGGGCTGGAATGCCACGGGCATCGAGCAGATCGACTCGACCGGCACGACCGGCGTGGTGCGTCTGCTCGACACGGGCGATGCCAATCTGCTGGACTTCCGCACCACGACCCTCACCGGCAGCAACCTGGTCATCGCTGCCGGCTACGGCAACGACACGGTTTACGGCAGCGCAGCGGCCGACACCATCGTCGGTGGCAGTGGCAACGACGTGCTGGATGGCGGCGCAGGCGGCGACACTTACCGCGTCACCGGCAACGAGGCGGGCGGCTGGAGCAGCTTCCACAACTTCGACACCTATGCGGACACCGGTGCCAGTGGCACGGACAAGATCGTGGCGCTTGGCGCGGGTGACGTGGACGTCGGTTTCCTCGGCAACTTTGGCGCGGGCAATGGCATCGAGGCGATAGACGCCACCGGCGCGACCGGCACGGTGCGGCTCTATGGCGACGGGAGCGGCACGACGCTGGACTTCCGCGGCACGACGATCACCGGCACCAATGTCGTGATCGACAGCAACTATGGCAACGACACCATTTTCGGCAGCGCCGGGGCGGACACGGTCCTCGCCAGCTGGGGCGACGACGTGTTCGATGGCGCGGGTGGCGGGGACACCTACCGCGTCACCGGCAACACGGCGACCGCCTTCCAGGGCTATGACACCTATGCCGACAGCGGCACCAGTGGTGTCGACAGGATCGTGGCACTCGGCGCCGGCGATGTGGACATCGGTTTCAAGGGCAATTTCGGCCCTGCGAGCGGCATAGAGGCCATCGACGCGTCCGGCGCTACCGGCACCGTGCGCCTGCTGGGCGAGAGCAGCGCGCAGACACTGGACTTCCGCGGCGTGACGCTCACCGGCACGCGCCTCCTGATCGACGCCGGCGGCGGCAACGACGTGGTCTACGGCAGCGCAGGCGCGGACACGCTGGTCAGCAACAACGGCGACGACACCGTGGACGGCGCCGGCGGCGCCGACACCTACCGCGTCACCGGCAACACGACCACAGGTTTCCACGGCTACGACACCTACAAGGACAGCGGCGCCTCCGGCATGGACACGGTCGTGGCCCTCGGCACTGGTGACGTGGACATCGGCCTGCTGGGCAGTTTCGGCGCAGCCAACGGCATCGAGGCGATCGATGCCACCGGTGCGGCCGGCACGGTGCGCCTGCTCGGCGACAACAGCGCCTCGACACTCGATTTCCGCACCGTGACGCTGACCGGCACCCGCCTGCTCATCGACGCTGCGAACGGCAACGACGTCGTCTATGGCAGCGCAGGCGCGGACACGTTGGTCAGCAACAACGGCGACGACACCGTGGACGGCGCCGGCGGCGCCGACACCTACCGCGTCACCGGCAACACGACCACCGGTTTCCACGGCCGCGATACCTACAAGGACAGCGGCACCACTGGTACGGACACCCTTGCCGCCGTCGGCACGGGCAATGTCGACATCGGGGTGATCAACTGGCAGGGCACCGGCATCGAGGTGATCGATGGCACGGGTGCGACCGGCACCGTGCGGGTCTGGGCCAACGACAGCGCCAACGTGCTCGACTTCAGCGCGACCACCTTCGTCGGGGGCAATGTGCTCATCGACGGCGCCTATGGCAACGACACCATCAAGGGCAGTGCGGGTGCCGATCTGATCAACGGCGGTGGCGACGCTGACGTGCTCGACGGCCAGAATGGCAGCGACACCTACCGCGTGACCGGCAACCGGGCGTCGGGCTGGAGCAGCTTCCAGGGCTTCGACACCTATGCCGACACGGGCACCAGCGGCATGGACAGGATCGTCGCGCTGGGGGCCGGCGACGTGGACATCGGTGTCGCTGGCTGGCAGAACACCGGTATCGAGGGGGTCGACGCCACCGGCGCGACGGGCACGGTCCGCCTGCTGGGACAAGATTCGGCCGATGTGCTGGACTTCCGCACCACGACCCTGACGGGTGCCAACCTCGTCATCGACGGTGGCTACAGCAACGACACCCTCTTCGGCAGCGCCGGGGCCGACACCATCGTCGGCGCGGGCAACGACGACCTGATCGACGGAGCTGGCGGCGGTGACACCTTCCGCGTGACCGGAAATGCCGCGGGTGGCTGGAGCAGCTTCCACGGCTACGACACCTACCGCGACACCGGCAGTGGTGGCGTCGACCGGCTAGTGGCCCTCGGCACCGGTGCGGTCGACATCGGGCTGGCGTCCTGGCAGGACACCGGCGTCGAGGTGATCGACGGCACGGGCGCCACCGGCACGGTCCGACTGCTCGGCGGCGACGGTGCCACCGTGTTCGACTTCCGCGCCACGGCCCTGACGGGCAGCAACTTCGTCATCGACGGCGCCTGGGGCAATGACACCCTCATCGGCAGTGCGGGCGCAGACCAGATCGTCGGCGGTGGCGGCGACGACCGCCTCGATGGCTTCGACGGTGGTGACACCTACCGGGTCACTGGCAATCTGGCCGAGGGCTGGGCCTCCTTCCAGGGCTTCGATACCTACGTCGACACCGGCACCACCGGCACCGACACCCTCCTCGCCCAAGGTGCTGGCGATGTGGACATCGGGATGCTCAGCTTCGACGCGGCCAGCGGCATCGAGGTGGTCGACACCCGGGCGGTGGTCGGACAGACCCGCCTCCTCGGCTCGTGGTCGGATGACGTGCTCGACTTCAGCGGCACAAGCATCCTCGGCAGCCGCGTCGTCATCGACGGCAGCGGCGGCACCGACCTGATCATCGGCTCTGCCGGCAACGACACCATCATCGGTGGCACTGGCGCCGACTCGATGGCGGGCGGCGCTGGCAACGACGTCTACCGTGTGGGCCGCGGCACGAGCCTGGACGTCATCTGGGACTACGACGAGACCGCCGGGAACCAGGACACGGTCGAATTCGGCGCTGGCATCGGCATCGACCAGCTCTGGTTCAAGCGCCTCGACGGTTTCCTCGAAGTCAGCGTCATCGGCAGCTGGGACCGGGTCTACGTGATGGACTGGGACACCGGTCCTGCCAGCCAGGTCGAGAAATTCCGGACCGTCGACGGGCACGTGCTGCTGAACTCCCGGGTGGATGCCCTCATCACCGCGATGGCTGCGTTCGACGCACCGTCCAGTGGCACCACTGTCTTGCCGGACACCTACCGAACGGCCTTGTTGCCCGTGATCACCAGCGCCTGGTCCTGACCCGCAGACCCGGCAGGAAGTGCCGGCTTGTCTGATCCCTGTCAGCCGTTTCGTCCATGATGGGCACGACGATGTGGACACAGGTCGATCGGACCGTGTCAAGGAGACAAGCATGGCACTGCAGCAAGACGAACCCTGGGCGGGCTGGATCGCTCCGTGGACCGCCCGAAATCCCTGGGGCGGCGCCAGTTCGGGCGCCCGCGCGGCCGAGCCGAGCGTGGTCGAACAGCGGCAGCGTTCGCTGCTCGACCACGCATATGCCCGCAGTGCGTTCTACCGGCAGCACCACGGCGTCGCTGCCGGCGATGCGCCCCGGGCATGGGCCGATCTGCCGCCGGTCACGAAGCCGCAGCTCATGCAGCATTTCGATGACTGGGTCACCGACCCGGCGATCACGCGCGAGGGCGTTCAGTCCTTCCTGGCCGATACCGGCAAGATCGGGTCGGATTTTCTGCGCCGCTACGCGGTCTGGACCAGCTCCGGCACCAGCGGCGAGCCGGGGATCTTCCTCCAGGACAGTGCCGCACTGTCGGTGTATTCGACGCTGCTGGAAAGCCGGATGGACCGCCGCTTTGCCACCCACCGCTGGTGGGCGCTGGCGGCGACCGGGGCGATGGGGCCGTGGGGCATGCGGCCGCGCAGCGCGCTGGTGTCCGCGCTGGATGGGCATTACGCGGGGGTGTCGTTCTGGAAGCGCCAGTGCCGCTTCAACCCGGTGGCGGGCAGCGAGTCGCGGGCGTTTTCCGTCACGGCGCCGATCGGGCAACTCTGCGACGAACTGCAGGCGTGGCGCCCGGCCTTCATCGCCAGCTACCCGAGCATGCTGGTCGAGCTGGCACGGCAGCAGGAAGCGGGCCGGCTGCGTCTGATGCCGCTGGCGCTGTGGTCCGGTGGTGAAGGGCTGGCCGCGAGTACCCGCGACTGGATCGAGTCGGTCTTCGGTGCGCCGGTGGTCAACGACTACGGTGCGTCGGAGTGCCTGGCCATCGCCTTCGAGTGTCCGCATGGCCGCCTGCACCTCAACGACGACTGGGTGCGGATGGAGCCCATCGACGCCCACGACCAGCCCGTCCCGGTCGGCACCGCGTCGGACTCCGTGCTGCTGACCAATCTGGCGAACCGCGTGCAGCCGCTGATCCGTTACCGCCTCGGCGACAGCGTGACGATGCACCCGGACGACTGCGCCTGCGGCAACCACCGGCCGTCCTTCACTGTCGAAGGCCGCTGCGATGACACGCTGCAGTTCCCGAATGCTGCGGGCGAGGTGGTGCACCTGTCGCCGATGGCCATCACGACGGCGCTGGAGGAGGGCGCCGACGTGCACCGCTTCCAGCTGCGCCAGACCGCGCCCGATGCGCTGGAGCTGCGGCTGGATGTGAGCCTGAGCGCCGATCCGGCCGCGCTGCGTGCGGCCTCGCTGGAGGCCTTGCGCCACTACTTCCTGACCCAGGGCCTGTCGGTGCGCCTGAGCCTCAGTGACGAAGCGCCAGCGATCGATCCGCGAAGCGGCAAGCTGCGCCAGGTCGTCTGCGCACTCTGAACGCGGGCGTTCCGGTCAGAGCTTCATTTCCAGCCGCAGCGCCCAGGCGGTGCTGCCAGGGTTGCTGGTCGTCGCCACCTGCCGGGTGGTGGCGGTGGTGACGGTCGCGCTGTTGACGTTGTCCAGCGGCAGCGCGTTGCTCACCGAGGCCCGCAGCTGCAGCTCGGGCGAGAAGGTCCACAGCGCGTAGGCATCGATCACCCGCCGCGTGTCCACGGTGTTGCGCTGGTTGTCGCTCAGGCGGATGGCGTAGTCCGGCGTGAAGTTGAGGCTGGCCCCCAGCGTCAGTGGCAGGCCACGAAAACGCCAGTCGCCGCCGAGATTCGCGCTCCAGTCCGGCTGTTTGTCGAGCCGGTTGTCCGGTCCGCCGATGCTGTTCACCCGGGAGCGGAAGGCGCTCACATTGGCGCGCAGCTCCAGCGGCGGCGCTCCCTCTGCGAGCAGCTCGCTCAGGCGGAACTTGGCCTCCAGCTCGACCCCGCGGGTCACGGCGTCGCCAATGTTCTGCGGGCGAGACACCCAGCGTTGCACCCCTCCGACGGTTTCCAGCGTGGTCTGCGCGCGAATGAGCTGGTCGATGCGGCGCTCGAACACGCCGATGCTCAGCACGCCGCCGGCCGCCAGGTAGTGCTCGAATGCGAGGTCCAGTCCAGTCGCCAGCTCGGGCTTGAGCTGCGGATTGCCCGCGCGGTCGGGGTTGGTTTCGAGGTTGGTGCCAGTGGCTTCACTGCGGCGCGCGATCAGATTGGCCAGGGTCGGCGCACGGTAGCTGCGCGTCAGGCTCAGGCGCACCTGGTCCTTGCCGCCTTCCACCGGTTTCCATGCCACGTGGAACAGCGGAGTCACCACGCCGCTGCGGCTGCTGACCTGACCATCCGCGGCGTCGCTGGTGGTGTCGATGGCCTCCCAGCGCAAGCCGCCCTGCAGCGACCATTGCGGCGTCACCGTCCATTCGTCCTGCGCCCACAGCGCCCGGCGCAGCGTGCGCGCCTGCAGGGTGTCGCCGACCTCGCCATTGAGCGAGCGGGTGCCGGTGGCGCTGGTTTCCAGCGTCGTGCGGGTCTCGTCGCGGCGGTTGTGCTCGGCTTCCCAGCCGAGCGAGAGCAGATGTGCGCCGTCACCCGCGCTGCGGCTGAGCTTGCCGCCCGTGCTCAGGCCACGGTCCTGGCCCGCACGCTCGTCGTCGATGCGGCGCAGCACCGCGCCGCTGCCATCACGCTCGTTGCGCACGCTGTCGCCTGCGCCGCGTCCCAGGCTGCCGCCGGCCTTCAGCTCCAGGCGCAGGCCGCTGTCGAAGCGGGTCTGCCACTGGGCGTTGAGCCGCCCGAGCGCGAAGCGGCCGGTGCCGGTGCGGTCGGCCGTGGCGTAGTCCGGCACGGCGGCCGGGTCGAGGGACTGCAGCGTCTGCGCACTCTGGCTGCGCGATTCGGACAGGATGACAAACGGCATCAGCGCAAACGTCTCGCCGGCGCCAAGTCGCCATTGCAGGCGCCCGCCGGCATGGAGCGACTGGCGGCGCGAGGACTCGTCGGTGATGCGCCGCTCGTCGAGCGTCGTGGCGCCATCCGCCAGGCGTGTCTCGACGGTGTGGACGTCCGTGTGGTCGAGGTCGCGGCCGCTGTGGAAGTTGGTCGAGAGGTTGTAGCTGAAGTCGTCGAGTTGTTCGGCGCGGGTCCAGCTCAGGTCGGGTTTCCAGGCACCTTCGTCGTGGGCCACGCGCAGGTGGACATTGTTCAGCCGCTGGCGCACCGACTCGCGCAGCACGATGTTGATCGTGCCGGCGATGGCCTGTGCGCCGGTCTCGGCGGTGGGGCCGCGGGTGATCTCGATGCGCTCGACCTGGTCGGGGGTGAGCGAGTCCAGCGCCATGCCGTAGGGCATGCGCTCGCCGTTGAGCAGGATCTGGGTGTAGCCGCTGCCCAGGCCGCGCATGCGCACGTCGCCGCCGCGCCCGGGCCGCCCGCCGCCCAGCGTCACGCCGGGCAGGCGCTTGAGCACCTCGCTGACGGTGGCGTCGCCCATGCGCTCGATTTCCTCGCGGCCGACCACCGTCTTGGCGGCCGTCGACTGCTGGCGCTGCGCCGTGTCGGTGGGCGCCGTGCGGCGAATCTCGACGCGCTCCAGCGTGGCCGCTGGCGGGGTGGAGGGCGCTGGCGGCGCATCGGCAGTCTGGGCGTGGACCGCGCTGGCGAGCAGCAGCAACGAGGAGGGCAGGGAGGGCAGGGTACGCATGGACCGCATTGTCTCGCCAGTCTCGCTAGACTCCCGGCCCATGACTGAAACCCTGCGTTCCCGCCCTGATCTCGCCGGCCGCCGCCTTGTGCTCGGCCTCACTGGCGGCATCGCCTGCTACAAGAGTGCCGAGCTGCTGCGGCTGCTGGTCAAGGCCGGGGCCGAGGTCCACGTCGCGATGACCGACGGCGCCCAGCGCTTCATCACCACCGAGACGATGCAGGCCCTGTCCGGCCACCCCGTCGCCACCGACACCTGGGATGCCCGCGAACCCAACGGCATGCCCCACATCAACCTGACCCGCGGCGCGGATGCGGTGCTCGTCGCTCCGGCCAGTGCCGACTTCATCGCCCGCCTTGCGCAGGGCCGCGCCGACGACCTGCTCAGCCTGACCTGTCTCGCCCGTCCGCTCGCCAGCGGGGCCGCCGATGCGCACCCGGTGCCGCTGATCCTTGCGCCCGCCATGAACCGCGAGATGTGGGCCCACCCGGCCACGCAGCGCAATCTGGCGCAGGTCCAGGCCGATGGTGCATGGGTGCTGGGCGTGGACGCGGGTGCGCAGGCCTGTGGCGAGATCGGCGACGGCCGGATGATCGAGCCGGCCGCGATCGTCGAAGACCTGATTGCCGCGCTGTCGCCCAAGCCACTGGCGGGCAAGCGGGTACTGATCACGGCCGGCCCCACCTTCGAGGCGATCGACCCCGTGCGTGGCATCACCAACCTGTCGAGCGGGAAGATGGGTTTCTCGCTGGCCCGTGCGGCCCGCGAGGCCGGGGCCGACGTGACGCTGGTGGCGGGCCCGGTCCATCTGGAGACGCCGCGCGGTGTGCGGCGCATCGATGTCCGCTCGGCGCAGCAGATGCACGATGTCGTGCTGCCAGCCGCGCCGCAGCACGATCTCTTCATCGCCACCGCCGCGGTCGCCGACTGGCGCCCGGCCAGCCTGTCTGCACACAAGATCAAGAAGGCTGGCAAGAAGGTGGCGCCGACCTTCGAGTTGAGCGAGAACCCGGACATCCTGGCCGCTGTGGCTGCGTTGCCTGACCGGCCGTTCTGCGTGGGCTTTGCCGCCGAGAGCGAGAGGCTCGAACACCACGCCCGCGAGAAGCTGCTGCGCAAGAACGTGCCGCTCATCGTCGGCAATCTCGGCCCGGCCACCTTCGGGCGTGACGACAACGCACTGCTGCTGGTCGATGCCGATGGCGCCCGCGCGCTGCCCGAAGACGGCAGCCGCTGCGACAAGCAGGCGCTGGCGCGTGCGCTGATCGCCGACGTGGCGAGGCGCATGGCCGACTGAAATCCTGACGATCCCGAGGCGCTATAGTCGCCGCCGTTCCCACCCAACCCCCGGAGCCTCCGCCTTGGACGCCAGCAATCCCTACGGCCTCGCCGCCCTCTGGTCCGGCTCGGACCTCGTCGCCAAGACCGTGCTGCTGATCCTCGTGGTCATGTCCGCGGGCAGCTGGTACATCCTCATCGTCAAGTGGATCGAGCAGCAGCGCATGCTGACCCAGGCCAAGGCGACCGAGGCGTTCTGGACCGCGTCCAGTGTTGCGCAAGGCGTGGACACGCTCGGCGTGGGCAGCCCCTTCCGCTTCATTGCCCAGGCGGGGGCGGATGCCTCGGTCAAGCACGCCGGCCTGCTCGGCCAGATCGACCTGAATACCTGGATCACGATGTCGATCCAGCGCGCCATCGAGCGGGTGCAGGGGCGCTTGCAGAACGGGCTGGCCTTTCTGGCGACTGTGGGCTCGACCGCGCCGTTCGTCGGCCTGTTCGGCACCGTCTGGGGCATCTACCACGCGCTCACCGCCATCGGTGTCGCGGGGCAGGCCAGCATCGACAAGGTGGCAGGGCCGGTCGGCGAGGCGCTGATCATGACCGCCATCGGTCTGGCGGT
The DNA here is from genome assembly GCF_031429695.1 of Sphaerotilus sp. GTDB lineage: Bacteria > Pseudomonadota > Gammaproteobacteria > Burkholderiales > Burkholderiaceae_C > Sphaerotilus. The sequence continues at coordinate 60,088 of NZ_JANPAB010000061.1, forward strand.
CGCGGTGCCGGCGGTGCTAGGCTACAACTGGCTGGTGCGGCGCAACAAGGCGGTGATGGACGAGGTGCGCGGCTTCGCGGCGGACCTGCACGCGGTGCTGCTGGCGCAGGCATCGGCGTCGGCGTCGTCGCAGTCCACATCGTCCAAGGGCTGAGACATGGCGCTGCCGCCCGGCCCGTTCGACGCCCCGGCGGGCGATGACGAGGTGCTCTCGACCATCAACACGACGCCGCTGGTGGACGTGATGCTGGTGCTGCTGATCATCTTCCTGATCACGATTCCGGTCGTCACCACGTCGATCAAGGTCGATCTGCCGCTGGAGCGCCTGAACCCGCGCCAAAGCAAGCCGGAGAACATCGTGCTCTCGGTCGATGCGAAGGGCGTCGTCTACTGGCACGACACGCCGCTGCCCAGCGCCGAGGCGCTGGTCGAGCGGCTGAAGAAGGTGGCCGTGCAGTCGCCGCAGCCCGAGGTCCACGTCCGGGGTGATCGCTCGGCGGCGTATGCGCCGGTCGGGCGGGTCGTGCTGGCGTGTCAGCGTGCCGGGATGGCCCGCATCTCGTTCATCACCGAGCCACCCGCGTTGCACTGACGTGGACGTGTAATCCCAAGGAAACCGCGATGGCGATGAACCTCGGCCCCGGCGACGGCCTGGCCCCCGGCAGCGATCCCGAGCCGATCATGGACATCAACACCACGCCGCTGATCGACGTGATGCTGGTGCTGCTGGTGATGCTGATCATCACGATCCCGATCCAGTTGCATTCGACCGACCTGAACCTGCCGACCGGGAAACCGCCAGCCAACGCCGTGCCGCCCGAGGTGGTGAAGATCGACATCGACCCGGCCAACGTCGTGTACTGGCAGGGTGTGGCGCTGGCGGACCGGGCGGCGCTGGAGGACAAGCTCAAGGCCGCCGCCGCGCAGGCCGAGCCGCCCGAGATCCACATCCGGCCGGATGCGCAGTCGCGCTACGACACCTTCGCGTCGGTGATGGTGTCGGCGCAGAAGCTGGGCCTGCGCAAGCTGGGCGTGGTCGGCGGGGAGCAGTTTCAATGAGTCCTGTGCGGCCAGGGAGCTTGCCCGAATTCGCACCGAACGCTGGCACGCCGCGCTGGGTCGGTGCGGGCGTGGTGGTCGGGCTGCATGTGCTGGTGGGCTGGGCGCTGATGTCGGGGCTGGCGCGCAAGGCGGTGGAGCTGGTGCGCCCGCCCATCGAGATGGCGATCATCGACGAGGTGAAACCGCCGCTCCCACCACCACCGCCCCCGCCGCCACCCGAGCCGCCGAAGGTCGTGAAGCTGCAGGACGCACCGCCACCCGCCCCCACGCCGCCGCCGAAAGCCTACGTGCCGCCCCCCGAGGTCACGCCCGCGCCGACGCCACCCGCCCCGGCGATCCAGGCGGTGCAGGCCGAGCCGCTGCCGAAGCAGGTCGAGATCAAGCCCCCGCCGCCACCCGCGCCCCCGGCCCCGCCCGCACCGCCGACGCCCCCTGCGCCTCCCGCCGCACCCGCGCGCGCCGAGGTCGGCCTGGCCTGTCCCGGCTACGCCGACATCATCCGCAGCACGATGGACGGCGCCTACGACCGCTATGGCATCACCGGCGTCGTGCGCGTCCGCATGACGGTGCGCGGCAGCCAGATCACCGACGTGACGCCGCTGTCCGGCCCGAAGGACTACCACCGCCTCGTCACCCAGGCGGCGCGGCGCTTCAAGTGCCAGGCCAGCGGGTCGGACGAGGTGCAGGTGACGTTCGAGGTCAGCGTGCGGGAGGATTGAGGCGCTCTGGCCGCGTCCACAGGCCCCGCGGACGCAGCACCATCACGCCGATCATCGCCAGCGCGATCAGCAACTGGCGCAGGATGTGGGCGTCCAGCCGCCCGTCCGTCATCGCCTGCAAGGGACCGACTGCGTAGCGCAGCACTTCCGGCAGCGCCGACAGCAGCACCGCCCCCAGGATCACCCCCGGCAGGTAGCCGATGCCGCCCAGCACGACCATCGCCACGACCAGGATCGATTCCTGCAAGCTGAACGACTCGGGTGAGACATAGCCCTGGAAGGTCGCGAACAGCCCGCCCGCCACACCGCCGAAGGTCGCGCCCATGCCGAAGGCGGCCAGCTTCAGGTTGCGCGTGTTCAGGCCCATCGCTTGCGCAGCCACCTCGTCCTCGCGGATGGCCATCCAGGCGCGGCCGATGCGAGAGCGTTCCAGCCGGTGGCAGACCAGCACGGCGAGCACCACCAGCGCGAGGAACAGGTAGTAGTGCAGCGTCACCGGCGGCAACTCCAGGCCCAGCACCACCTGCGTCCGCCGCAGGTCGAGACCGAACAGGTGCAGGTCGTCGATCTGGCTGATGCCGTGGGCGCCGTTGGTGAGGTTGACCGGGTGCGCCAGGTTGTTGAGGAAGAGCCGGATGATCTCGCCGAAGGCCAGTGTCACCACGGCCAGGTAGTCGCCGCGCAGTTTCAGCGTCGGCGCCCCCAGCAGCACGCCCAGCACGCCGGCCAGCCCGGCGCCCAACGGCAGCAGCAACCACCAAGGACCATGCAGGCCGGCCGGGAACATCGCCTGCACGGCGGGGAACTGCTCGAACAGGTGCGGCGAGGCCAGCAGCGCGAAGGTGTAGGCGCCCACCGCGTAGAACGCCACATAGCCCAGGTCGAGCAGGCCCGCATAGCCCACCACGATGTTCATGCCCAGCGCGAGCAGCACGTACAGCAGCGCCTGGTCGGCGATGCGCACCGGGCCGGTGCCCAGTTGCTGGAGCAGCAGCGGCGCCACGAGCAGACCGCCGGCCGCCAGCAGACGCCGGTACCGCCAAGGTGGACCGCTCATGCCCGGCGGCGCTCGACCGTGGCGGACGGGCACTCGCCGAACTGCCGCTTGTAGTCCGCCGAGAAAGCGCCCATGTGCCAGAAGCCCCAGCGGGCGGCGATGTCATGCACCGTGTCGTCGCCGTGGCGGGATGTGCGGCCCTTCAGCTCGCGCCGCGCCCCGTTGAGCCGGACCGCGCGCAGGTACTTCGACGGACTGACGCCCAGCACGTCGCGGAAGCAGTAGTCGAGCTTGCGCGGGCTGCTGCCGATCTCGGTGCAGACTTGCAGGATCGTGGGTGGGTCGTCGCGCCGGCCCAGCACGAGGTCGCAGGCCCGCGCCACCAGCCGCCGCCGTGCCTCGACCCCCTCCAGCGCCGAGGTGTCCACCCGCGATGGAATGGCCTCGATCCACTCGATCAGCAGCGCGTCCCGCAGGTGCAGCACCGCCCTCGGTTCGTCCAGCAGCGACGGGAAGGCGGCCAGCGTGTCCATTGCCTGCCGGTGCTGCCGCCGAACGTGTTCGGCCATGCCGGGGCGGGCGGTGATCACCATCTGCAGGTCCAGCCACGGTGACCACGGCTTCTGGTACAGCCCCGCCCACAGCTCGGCCAGCAGCGCGCAATCGACCACGACGCCGAAGTGCTCATAGCCGTCGGGGGTGGTCATGTCGAGGTCGTCGCCGCGGCCGACCATGAGCGTGTCGCCGCCGAGGGGTTGCCCATGGAAGAACGCCTCGCCCGGCAGCGTCGCCGCCAGCGCGAAGCCGACCGTGTCGGTGCCGATCTGGCCGGTCTGGCGCACCTGCCGGCTGGCCGATTCGCGCACCAGCCGCACGCCCGGCAACTGCACATGGCAGAACTCGCCCGCGAAACGCCCAGGCGACAACTGCTCGTAGCGCAGCGCCCAGCCGGCCTGCGCGGCGGCGTATTCGTCGATGTCGGTCGAGCGGTGGTCGCGGATCCAGGGTGTGGCGGGCGGGAGCGCAAGCATGGGCGTGACTGTGCGGCGCGGGGCTGGCGCCGGGGTTCAGGGTTTGCCCGTGGCCAGGGTTACGCAAACCTGATAACGCCCGCGGCCGTGGCGCTCCTATCGTGCGGTGGCTTATCCCAACGCCTGCACTGGAGAACGAATGGAGTACCCCGAACTCGCCCTGCACGTCGCCGGACAGTGGCTGACCCGTGCCTCTGGCGGCGAGCGCCCGGTGACCAACCCGGCCGACGAGACGACGCTGGCGACGCTGCCGCTGGCCGGCGCCGAGGAACTGGCCGCCGCCGCCGAGTCGGCCCGGCGCGGTTTTCTCGCGTGGCGCCGGGTGCGCGCCCATGACCGCTACGTCATCCTGCGCCGCGCCGCCGAGCTGATGCGCGAGCGCGCCGAGGCCATCGCCACCGTGCTGACGCTGGAGCAGGGCAAGCCGCTGGCCGAGTCGGTGCGCGAGGTGCGCCTGTCGGCCGACATCCTCGATTTCCAGGCCGAGGAGGGCAAGCGCCTCTACGGCCGCACCGTCGCGCCGCGTGTCGAGGGCATCCTGTCGCAGACCGTCGTGCGCCAGCCGGTCGGGCCGGTGGCGGCGTTCACCCCTTGGAATTTTCCTGCCAACCTGCCGGTGCGCAAGCTGTCGAGCGCGCTGGCGGCCGGGTGCAGCGTCGTGCTCAAGCCGGACGAGGAAACGCCGGGTACGGCGATGCTGCTGGTGCGCGTATTCCTCGACGCGGGCGTGCCGGCCGACGCGATCAACCTCGTCTGCGGCGATCCGGCGCAGGTCTCGTCCGCGCTGATCGCCCACCCGGCCATCGCCAAGGTGTCGATCACCGGCTCGGTCGCGGTCGGCAAGCTGCTGGGCGAGCAGGCGGCGCGCCACCTGAAGCGGTTCACGGGCGAACTCGGCGGCCACGCCCCGGTGATCGTCTGCGAGGACGCGGACCTGGCGTTCGTGCTCAAGAGTTCGCTGGCGGCCAAGTACCGCAACGCGGGGCAGGTCTGCGCATCGCCGATCCGCTTCTACCTGCCGCGCCGGCTGCACACGGTGTTCGCCGAGCAGTTCGCCGAGGGCGCCCGCCGGCTGCGACTCGGCAGCGGGCTGGACGCGCAGACGCAGATGGGTCCGCTGACCCACGCCCGCCGCCTCGATGACATGGAAGGCTTCGTCGAGGACGCGCTCGGCTGCGGCGCCCGGCTGCTGACGGGCGGGCGGCGTGTCGATCGCCCCGGTTTCTTCTTCGAGCCGGCCGTCTTCGCTGACGCGCCGCCCGCCTCGCGCCTGATGCAGCAGGAGCCGTTCGGCCCGATCGCGGTGATCCAGCCCTACGACACGCTGGGCGAGGCGATCGACGCCGCGAACGCGCTGCCCTACGGCCTCGGCGCCTACGCCTTCACCCGCGACCTCATGACCGCGCACCGCCTCGGCGAGGAGCTGGACGCCGGCATGGTCGGCATCAACCACTACGGCGTGTCGCAGCCCGAGATGCCCTTCGGCGGCTGGAAGGACAGCGGCATCGGCCAGGAGATGGGCGCCGAGGGGCTGCTGCACTACACCGAGCTGAAGACGATCACCGTCGGTGTTCCCAACTAAAAGAGAGAAGGAAGACCCCGAATGAGCACTCCTGAAGAACTCAAGCGCGACAACGCCCAGTACCTCTGGCACCCGATGGCCCACCCCGGCGCGATGAAGAAGTCCGCGCCGGACATCATCGCCCGCGGCGAAGGCTGTTTCATCTGGGACGTGGACGGCCACCGGATGCTTGACGGCGTCGGCGGCCTGTGGAGCAGCAACCTCGGCCACAGCAACCGCCGCGTGCGCGACGCGGTGGTGGCGCAGCTCGACGAACTGCCGTTCTACAACGTCTTCCGGGGCACGACGCACGTGCGCGCCATCGAACTGTCCACGCGGCTGGTGAAGCTGATGGCGCCGGAGAACGTCGCGGCGGTGCTGTTCTCGAACGGTGGCTCGGACGCGGTGGAAGGCGCGCTGAAGATCGCCCGCCAGTACTGGAAGCTCAAGGGCCAGGCCGACCGCTTCAAGTTCATCAGCCTGCGCCAGGGCTACCACGGCGTGCATTTCGGCGGCATGAGCGTCAACGGCAACACCAACTTTCGCCGCCCCTACGAACCGCTGCTGCCCGGCTGCTTCCATGTGGACACGCCGTGGCTGTACCACAACCCTTTCGGCCTCGACGACCCGGAAGCCCTGGGCCGCGTCTGCGCCGAGATGCTGGAGCGCGAGATCGTGTTCCAGGGGCCGGACACCGTGGCCGCCTTCATCGCCGAGCCGATCCAGGGCGCGGGTGGCGTGATCGTGCCGCCGGCGAACTACTGGCGGCTGGTCCGGCAGGTCTGCGACAGGCATGGCGTGCTGTTGATCGCCGACGAGGTGGTGACCGGCTTCGGGCGGGGCGGGGCGCTGTTCGGCACGCGGCTGTGGGGCGTCAACGCCGACCTGTGGTGCCTCGCCAAGGGCATCAGCTCGGGCTATGTGCCGCTGGGCGCCACCGCGATCGGCCGCAAGGTCGCCGAGGTCTTCGACACCGACACGACGGGCGGCGCGGCGGTCTCGCACGGCTACACCTACAGCGCGCATCCGGTTGCCGCTGCCGCCGCGCTGGCGACACTCGACCTCCTCGAAGAGCTGGACATCCCCGGCAACGCCGCCCGCGTCGGCGCCTGCTTGCAGGAACGCCTGCAGGCGCTGCACCGCTTCAGCTTCGTCGGCGACGTGCGCGGCATGGGGTTGATGGCGGGCATCGAGATGGTGACCGACAAGGCCAGACGCACGCCGATGCCGCGCACCAGTGACATCCCCGCCCGCGTGGCACGAGAGGCCTACCGGCGCGGCCTGATGGTGCGCATCTCCGGGCCGAACCTGATCCTGTCGCCGCCGCTGGTCATCACCCGCGAGGAGATCGACCAGCTCGTGGACCTCCTCGACGCCTCGTTCGCGGCGGTGGAGGCGACCCTGTGAGTGCGGACAACCTCCCGGCCGAGGCGCCCGTCATCCTGCTGATCGGCACCGTGGACACCAAGAGCGACGAGATTGGCTTCCTCTGCGAGCGGCTGGTGCAACTGGGCGCCCGGCCGCTGGTGATGGATGTCGGCGTGCTGGGCCGTGGGGGCGTCCAGCCGGACATCACGAACGAGCAGGTCGCGGCGGCAGCTGGCGTGACGCTCGCGCAGATCATCGACAGCGGCGACGAGAACACCGCGATGACGCGGATGGCCCAGGGCGCGTCGATGCTGGCGACGCAGCTCCACGCGCAGCGCCGCTTCGACGGCCTGCTCGCGCTCGGCGGCACGATGGGCACCGACCTGGCGCTGGACGTGGCGAACGCGCTGCCGCTGGGCGTGCCGAAGGTGGTGCTGTCCACCATCGCGTATTCGCACTTGATCCCGGCCGACCGCATCCCGCCCGACCTGATGATGCGGCTGTGGGCGGGCGGGCTGTACGGGCTGAACCGGCTGTGTCGCTCGGCGCTGGCGCAGGCGGCGGGCGCGGTGGTCGGGGCGGTGCAGGCCCGGCAGATCGACGACGACCCCCGGCCGGTGGTCGGCATGACCTCGCTCGGGTCGAGCGCGCTGAGCTACATGAAGCGCCTGAAGCCGGCACTGGAGGCGCGTGGCTACGAGCTGGCCGTGTTCCACACCACCGGCATGGGCGGCAGGGCGTTCGAGGATCTCGCCGCGCAGGGCTTCTTCGCGGCGGTGATGGACTTCAGCCTGCAGGAGCTGGTGAACCACCTCGGTGGCTCGTGCGTCACGTCGGGCGCCGACCGGCTGACCGGGGCGGGCCGTGCCGGGGTGCCGCAGATCGTGGCGCCGGGCGCGACCGACATGGTGGACTACCCGGCGTGGCACGTGCCCCCCGCCCGCTGGGCCGAGCGCAACGTCCACGCGCACAACCGGCTGATCGCGTCCGTCTGCATCGACCCCGCGATGCGCCGCGAGGTCGCGCAGGCCATCGGCGAGCGGCTGGCGGCGGCCACCGGACCGACCTGCCTGCTGCTGCCGACGCAGGGCATCGAGGCCTGGGACCGGCCCGGCCAGCCGCTGCACGACCCCGAGGGGCTGGCGGCGCTGATCGAGGAACTGCCGAAGCACCTGGGCGGCGGCACCGCGCTGGTCCGCGTGGATGCGCACATCAACGACGCGGCCTTCGCCGAGGCCGCGCTGGTGGTGTTCGACGACTGGCGCGCACGGGGGCTGATCCGATGACTGATCACACCCACCGCGCCCTGATCCTCGACTTCGGCGGCGTCATCAGCCGCACGCTGTTCGAGACGCACGACCTGACCGAAGCGGCGCTCGGCCTGCCACGCGGCACGCTGACGTGGCGCGGCCCGTTCGACGCCGACAGTGACCCGCTCTGGCAGGACATGCAGGCCGACCGCCTCACCGAGCGCGACTACTGGCTCGCCCGCACCCGCGAAGTCGGCCGCCTCGTCGGCGAGAACTGGGACCGGATGGAGACCTTCGTGCAGCGCGCCCGAGGGGCCGATGTCGAGGCGGTGATCCGGCCCGAGGCGGTCGCGGCGATCCATACGGCGAAGGCGGCCGGGTGCCGATTGGCGATCCTCTCCAACGAACTCGACCTGTTCTACGGCGCCGACTTCCGCCACCGGCTGGCGCTGCTCGGCCTGTTCGATGTGGTGGTGGACGCTACCCACACGCACATTCTCAAGCCCGATCCACGGGCGTATCAGCAGTGTCTGGACGCGCTCGGCCTGCCCGCGTCGGCCTGCGTGTTCGTCGATGACCAGCTTCGCAATGTGCTCGGCGCCCGACGGGTCGGGTTGCCGACGGTGCATTTCGATGTGCAGGCGCCTGGCGCCGGCTTTGCCCTGGCCCTGCAAGGGCTGGGGATGGTGTCCGATCCCGCGTGATCTGCGGGCAATTGACTGATAAAAGGAGACAAGTCCATGAGTTCTACCCCTTCCACCGCGCGCGCCGACGAGTCCGGCACGCGCCTGCGCTCAGGCCAGTTGGGCGTCTGGGCGATCGTGTTCTTCGTGGTGGCTGCTGCCGCGCCGCTGGTCGGCATGACCGGCGCGTTGCCCCCGGCCATCGCGCTCGGCACCGGCGCCGCCGCCCCGGGCGCTTACCTGCTCGTCGGGCTGATCCTGCTGCTGTTCAGCGTCGGCTACGCGGCGATGAGCCACCGCGTCACCAACGCGGGTGCCTTCTTCGCCTACATCGGGCGCGGGTTGGGCGTGAACCTGGGCGTGGCGGCGGCGTTCGTGTCGATCCTCGCCTACCTGACGATCCAGTTGTCGCTCTACGGCTTCTTCGGCGGATTGATGGCCGGACAGGCCGGGGGGCTGCCGTGGTGGGGCTGGGCCGCGCTGGCGTGGGCGGCGGTGACGGCGCTGTCGCTTTACCAGGTCGATGTCGGCGCGAAGCTGCTGGGCGTGCTGATGCTGATGGAACTGGCCTGCCTGGTCGTCACGTCGCTCGCGATCCTGGCCAACGGCGGGCCGGAAGGGCTGAACTTCGCCGCTTCGTTCAGCCCCTCGGCGGTGCTGGCGGGTGGCCTGACCGGCTCGGCAGGGATCGCGTTCGCGTTTGCCTTCGCGTCGTTCATCGGCTTCGAGGCCACCGCCATCTACGGCGAGGAATCGACCGACCCGAAGACCGCCGTGCCGCGCGCGACCTACCTGTCGGTGTGCGTGATCGCGCTGCTGTTCGCGCTGACCTCGTTCGCGGTGGTGACCGGGCTGGGCGCGTCGAAGGTGGTGGACCGCGTGATGGAGCTGACCACGGTGGACAAGGTGCCGCTGACCGACCCGTCGGCCGTGCTGTTCGCGCTGGCGACGCAGTACGTGGGCGGCTGGATGGCCAAGCTGATGGGCGTGCTGGTGCTCTCCAGCCTGTTCGCCGGGCTGCTGGCGTTCCAGAACTCGGCGAGCCGCTATTTCTACGCGCTGGGCCGCAGCGAGGTGCTGCCGGCGTCGCTTGGCCGCACCAACCGCTTCGGCGCCCCGGGCGCGGCGGCGTGGCTGACCTCGGCGCTGGGGCTGGCGGTGATCGCGGTGTTCGTCGTCGCCGGGCTGGACCCGATCCTGAACATGTTCTTCTGGTTCAGCGGGCTGGCGGTGGTGGCGATCGTGCTGATTGAGGCGCTGGTGTGCGTGGCGGTGATCGCGTACTTCGGCCGCCATCCGGGCGAGGAGGGCGTGTTCACGACCAAGGTCGCCCCGGTGCTGGCCGTGATCGGGCTGGCGCTCGGGCAGTACCTGCTGATGTCGCGCTTCGGGCTGCTGTCGGGCACGGCGGCCGAGGGCGTCGATCCGACCACGGCGGCGTGGGGCTTGAGCGGGCTGGGGTGGGGGCTGGTGCTGCTGCCGTATGCAGTGCTGGGGCTGGGGTATGGCTATGCCGTCAGCCGGCAGAGGCCGCAGGCGGGGCTGGTGGGCGACATGCTGACCTGACGAGCCACGCGCCACTGAGACAACAAAAAAGCGGCCCCTCGGGGCCGCTTCGCTTGCAAGGCGCGAATCGCGCTGGCATCGATCAGACGCGCTTGCGGTACTCGTGCGTGCGGGTGTCGATTTCGATCTTGTCGCCCTGGGCGACGAAGGCGGGCACCTGGATCTCGAAGTCGGTCGAGATCTTGGCGGGCTTCAGCACCTTGCCCGAGGTGTCACCCTTGACGGCTGGCTCGGTCCAGGTCACTTCGCGCACCAGCGAGGTCGGCAGCTCGACCGAGATCGCCTTGCCGTCGTAGAACACCACTTCGACGGGCATCGCGTCTTCGAGGTAGCTCAGCGCGTCGCCCATGTTCTCGGCTTCGACTTCGTACTGGTTGAACTCCTCGTCCATGAACACGTAGAGCGGGTCGGCGAAGTAGGAGTAGGTGCAGTCCTTCTTGTCGAGGATGACCTGGTCCATCTTGTCGTCGGCCTTGAAGACGACTTCGGTGCCGGAGTTGTTCAGCAGGCTCTTGAGCTTCATGCGCACGGTGGCGCTGTTGCGGCCGCCGCGGCTGTATTCGGTGCGCAGCACGACCATCGGGGCGGTGCCTTGCATGATCACGTTGCCGGCGCGGATTTCCTGGGCGATCTTCATGGGTGGTGTTTCCGTTGGGGCGGTGAGCAAGCCGCCGCACCGCAAAGCCCTCGATTCTAGCCCAGCCCGTCTGCGTGCCGCTGCTGCGCCCAGGCGATCAGGCTGCTGGTCAGGTCGGGCTGGCCGGCCCAGCGGCGCTGTCGGGCGGTGGTGCTGTCGGTCCATGTGTCACGCAGGGCGGGCCACAGCGCTGACCACGCCGACGCCAACCCGACCGATTCACCCAGACCATTCCACAGCCGGGCCATCCGCCGCAGCGGGTCGGCCAGCGCAGGTGCAGTCTGGTCGAGCGCCACGTCGAGGAAGGCTTCGAGCTTGTCGCCGTGGATGCCATCCTCCTGCGGATAAAGCTGCCACAGCACGGGCCGTCCGGCCCAGAGCGCGCGCACCAGGCTGTCCTCGCCGCGCACGAGGTTGAGGTCGCTCGCCCACAGCAGCCGGTCGAATTCGAGCTGTGTGACATGCGGGAGGAAGTGCAGCCGCAGCGCCCCCAGCGTGTCCGGCGCCCCAGCGTGCTGCGCCTGCCAGGCACGGACCTGCCGGGCGCTGTAGCCGGGCGTGACGAGCAACGTGGTCGGTGTCGGCGCCTCGGCCAGCAGCGTGAGCCATCGTCCAGCAGCGGCTGCGTGTAGCCGAACAGCAGCACCAGCGCCTCATCCTTGTCCGCGTTCGGGCCGACCCCGAAGGCCGCCCGCGTGGCCTGCCGGTCGTGGGCACCATGGCGAGCGAGCAGGCCAGGCTCACGCAACAGGCCACCCGTGGCGGGAGTGAACCCAGGGAAGAAAAACCACTTGGTGAGTCCGCTGCCGGGTCCGCTCCACTGCGGCGAGGCCAGCCCGTGCAGGCTCTCGACATGCGGCTCGGCGCTGAGGTATTCGAGGTTGATCCACAGCGGCGCCGGGCCGGTGGTGGGGGCGGCGGCCATGCGGGCGACGTAGGCGGCGGGCGGGTCGCAGCCAAACGCCTCGATGACCACGTCGGCCGGCACCTCCGCCTCCAGCGGGTCACGCCACGGCAGCACCTGCACGCCGGGCGAGCCGTCCGGTGCCATCCAGGCCAGCGCGCTGGCATCGTCCACCCAGAGCCGCACCTGCGCGCCCCGCCCAGCCAGATCCCGCGCCAGCCGCCAGCACACGCCGAGGTCGCCGTGGTTGTCGATGACGCGGCAGAACACGTCCCAGCGGCGCAGCGTCTGCGGGACGGCCAGGAGCGGTGCAATGGTGGCGGCGGGCGTGGGTGCAGCGTCGGTGGTCATCACGGAATTATCCGCGGCGGCACAATCCCCGACCATGACGCGCCGCCTGACCCCCGACGAGGCCGAAGCCCTCCTGATCCCCGACCCCGTGCTGGAAACGCCGGCCGCCGCCGCCCGCGAGCGCCTGCTGGCCGAGGTCGCCGCGCTGCCGGCGCTGCCCGGCGTCTACCGCTACTTCGACGCCGAGGGCGGCCTGCTCTACGTCGGCAAGGCCAAGCACCTCAGGAAGCGCGTCAGCAGCTACTTCCAGAAGGACCACGGCGGCACCCGCATCGGCCACATGGTCAGCAAGATCGTGCGGATGGAGACGACGGTGGTGCGCTCGGAGGCCGAGGCGCTGCTGCTCGAAAACAACCTCATCAAGTCGCTGAACCCGCGCTTCAACATCCTGTTCCGCGACGACAAGAGCTATCCCTACCTGAAGTTCGTCACGCACGAATTCCCCCGCGTCGTCTATTTCCGTGGCGCCGTGGACCGCCGCCACCGCTACTTCGGCCCGTACCCGAGCGCCTGGGCGGTGAAGGAGGGCATCCAGTTGATGCAGAAGGTGTTCCTGCTGCGCACCTGCGAGGACACGGTGTTCAACAACCGCACGCGGCCCTGCCTGCTGCACCAGATCCACCGCTGCTCGGCGCCTTGTGTCGATTTCATCAGCCGCGAGGACTACGCCGCGGACGTGCGCAACGCGGTGCGTTTCCTGAGCGGCGAGACGCAGGAAGTGCTCGACGGGCTGCAGGCGCAGATGATGGCCGCGGCTGAAGCCTTCGACTACGAGAAGGCGGCGGAACTGCGTGACCAGATCGCCACGCTGTCCAAGGTGCTGCAGCAGCAGGCCGTGTTCACGCAGGAGGACCGCGACACCGACATCCTGGCCGTGAAGGTGCAGGGCGGGCGGGCCTGCGTGAACCTGGCGATGGTGCGGGGCGGGCGGCATCTGGGGGACCGGGCGTACTTTCCGGCGCACGTCGAGGATGCCGTGGCCGTGGACGTGGGCGACGAGGCACCGGAGGCTGGAGAGTCGGCCGAAGGTACCCGCACGGTCGAGGCCCGCGTGCTCGAAGCCTTCATCGCGCAGCACTACCTCGGCGCCGACTGCCCGCCGATCCTGGTGACCAGCCATCCGGTGGAGCGTGGGTTGATCGCGGTACTCACCGACCACCGGGGCCACAAGGTCAGCGCGCAGCACCAGCCCCGCGACAACCGCCGCGCCTGGCTCGACATGGCGATCAAGGGCGCCGAACTCGCGCTGGCACGGCTCTTGTCCGAGGAAGGCTCGCAACAGGCGCGCACGCGGGCGCTGGTCGAAGCACTCGATCTGGCGCCGGAGGGTATCGACACTGGGCTGGAAGGGCTGCGCATCGAATGTTTCGACATCAGCCACACGGCGGGCGAGGCGACGCAGGCGTCGTGCGTGGTGTTCGAGGGCCACAAGATGCAGCCCGGCCAGTACCGCCGCTACAACATCACCGGCATCACCGGCGGCGACGACTACGCCGCGATGCGCCAGGTGCTCACGCGCCGCTACGCCAAGCTGGTGGACGCGGTGCAGCAGGGCACGGGCCGATTGCCCGATCTGGTGCTGGTGGATGGCGGACGCGGTCAGATCAGCGTGGCGCGTGAGGTGTTCACCACGCTGGGGCTGAACCTGTCGCTGCTGGTCGGCGTGGAAAAAGGCGAAGGCCGCAAGGTCGGGCTGGAGGAACTGGTCTTCGCCGACGGGCGCGAGAAGGTCTACCTCGGCCACGACTCGGCTGCGCTGATGCTGGTGGCGCAGATCCGCGACGAGGCGCACCGGTTTGCCATCACCGGGATGCGGGCGAAACGGGCGTCAGTCCGCACCGGCGGCAGTCGGCTGGAAGACATCGCCGGCGTGGGGCCGAAGAAGCGGGCGCGGCTGCTGCAGCGGTTTGGTGGCGTGCGCGGGGTGGCTGCCGCGTCGGTGGAGGACCTGGCCGGGGTCGAGGGCATCTCGGCCGATCTGGCCGAAGAGATTTACCGGGCCTTGCGTTGAGGGGCGCATGCAGGGGCCGAAAACCCGGCGTTTCGTTACACCATGCACAATGCATGGATGTTCTGGACCCTCCCCACGCTGCTGACCTGGGCGCGCATCGTCGCCATTCCGTTGATCGTCGGCATCTACGAGTTGCCGATCGACATGCCGACGCGCAACCTGATGGCGACCGTGCTCTTTGTCGTGGTGGCGCTGACCGACTGGCTCGATGGCTGGCTGGCGCGCAAGCTCAACCAGACTTCGTCGTTCGGTGCGTTTCTCGATCCGGTGGCCGACAAGTTCCTGGTCTGCGCAGCGCTGCTGATCCTGCTGCAACTCGACCGGGTGAGTGCCATGGTGGCGCTGGTCATCATTGGCCGCGAGATCGCCATCTCGGCGCTGCGCGAGTGGATGGCGCAGATCGGCGCGTCCCGTAGCGTGGCCGTCCACATGATCGGCAAGCTCAAGACGACGGCGCAGATGGTGGCGATTCCATTCCTGCTCTATGACGGGCGGCTCTTCGGTGTGGTCCCGACACGGCTGTGGGGCACGGTGCTGATCCTGATTGCAGCGGTGTTGACGATCTGGTCGATGGTGTACTACCTGCAGAAGGCGTTACCCGAAATCCGCGCCAAGGCGCGCTGAAGTCAGACGCCGGGCACCGCTCCTAGAATCCGTTCCCTTCCAAACTAGGCATCAGGGGTTCCGCGTGAACAAGACTGAACTGATTGAGCACATTGCGTTGCAAGCCGACATCTCCAAGGCTGCCGCTGCCCGTGCCGTGGACGCCATGATTGCCGGCGTGTCGCAGTCGCTGAAGAAAGGCGAGCCGGTGGCGCTGGTCGGGTTCGGTACGTTCGTGGTGTCCAGCCGCGCCGCTCGCGAGGGACGCAACCCGCGCACGGGCGCGCCGGTCCATATCCGCGCAGCGCGCATTCCGCGGTTTCGACCGGGCAAGTTGTTGCTCGACGCGCTGAGCTGATACAGTTGCGGACTCGTCGGACGGACGGTATCCGGGTGCTTAGCTCAGTTGGTAGAGCGGCGCCCTTACAAGGCGTAGGTCGGGGGTTCGAGCCCCTCAGCACCCACCACACGGGTTCCTGTCATGTATTCCGCCGCGATGAGTTGCGGTCATTTCTCTTCAAAGGCGAACCCTGGTTCGCCTTTGTCGTGTCTGGCGCTGCGTGCTGCAGTGCCTCCTAGGAAGCTCAGATGTTCGATTTTTTCCGTCGCCATACCCGCGTCCTGCAGTTCCTGCTGCTGTTGCTGATCGTGCCGTCCTTTGTGGTGTTCGGCATTCAGGGCTATGACAAGTTCTCGCAGGGCAAGGACGAGGTCGCCAAGGTCGATGGCCAGGCCATCACCCGCGGGGAGTGGGACCAGGCCCACCGTAACCAGATCGAGCGCCTGCGTGCGCAGATGCCCAATGTCGACGTCAAGCTGCTCGACACGCCGGACGTGCGCAAGCGCGTGCTTGACGACCTGATCCGGCAACGCGTGCTGTTCGCGGCTTCGCGTGACCTTCACCTGGTGCCGACCGACGAGCGCCTGAAGCGCCTGTTCGAAACCGACCCGCAGTTCGCGAATCTGCGCAATGCCGATGGCACCGTCCGCAAGGAACTGCTGGCCGCACAAGGCATGAACTCGCAGCAGTTCGCTGCCCGCCTGAGCCAGGACATGTCGCTCAACCAGGTGCTGCTGGGTGTGGGCGCGACGGCCGTGGTGCCGAACGCTGTGGCACGCACCGCGGTGGACGCCTTCTATCAGCGCCGCGACGTGCGTGTGCAGACCTTTGCGGCCAAGGACTACGTGGCCAAGGCGCATGCCAGCGACGCTGATCTGCAGGCGTACTACGACGATTCCAGGCACGCCGCGCGTCTGCAGTCGCCCGAGGTGGTGAATTTCGAGTACGTGGTGCTCGACCTGCCGACGATCGCGCGTGGCATCACCGTCGCCGACGAGGACCTGCGCAAGTACTACACCGAAAATGCTGCCCGCTACGAGCAGCCGCAGGAGCGCCGTGCCCGCCACATCCTGATCAAGGCTGAAACCGGCGCCACGGCCGACGCAAAAGCCAAGGCCAAGGCCCGCGCCGAGGCGCTGCTGGCCGAGGTGCGCAAGAACCCGGCCGGTTTTGCCGATCTGGCCAAGGCCAATTCCGAAGACCCCGGCTCGGCCAAGCAGGGTGGGGATCTGGACTGGTTCGGTCGCGGCGCCATGGTCAAGGTCTTCGAGGACACCGCTTTCGCGCTGAAGAAGGGCGAGATCAGTGGCGTGGTGGAGAGCGACTTCGGTTTCCACATCCTGAAGCTGGACGACCTCCGCGGCGGTGACAAGCGCAGTTTCGAGTCGGTCAAGACCGAGATCGACGCGGAAGTGCGCAAGTCGCTGGCGCAGAAACGCTATGCCGAAGTGGCCGAACAATTCTCGAATCTGGTCGAGCAGGAAGATACGCTGCAGCCGGTGGCCGACAAGCTCAAGCTGAGCGTGCAGCGGGCCGAGCGGTTCACACGTGGATTCAAGGCCGAGCCCGGCAGCGCGCTGGCCAATCCGAAGGTGGCCGAAGCCGCATTCCTGGCCGACAACCTGCGCAGCAAGCGCAATGCGCTGGCGCTGGAGATCGGTGCCAACCAGTTGCTGTCGCTGCGCGTCACCGAACACCAGCCGGCGCGCAAGCAGGCGCTGACCGAAGTGCGCGAGCAGGTCAAGGCGGGCGTGCTGCAGGCGAAGGCGGCGCAGGCGGCCCGTGAGGAAGGCGCGGCCAAGCTGGCACTGTGGAAGACGCAGCCAGCGGCGGCCGGCGCGCTGCCTGCAGCCGTTACGCTGTCGCGTGTCAAGCCGCAGAACCTGCCGCGCGCGGTGGTCGAGGCGGTGCTCAAGGCCAAGGCCGATGCGCTGCCGACCTGGATCGGTGTCGATCTTGGCGACGAAGGCTACGCGGTGGTGGTCATCGAAAAAGTGCTGCCCGCCGATCTGGCCGACGCCGGTTCCCTCGACAAGGCCCGCGAGCAGGTCGCCCAGCTTTGGGCGCA
The DNA here is from genome assembly GCF_031429695.1 of Sphaerotilus sp. Lineage (GTDB taxonomy): Bacteria > Pseudomonadota > Gammaproteobacteria > Burkholderiales > Burkholderiaceae_C > Sphaerotilus. Next base: position 77,239 of record NZ_JANPAB010000061.1, read on the forward strand.
GGCCGAGAGCGACGCCTACTACGTCGCACTGCGCAAACGCTACAAGGCGGTGGTGCTGGACAGCGCCAATGTGGCGGCATCCGAGGAGCCGGCGATGGCTGCTTCGGTGGCGTCGAAATAAATACGCCGAAAAACCGAGATAGTCGAGAAATTTTGGTCTACAATTGCTTTCTCTGCGGTGGCTATAGCTCAGTTGGTAGAGTCCCAGATTGTGATTCTGGTTGTCGTGGGTTCGAGTCCCATTAGCCACCCCACCTAACGCAGAAAAAAAGCCAGCTCCTCATCGGGCTGGCTTTTTTCTTGGGCGGTGCGGGACGCGATCGGAATGGCCACAAGCCCGGATCAGGCGTCGGTCTGACGTCCGACCTGCAGACCCTCTTCCGGCGTGCTGGCCAGGGCAAGCTTGCGGTAGACCACACGGATGTGGTCATTCACCGCTTGCCACTTGATGCCCATGTGGCGGGCTATCTCCTTGATCGTGTAGCCCTTGCTGAGGTAGGTCAGCACCTCGTTTTCTCGCGCATTCAGGCTGTCCGACAGGGTGCCTTCGAATGCACCGGGATCTGTGTCCAGCGGAGCAAACCGGCTGTCGTGCTGGCGGAAATGGCCCAGCAGGCGCCGTGCCATCGCGGGAGACAGCGGCGGCTGGCCGCGCACGATGCGCTGAAGTTCCTCCACCAGCACCTCGAAGCGGTCCTCCTTGAGCAGATAGCCATTCGCGCCACACAGCAGGGCGGGAAACAGGTGATCGTCGTCCGAGTGCAGCGTGGTGGCGATCTTGATGGCCGGGTAGTCACCCAGTTGCGCCAGCAGTTCCAGCCCGGCACTGTCCGGCTGTTCCAGGTCGCACAGGATCAGGCGGAACCCGTCCGCCTCGGCGCGGGCCAGCTCCCCCGCGCCGATGCCCAGCAGCGCGCGCGCCGACTCCAGATCGCAGGCTTCGCTGAAGCGGATCTCGTCGCTGAAACTTTCCCGCACCACACGGGCCAGGAAACTGCGGGCGACAGCGTTGTCTTCAACGATCAGCGCGCGGATGGACATGAATGGAATCCTTGACGGGGGACACAGGAGCTTGGTACCCGATTATCAGGGTTGTTCGCGGTGGAGGTGGCCCTCGGGTACAGGGGCTGCGCCGCGAAAGAAGGTGGTGGGCCGACACGCGGCGGCGGGGCGCACTGCCTACAATCGACCGCATGCGCATTCTCGTAGCCAATGACGATGGGTACCTTGCACCGGGGCTGCTGGCCCTGGCCCAGGTGTGCCGTGAGTTCGCCGACGTCGATGTCGCCGCCCCGGAACAGAACGCCAGCGGCACCTCCAACGCCCTGTCGCTGCACCGCCCGCTGTCGGTATGGACGGCGTCCAACGGCGTGCGGGTAGTCAACGGCACGCCCTCGGACTGCGTCCACGTCGCACTCACCGGCTTGCTGGACAGCCGCCCGGACCTGATCGTTTCGGGCATCAACAACGGTGCCAACCTGGGCGACGACACGCTCTACTCCGGCACCGTCGCCGCCGCCACCGAGGGGTATCTGTTCGGCGTGCCCGCCATCGCGTTTTCGCTGGTCGAGCATGGCTGGCAACACCTGGATGCGGCCGCTGCGGTGGTGCGGCGCCTGCTGGCGGAGGTCATTCGCCGGCCTCCGGCTGCAGGCCCGTGGCTGCTGAACGTCAACATTCCGAGCCGTGCCGATGCCGCGACACTGCCGATGCAGGTCACCCGCCTCGGTCGGCGCCACGCCAGCGAGCCGGTGGTGCGCCAGTTCAGCCCGCGTGGCGATCCGATCTACTGGATCGGCGCGCAAGGCGATGTGCGCGAGGCGGGTATCGGCACCGATTTTCATGCGACCGCCAACGGCCAGATCTCGATCACGCCGCTGCAGATCGATCTGACTGACCACGCCGCGGCACCGCAGTGGGCCCGCTGGGTCGGGCCTGCGGGCGACTGAGCCAGGCCGCGCGCCGCCATGCCCGATTCGGCCACGCGCAAACCCCGGTCGGGCAAGTCCCGGCACTGGCCGCTCAGCCTGGATCGCATCGAGCGGTCGGCCAAATCGGCGAGCGAGCGCGCCATGACGACCGCAGATGCGCAGACGCTGCGTCCGCAGCGGCCCCTGTCCGACGCATTGCGCGAAGCCAACCGAGTGCGCTCGGCTCCTGTCGGGCACAGTGACTTGCAAGCCTTCCGGCAGAACATGGTGGTTCGCCTGCGCCAAGCCGGCTGTCATGACGAAGGCGTGCTGGCTGCCATGAACGCGGTGCCCAGGCACCTGTTCGTGGACAGTGCACTCGCGGCACAGGCCTACGAAGACACCAGCCTGCCCATTGGCCTCGGCCAGACGATCTCCAAGCCTTCGGTTGTGGCGCGCATGATCGAGCTGCTGCGTCAGCGACCTGGTGGTCCGGCACTGGACCGCGTGCTGGAGATCGGTACCGGCTGCGGCTACCAGGCCGCCGTGCTGGCGCATGTGGCGGGACATACCGTCTCCATCGAGCGCCTGCTGGGCCTGCACGACCGCGCACGCCGACAACTCGAACCGCTGCAACTGCCTGGGATCACGCTCGTCTACGGCGACGGGCGCCTGGGTCACGGGCCGGCCGCGCCCTATGACGGGGTCATCGCTGCCGCCGGTGGCCGCGATCTGCCCGGCGCCTGGCTGGAGCAACTGGCGCGCGGCGGAAGGCTGGTTGCACCGGTGCAGGACCCGGCGCTCGGCACCCAGGTGCTGATGGTTGTCGACAAGCTCCTCGATGGCAGCATCGTGCAACGCAGCCATGAAGCAGTACGGTTCGTCCCTTTAGAATCCGGCACTAGCGATGGCTAGCGAATGCTGGCGATTTCGGACCTTCCCGAGGTGACGCTCATCCCCGTCCGACACACCCTGAGGCTGCGGGCCCTCCCGACCACTCCATGATGACTTCCCTATTCCAGGTGCCCGGCTTCCGGGTGCTGATCAGTGCCGCACTGGCGATCACGCTGGTTGGTTGTGCTTCGCATCTGCGCCCTCCGGCGCCTGTCGACAACCGCGGTGGTGCGAGCCGTCCGGTGGTGACGACGGAAACCGAGCGTGTGCTGCCCGGTGCCGAGAACGCCGGCAAACCCGGCTACTACACGGTCAAGCCTGGCGACACGCTGATCCGCGTTGGCCTGGAGTCTGGCCAGAACTGGCGCGACATCCAGCGCTGGAACCAGCTCGACAACCCCGATCTGATCGAGGTCGGTCAGGTCCTGCGCGTGGTGCCACCCGGACAGGATCCGACCCAGGTCGCGACACGCCCGGTCACCACCTCGCGCATCGAACCGCGTCCAATTGACGCCAAACCGGCCCCGGCCGCTGCGTCCGTGCCGGCCACGCCGTCTGCGCCTGCCGCGGGTGCCGCTTCTGCCGCCAGCGCCGCCGGCGCGTCTGCACCCGCTGTCGCACCAGCCCCGGTTGCCGCGCCGGTCCGCGAAGGCGATGACAACGTCAACTGGATGTGGCCTGCGCAAGGCGCTGTGGTGGGCTCCTTCGAGGACACCCGGAACAAGGGCGTGGCGATTGGTGGCAAGCTCGGCGACCCGGTCTATGCGGCCGCCGACGGTCGCGTGGTCTACGCTGGCTCCGGCCTGCGTGGCTACGGCAATCTGGTCATCATCAAGCACAACGAAACGCTGCTGACCGCCTACGCGCACAACCAGGCGCTGCTGGTGCGCGAGGACCAGGTCGTGCGCCGTGGCCAGAAGATCGCCGAGATGGGATCGAGCGACACCGACCGCGTGAAGCTGCATTTCGAGGTGCGCCGCCGCGGCAAGCCGATCGACCCCACCAAGGTGCTGCCGGCCCGCTGAGACGCTCCGAGACTTCATGACCGATATCAACGAATGGCTGACGGTTGACGCGCTCGACCTCGATGCCCAGGGCGTGGCCCGCAATGCCGAAGGCAAGGTGGTCTTCATCGACGGTGCCCTGCCGGGCGAGAAGGTGCGGGTCCAGACGGGTCGGCGCAAGAACAACTGGGAACAGGCCGCGCTGGTCGAGATCCGGCGCGAGAGTGCGCAGCGGGTCACGCCGGGCTGCCCGAACTTCGGCTTGCATGCAGGGGCTTGTGGTGGCTGCAAGATGCAGCACTTCCACCCGTCCGCGCAGGTCGCTGTCAAGCAGCGCACGCTGGAGGACAACCTCTGGCACCTTGGCAAGCTCCGCCCTGAACGCGTGATGCGCCCGATCGAAGGGCCGACCTGGGGCTACCGCTACCGGGCGCGGCTGTCGGTGCGCCATGTGATCAAGAAGGGCGTCGTGCTGATCGGCTTCCACGAGCGCAAGTCCCGCTACGTGGCCGACATGACGACTTGCCCCGTGCTGCCGCCGCACATCAGCGCGATGCTGGTGCCGCTCCGGGTGATGGTTCTGTCGATGGACGCCCGCGAGCGGCTGCCGCAGATCGAGCTGGCGCTGGGTGAATCGCCGAACGGGCTGGTCAATGCGATGGTGCTGCGCCACATGGATCCGCTGAGCGCGGGTGATGTGCAGAAGCTGCGTGACTTTGCTGCCGCACATGCGGTCCAGTGGTGGCTGCAGCCGAAGGGGCCGGACACGGTCCACCTGCTCGACGCGGGCGGGCCGGTGCTGGCCTACACGCTGCCCGAGTTCGGCGTGACGATGCCGTTCAAGCCGACCGATTTCACGCAGGTCAACCACCACATCAACCGCGTGCTGGTGGCGCGGGCGCTGAAGCTGCTGGAGGCGCGGGCCGACGAGCGGGTGATCGACTGGTTCTGCGGTCTGGGCAACTTCACGCTGCCGATCGCCACGCAGGCCCGCGAGGTGCTCGGCATCGAGGGCAGCGAGACGCTGGTGCAACGCTCACGCGAGAACGCCGCGCTCAACGGGTTGGCTGCCAAGACGAGTTTCGAGGCGCGCAACCTGTTCGAGATGGCAGCGGCCGATCTGGCGGCGTATGGCTCGGCCACGCGCTGGTTGGTCGATCCGCCGCGTGAGGGCGCGTTTGCGCTGGTCAAGGCGCTGGCCGAGGTGCGCCAGACGCCGATCGACGGCTACACGCCACCGCAGCGCATCGTCTACGTGAGCTGCAGCCCGGCCACGCTGGCGCGGGATGCGGGCTTGCTGGTACATCAGGCCGGGTATCGCTGCGTCGCGGCGGGCGTGGTCAACATGTTCCCGCACACGGCACATGTCGAGTCGATCGCGGTGTTCGAGCGGGTCGAGGGGTGGACGCTGCCGGTGGTGGTCGAGCCGCCGATCGATTCGGGGGTCTCGGCGGAGTCCCTCGCGGTGGACAGCGTGGCTGGAGCTGACACCGTTCACCCGCAGGCATAGCTTCAGCTCAGCGCATCCAGCAACTCGGTCTCGAACTCGATCTGACTCCGGTTGTGCTGCAGCGCCGCCCCATCGACCAGAAACGTGTCCTCGACCCGCTCGCCCAGCGTGCTGATCTTGGCGAGCTGCAGGTTGATGTGGTGCTTGGCCAAGACCCGGGCGATGCTGTAGAGCAGTCCCGAGCGGTCGCTGGCCGATACCGACAGCACCCAGCGTTGTGCCCGCTCATCCGGGCGCAATTGCACGCGCGGCGTCACCGGGAAGGACTTGACCCGCCGTGACAGCCGGCCGCGGCTGGGCTGTGGCAGCAGGCCATCGGCTTGCAGGGCCAGACCGAGCTGGTTCTCCACCAGCGCGATCAGATCCCGGTACGCCTGGTCAAAAAACGGCGTGATGACCTGGAAGGTGTCGAGCGCATAGCCGGCCCGCGTCGTGTGGACCCGCGCATCCAGGATGCTGAACTGCGCCGAGTCGAAATAGCCGCAGATGCGCGCGAACAGGTCCGGCCGGTCCGGCGAATAGACCAGCACCTGCAGGCCCTCGCCAAGCGGGGACAGGCGGGCGCTCACCAGCGGCTTTGTGGCGTCTACCTTGCGGTTGAGCGCACGGGCGTGCCAGGCGATCTCGCCGCTGTCGTGGCGGGTGAAGTAGTTCAGGTCCAGCGTCTTCCACAGCGTCTCTTCGGTGCCCGGCAGCATCGAGTGCAGCGCGAGCAGTTGCCGCGCCTCCTGCTTGCGCATCTCGATTTCTGCATCGAGCTGCGGCTTGGCCCCGCCGAGTGCCCGCAGCGTGGCGCGGAACAGGTCTTCCAGCAGCTTGCCTTTCCAGGCGTTCCAGACCTTGGGACTCGTGCCGCGGATGTCCGCCACCGTCAGCAGGTACAGCGCGGTGAGCCTGCGCGGGTCTTTCACATGGGCGGCGAAGGCGTCGATCACGTCCGGGTCGGACAGGTCTTCCTTCTGCGCGACGCGGGACATCGTCAGGTGTTCCTTGACCAGGAACTCGATCAGCCGCCCGTCTTCCTTGTCGATGCCGTGGTCGCGGCAGAACTTGCGCACCTCGACCGCACCCAGGTCCGAGTGGTCCCCCCCGCGCCCCTTGGCGACATCGTGGAACAGCGCGGCGACGTACAGCAGCCACGGCTTGTCCCAGTGCGCGGCGAGCTGCGAGCAGAACGGGTACTCGTGCGTGTGCTCGACGATGAAGAAGCGCCGCACGTTGCGCAGCACCATCATGATGTGCTGGTCGACCGTGTAGACGTGGAACAGGTCGTGCTGCATCTGGCCGACGATGCGGCGGAACACCCACAGGTAGCGCCCGAGGACCGATGTGTCGTTCATCAGCCGGAAGGCGTGCGTGTGGCCCTGCGACTCGCGCATGATCTCCATGAATATCCGCCGGTTCTCCGGGTCGCTGCGAAAGGCGCCGTCCATCAGCTCGCGGGCGTTGTAGAGCGCCCGCAGCGTCCGCGCCGACAGGCCCTTGATGCCGACCGTCTGCTGGTAGACGAGGAAGGTCTGCAGGATGGCGTGCGGATCGCGCTGGTAGAGGTCGTCGCTGGCGACTTCGAGCATGCCGGCGCGGTCGAAGAAGCGCTCGTTGATCGGCCGCATCGGCGCGTCGCCCGAGCCCGTGACGTGCTCCTCGATGCCCAGCATCAGGATCTGGTTGAGCTGCACCACCGCCTTGGCCGCCCAGTAGTAGCGGCGCATCAGGGCTTCGCTGGCGCGGCGCTCATGCGTCGAGACGTAGCCGAAGCTCTCGGCGACCGCCGTCTGCAGGTCGAACACGAGGCGGTCCTCGCGCCGGCCGGCGATGGTGTGCAGCCGCGCCCGGATCAGCTTGAGCAGACCCTCGTTGCGCTGGAGCTGCGTCGCCTCGAAGCGGGTGATCAGGCCCTTGCTCGCCAGCTCGCGCCAGGAGCGGCCCAGCCCGGCGCCGAGCGCGATCCAGCGCACCACCTGCAGATCGCGCAGGCCGCCGGGGCTTTCCTTGCAGTTCGGCTCCAGCGAGAAGGGCGTGTTTTCGTACTTGACGTGGCGCTGCTGCATCTCCAGCGACTTGGCGCGCAGGAAGGCGGCCGGATCCAGCACCTCCTGCGTCGCGCGGCGGAACTGCTCGAACAGCTTCTTCGCGCCGCACAGGAAGCGCGCCTCGATCATCGAGGTCTGGATGGTCACGTCTGCCTGCGCCTCGAAGACACATTCCTCGACCGTGCGGACGCTGGAGCCGATCTCCAGCCCGATGTCCCAGCAGGCGGTGATGAAGGCTTCGATGCCGGCGCGGCGTGGATCGTCCGGTGCCTGCTCATGGGTCTGCGCCAGCTCTTCGGGCAGCAGCAGCAGCACGTCGACATCCGAATACGGGAACAGCTCGCCGCGCCCATACCCACCCACCGCCACCAGCGTTGCGCCGCGGGGCAGCTCCGACTGCTGCCACAACTGGCCGAGCATGCTGTCCACATGCTGCGTCAACTGGCGCACCAGCCGGTCGGCGTTCGCCACGGTGGCCTTGTCGTCGCGGAACTGCTGGATCAGCGCCTGCTTGCCTTCGCGCAGCAAACGGCGCAGCTCGGGCAGCGGCAGGGCGGGCAGGGGGTGGCGGCGGTCGGCGTCGGCGCCGGTGGTGTCAGGCATCAGCAGGACGTGGTCGTGACGAAGCTGGGCAGCGGCGGGCTGCCGGCCGACAGCGTCATCACCTCGAAGCCCGTCTCGGTGACGGCCAGCGTGTGCTCCCACTGCGCGGAGAGCGAGCGGTCCTTGGTGACGATGGTCCAGCCGTCGCCTGCATCCTTCAACTCGCGTCGGCCGGCGTTGACCATCGGCTCGATGGTGAACACCATGCCGGGCACCAGCACATCCAGCGTCCCAGGGCGGCCGTAGTGCAGGATCTGCGGCTCCTCGTGGAACTTCTGCCCGATGCCGTGGCCGCAGAACTCGCGCACCACCGACAGGCCCTGCTTTTCGATGAAGGTCTGGATCGCGTGGCCGATGTCGCCCAGGCGTGCGCCGGGCTTGACCTTGAGGATGCCGTGCCACATCGCGTCATACGTCACCGCGCACAGCCGCTTGGCCGCGATCGAGCCTTCGCCGACGATGAACATGCGGCTGGTGTCGCCGTGCCAGCCGTCCTTGATGACGGTGATGTCGAGGTTGACGATGTCGCCGTTCTTCAGCGCCTTGTCGCTGGGGATGCCGTGGCAGATGACGTGGTTGACCGAGGTGCAGATCGACTTCGGATACGGCGTGTAGCCGGGCGGCTGGTAGTTCAGCGGTGCGGGGATGGCCTGCTGCACGTTCACGATGTGGTCGTGGGCGATGCGGTCCAGCTCGTTGGTCGTCACCCCCGCCCGGACGTGCGGCGTGAGGAGGTCCAGGACTTCGGAGGCGAGGCGGCAAGCCACGCGCATGGCGGCGATGTCCGCGGCGGTTTTGATCGTGATCGACATGGGGCGGGATTATCGCACCGGGGGTCGGCTAAGCTGAGCGGATGGACACCTTGGACAAAATCGAAACCCTCGTCATCGGCGCTGGTGTGGTGGGCTTGGCCGTCGCCCGTGCGCTGGCGCTGACCGGCCGCGAGGTCGTCATCCTCGAAGCCGCCGACGCCTTCGGCACCGTCACCAGCGCCCGCAACAGCGAGGTCATCCACGCAGGTCTCTACTACCCGACAGGATCGCGCAAGGCCAAACTCTGCGTGCAGGGCCGGGAGCGGCTGTACACCTACTGCGCCGAGCGCGGGATCGAACACCGCCGCTGCGGCAAGTTGATCGTGGCCACCAGTGACGCGCAGCTCGGCAAGCTCGACGCGCTGCATGCCCAGGCCCGCGCCAACGGTGTCCACGATCTGCAGCGCCTGAGCGGTGACGAAGCCCGTGCCATGGAGCCGGCGCTGGTTTGCACGGCGGCGCTGTGGTCGCCCTCGACCGGCATCATCGACAGCCATGGGCTGATGCTGGCGCTGCTGGGCGACGCCGAGGCGGCGGGGGCGTCGCTGGCGCTGTGTTCGCCCGTGACCGGCGGGGCGATCACGCCGGACGGGATCGTGCTCGACGTGGGGGGCGAGCAACCGATGCAGATCCTTGCCCGCGAAGTGATCAACGCCGCAGGCTTGAGTGCGCCGGCGATCGCCCGCAGCCTGCGCGGCTGGCCGGCGACACCCGAGGCCGCGGCGCAACAGCCCGCGGCGTATTTCTGCAAGGGCAACTACTTCGCCTGCAGCGGCCGGCCAGCGTTCTCGCGGCTGGTCTACCCGATTCCCGAGGCGGCGGGGCTGGGCGTGCATGTCACGTTGGACCTTGGCGGCCAGATGCGCTTCGGCCCGGATGTGGAGTGGCTCGACATTGCCGACGCGGCACAGATCGACTACGCCGTGGCCCCCGAGCGTGTGCAAGGCATGGCAGAAGCGATCCGCCGCTATTGGCCGAGCCTGCCGGACGGTGTGCTGCAACCCAGTTACTCGGGGGTACGGCCGAAGCTGGGCGGGCCGGATGTGGCGGCGGCGGATTGCCGCATCGACGGCCCGGCCGTGCATGGCGTGCCAGGGCTGGTGCAGCTTCTGGGCATCGAATCCCCGGGTTTGACCTCTTGTCTGGCGATCGCCGACGAAGTGGTGCGGTCGCTCCCCTAAAATCGCACGCTTTCCAGCCCTTCGGGACTCACCGCGTGTCTTCTTCCTCCAGCACCTCCCAGCACCTCCAGCATTTCGAGGGTGGCAACGCCCTTTCCGCCTTCCGCGCCCAGGCGCTGCTGCCCCGCCTGCAGGCCGTCAGCACCCGCATCGTCGAGGTGTCGGCCCGCCATGTGCATTGGGTGTGCAGCGACGCGGTGCTGGACCGTGCGGACCTCGACAAGCTTTCGGCGCTGCTGACCTATGGCGATGCCTGCACCGCCAAACCCGAGGGCGAGCTGATCGTGGTGATGCCGCGGCTGGGCACGCTGTCGCCGTGGGCCTCGAAGGCGACCGACATCGCGCACAACTGTGGCGCGGCCTTGCACCGCGTCGAACGCGTCACGGAGTACCGGCTGGTGCTGAAGTCCGGCCTGCTGGACACCTTCAAGGGGGGCGCCAAGCCGCTGACGGCGGATGAACTGCAAGCCTGCGCGCTGGTGCTGCACGACCGCATGACCGAATCGGCCGCCTTCGCGCGCGACGCGGCCCGCCACCTGTTCGACGCGCAGCCGGCCGAGCCGCTGGCGCATGTCGATGTGCTGGGGCAGGGCCGCGCGGCGCTGGTGGTGGCCAACAAGGACTTCGGGCTGGCGCTGTCCGAGGACGAGATCGACTACCTGGTGAACGCCTTCACCGGCCTGGGCCGCAACCCGAGCGACGTCGAGCTGATGATGTTCGCGCAGGCCAACTCCGAGCACTGCCGCCACAAGATATTCAACGCCGATTTCACGATCGACGGCGAGCGCCAGCCGATGAGCATGTTCGGCATGATCCGCAACACCGAGAAGGTCTCGCCGCAGTCCACCGTGGTCGCCTACAGCGACAACGCCTCGGTCATGACGGGTGGTGTGATCGAACGCTGGACGCCGCAGGGCTACACCAACGCACCGCAGTACGGCGCCCGCGAAGAACTGGTGCACGTCCTGATGAAGGTCGAGACGCACAACCATCCGACGGCGATTTCCCCGTTCCCTGGTGCCGCGACCGGCGCGGGCGGCGAAATCCGCGACGAAGGCGCGACGGGCCGCGGTTCCAAACCCAAGGCGGGCCTGACCGGCTTCAGCGTGTCGAACCTGAACCTGCCGGGCACCAATGAGCCGTGGGAGAACGACCCCATCGGCAAGCCGGCGCACATCGCCAGCCCGCTGCAGATCATGACTGAGGGGCCGCTGGGCGGCGCAGCGTTCAACAACGAGTTCGGCCGACCGAATCTGGCGGGTTACTTCCGCGTGTTCGAGCAGGACGTGGCGGGCGTGCAGCGCGGCTACCACAAGCCGATCATGATCGCCGGCGGTCTGGGCACGATCACCGACAGCCAGACGCACAAGCTGCCCTTCGGCGCGGGCACGCTGCTGATCCAGCTCGGCGGGCCGGGGATGCGGATTGGCATGGGTGGCGGTGCGGCCAGTTCGATGGCGGCGGGCACCAACACGGCTTCGCTTGACTTCGACTCGGTCCAGCGCGGCAACCCCGAGATCCAGCGCCGCGCGCAGGAGGTCATCAACCACTGCTTCGCTCTCGGTGCCAGCAACCCGATCGTGGCAATCCACGACGTGGGCGCGGGCGGCATCAGCAATGCGTTCCCGGAGCTGGTGGACGGCGCGGGCAAGGGCGCGACCTTCGACATCCGCAAGGTGCCGCTGGAAGAGACCGGCCTGGCCCCGAAGGAAATCTGGTGCAACGAGAGCCAGGAACGCTACGTCATGGCGGTGACGCCCGAGGCGCTGCCGCTGTTCGACGAGATGTGCCGCCGCGAGCGGGCGCCGTATGCCGTGGTCGGCGTCGCCACCGATGACCGCGAGCTGGTGCTGGAGGATGGCCCGCAGGGCGAGCGTCCGATCGACATGCCGATGGACGTGCTGCTCGGCAAGCCGCCGAAGGTCCACCGCGACGTGACCCGCGTCGAGCGGACCGAGGCGCCGCTGAACCTGACGGGCGTGCAGCTCGACGAGGTGGCGTTCAGCGTGCTGCGCCACCCGACGGTGGCGTCCAAGCGCTTCCTGATCACCATCGGCGACCGCACCGTGGGCGGCATGAGCCACCGCGACCAGATGGTGGGACCGTGGCAAGTGCCGGTAGCCGACTGCGCCGTGACGCTGGCCGACTACAGCGGTTTCCGCGGCGAGGCGATGGCGATGGGCGAGCGCACGCCGCTGGCCTCGCTGGACGCACCTGCTTCGGGACGCATGGCGGTGGCCGAGGCCATCACCAACCTGCTGGCGGCGCCGTTCGAGCTGTCGCGGGTCAAGCTGTCGGCCAACTGGATGGCCGCCTGTGGCGAGCCAGGCGAGGATGCGGCGCTGTACGAGACGGTCAAGGCCGTCGGCATGGAGCTGTGCCCGGCGCTGGGCGTGGGCATCCCGGTCGGCAAGGATTCGCTGTCGATGCGGACCAAGTGGAGCGATGGCGGGCCGAATGGGCAGGTTCAGAAGCAGGTCGTGGCGCCGGTGTCGCTGATCGTCACCGCGTTCGTGACGCTGGACGACGTGCGCGGCACGCTCACACCGCAGCTCAAGACCGATACGCCGGCCGGACTGGACACCTCGCTGATCCTGATCGACCTCGGCAATGGCCGCAACCGCATGGGCGGCTCGATGCTGGCGCAGGTGATCGGCCAGTTCGGTCACGAGGTGCCGGACGTGGACGACCCGGCGCAGCTCAAGGCGCTGGTGACGTTGATCAACCAACTGCGCGCCGAAGGCAAGCTGCTGGCCTACCACGACCGCAGCGATGGCGGTCTGTGGGCTGCTGCCTGCGAGATGGCGTTTGCCGGGCACATTGGCGTGAGCCTGAACGTGGACATGCTGGTCACCGAAGGCGACGGCATCAGCGACAGCCGCGCCGAGATGGGCGACTCGAAGAACTGGGCCACGCAGGTGGGCGAGCGCCGCAACGAGCTGACGCTCAAGGCGCTGTTCAACGAGGAACTCGGCGCCGTGATCCAGGTGCCGACCAGCGTGCGCAACGAGGTGATGCAGACGCTGCGCACGCACGGCCTGAGCAAGCACAGCCACGTCATCGGCAAGACCAACGACCGCGCCGCCGTCGAGGTCTGGCGCGATGCGAAGACGGTGTTCAGTGCGCCCCTGCAGAAGCTGCAGCAGGTGTGGGACGACGTGAGCTGGCGCATCGCGGCGCAGCGTGACAACCCGGCCTGTGCGGACAGTGAACATGCGAGGGTCGGTGCGCCGGACGACACCGGGTTGCATGTCGCGCTGAGCTTCGACCCGCGGCAGGACGTGGCGGCGCCATTCATCAACACGACGCGGCCCAAGGTGGCGATCCTGCGCGAGCAGGGCGTGAACTCGCACGTCGAGATGTCCTACGCGATGGCCAAGGCCGGCTTCGACACCTTCGACGTGCACATGACCGACCTGCAGCGCGGTCGTGCACGGCTGGACCAGTTCCAGGGCTTCGTCGCCTGCGGTGGCTTCAGCTATGGCGACACGCTGGGGGCGGGCGAGGGCTGGGCGCGTTCGGTGCTGTTCAACCCGGCGCTGGCCGAGCAGTTCGCGGCCTTCTTCAACCGCACCGACACCTTCGCGCTGGGCGTGTGCAACGGCTGCCAGATGATGGCCGCGCTGTCACCGATCATCCCCGGTGCGCAGGACTGGCCCAAGTTCACCCGCAACAAGAGCGAGCAGTTCGAGGCGCGGCTGAGCCTGGTGGAGGTGCTGGAGAGCCCGTCGATCTTCTTCCAGGGCATGGCAGGTAGCCGGATGCCGATCGCGGTGGCGCATGGGGAAGGCTATGCCGACTTCTCGCAGCGTGGTGACGCGACACGGGTGCAGCGCGCGATGCGCTTCGTCGACCACGTGGGCCGTCCGACCGAGACCTATCCGCTCAACCCCAACGGCAGCCCGGACGGCCTGACGTCAGTGACCACGGCGGACGGTCGCTTCACGGTGCTGATGCCGCACCCGGAGCGGGTATTCCGCAATGTGCAGATGAGCTGGACTTCGGGCGGCGTGTCCGAGCAGAGCCCGTGGCTACGCATGTTCGGCAACGCCCGGAAGTGGGTCGGCTGAAGGGGGCATTTCCTGGCAAGCGCATGTGTGGGGAAAGCGCTTGCCGGCTCTGGAAATGCAACGGGACCGGAATCGGTCCCGTTTTTGACTCAGCGCGGGTGGTCGCTGGGTGCCGGTGCAATGACCGGGTGTGCCAGCTGGGATTGCATCGCCGCACGAATGACCTGAGCGGCCTCGTCGGCGCACTCCGGCAGATGTTCGACCCGATCCTGCTCGATGGCCTGCAGCACGATTTCGGTCAGTGAACCAATGATCGCGTTGGCCTGCCAGACATTGAGTTCGCTGTCCGGCTGCTCTGCGGTGCTGGCAATCAGCTCCGCCAGTTGCTGATGCACCTTGCGCCGCGCCTGCAGACCTTCAGGGCCTACCGCCAGTACATCGATGAACAGTGTGCGCATCAGCAGCGGGTTGGCCGCCAGATGACTGAAATAGGCCTTCACGGCATGGTCGACGCGAGCCGGCCATTGCTGATCAGGTTCGATCGCTCTTGCGAGGCTGTTCAGGCCGCGCTGGCTGGCGTTTTCATACAGTGCGATCAGGCATTCTTGCTTGGTCCTGAAATGTTCATAGAACGTACGCTTGGATACACGCGCTGCCGTCGCAATGTCGGCAATCGTGGTGTCGGCGTACCCTTTGGTGGCCACGCAGCGAGCCATGCCTTCAAGAAGCCGGGTGCGGTGGTCTAGCGAAGAAGAAATTATGGCTGTTTGTTCGATCATGAGGCTTCCCCACGTCCCAATCGTACTTTAGCTTTTATTCCTAAAAGCAGCAAAAGTGATAAAAATGGGTACTTTTTATTACCGTTGCGCTAACGATGACAGCAGTTCGATAGATGTTAACGACCGTGTGATCGACTTGACATCCATCGGAACAGTGTCAACGAAGGGGTGGTGGTGAGATGCTGGAAAGTGGTACGGTTCTTACCCGTTTATTCAAGATTTGTATCTGCAGATCAGTGAACGATTCACGCGAAAAATTCATCACGTCGCAGATATCGCCATTGACCCGGGGGCAGGTGGCCCAATGAGACGCTGCCGATGCGCACGCGTTTCAGCCCGACCACCTTGAGGCCGACGGCTTCGCACATGCGCCGGATCTGGCGCTTGCGGCCTTCGCGCAGCACGAAACGCAGTTGATCCTCGTTCTGCCAGCTGACCTTGCACGGACGCAGCACGTGGTCATCGAGCGTGAGGCCGTGGTTGAGCAGCGCCAGATCCGAGTCGGGCAGGCGCGGGCCGTGGTGGTATTCGACCCGGACCAAGTATTCCTTCTCGATGTTCGAGTCTTCCCCGATCAGCTGGCGCGCCACCCGTCCGTCCTGGGTCAGAACCAGCAGGCCGACCGAATCGATGTCCAGCCGGCCAGCAGGTGCCAGACTGCGCATGTGACCCGGATGCCAGCGCAGGCCGGACTGGTCTTCCTGCCACTGGTTCTCCGGCCGCAGCAACACGGAGGCCGGCTCGTAGCCATCTTCGGCCTGGCCACTGACATAGCCCATCGGCTTGTTCAGCAGGATGGTGACGCGCTGGGCCTGCTCGCGGTGCGCGGCGGGATCAACGACGATTTTGTCTTCTGGGCGCACCCGCTGTCCCAGTACAGCCAGACGGCCGTTGACACGTACCCATCCCGCCTCGATCCATTCGTCGGCTTCCCGGCGCGACGACAGTCCAAGCGCGGTCATGCGTTTGGAGAGGCGGTCGCCCTCGGCCGAAGGCAAACCTGGCGGCCGGTTCGCGGGGGCAACAGGCAATGCACCTGGGCGGTCGGAGCCCATCTGGCGCGCCACCTGGGGATTGACGACGCTCTTCAGCGGCCGGGTCGGGGTCTGGCGCGGCGCTTCGGGCGGCTGCTGCCGCATCGGCGCCGGAGCATCCCGGCGCGGCGCACCACGGTCGGCCAGATTCTGGGCAAATCGCTGGTTGTTGACGCTCAGCGGTCCGCCGCCGTCCCGGCGCGGAGAAGGCGGTCGGCGGTCGTCGCGCTGCGGTGCCGCGTCACGCTCCCAAGCCTGCTGCTGCCGAGGGGGCGAAGCGTCACGCCGCGGCGGTGCGCCACGGTCGACCAGATTCTGGGCAAATCGCTGGTTGTTGACACTCAACGGTCCGCCGCCCTCCCGACGCGGGGGCTGCGGCCGGCGCTCGTCGCGCTGCTGGGCATTCTCCCGGTCCCAGGCCTGCTGCTGCTCAGTGCGCTGCGCCTGTGCTTCGGCGAGGGTCGGGCGAGGACGCGAACCCTGGCCGCGCAGCGGGCCGCGCCCGGCGGGCTTCCCGTGATCGGGGGAGGGCGCGGATTTCTTTTTCAAAGTGAGTGTGACCATGTCGTCAGGCGAGCAAGGGCGCAAGGCTTCCGGAACGGAACGCCACTGCGCCTGTGCTATCTTCTTTTGCAGTATTGAACACCAGTATCAGGCCCCGTCAATCGGGGCGTTTTCTTGTCTGGACTTGTCTGAGTCGAATCGAAGGGATGTGCGTGTGGATGTCGTGATGTTGTTGAAGGCCGCGGTGATGGGCGTGGTCGAGGGGCTGACAGAGTTTCTGCCTATTTCCAGCACCGGACACCTGATCCTCGCAGGCTCGCTGCTGGGAGGATTCGATACCGAAAGTGGCAAAGTCTTCGAGATCGCGATCCAGACTGGCGCGATCTTCGCCGTGATCCTTGTCTACTGGCAACGCTTGTCGACGACAGTGACCCGCTTGGGCAGCAGCCGGGACGCGCAGCGCTTCGTGCTCAACGTGCTGATCGGCTTCCTGCCCGCGGTTGTGCTCGGTCTGGCGTTTGGCAAGACGGTCAAGGCCCACCTGTTCACCCCGGTGATCGTGGCGTCGGCCTTCATTGTCGGTGGTCTGATCATCCTGTGGGCAGAACGTCGCCCGGCCAGCTCGGTTCGGGTGTCTTCAGTCGACGACATGACCCCGCTCGATGCACTGAAAGTGGGCTTGGTGCAGTGCTTTGCGATGATCCCGGGTACCAGCCGCTCCGGCTCGACCATCATCGGCGGCATGCTGATGGGCCTGTCGCGGCAGGCGGCGACGGACTTCAGCTTCTTCCTGGGCATTCCCACGCTGATCGGCGCAGGTGTCTACAGTCTCTACAAGGAGCGCGCCCACCTGTCGATGGCCGATGCACCGGTGTTCCTGGTTGGACTGGTGTTCTCGTTCCTGTCGGCGTGGCTGTGCGTGCGCTGGCTGTTGAAGTACGTGGCGACGCACAATTTTGTGCCTTTCGCCTGGTACCGCATCGCATTCGGGCTGCTGATCCTGCTGACGTCCTATACCGGCGTGGTCAGCTGGCACCAGTGAGGTCAGCGGTGGGGCGCTGGAACACCAAGTCCCAGACGCCGTGCCCAAGCTTCAGGCCCCGGTGTTCGAACTTGGTCAGCGGGCGGTAGTCGGGTCGGGGTGCGTAGCCCTCTGCGGTGTTCTCCAGCCCCGGCTCCGCGGACAGGACATTCAGCATCTGCTCTGCGTAGGGCTGCCAGTCGGTCGCGCAGTGCAGATAGCCACCCGGCGCGAGCCGCGTGATCAGCCGGGCCACGAACTCGGGCTGGATCAATCGGCGCTTGTTGTGCTTCTTCTTGTGCCAAGGGTCCGGGAAGAAGATGTGGACACCGGCCAGTGACGCCGGCGCAATCATGCGGTCCAGTACCTCGACGGCGTCGTGCTGCACGATCCGCAGATTGCCCAAGCCCCGCTCGTCGATCAGCTTGAGCAGCGCGCCGACGCCGGGTGTGTGGACTTCGACTCCGAGAAAATCCACCTCCGGCTGTCGCGCTGCAATCTCCGCAGTGGCCCCGCCCATGCCGAAACCGATCTCCAGCACCAGCGGCGCCGTGCGGCCCCAGGCGGCTTGCGGATCGAGCAACTGGTCGGACCACGGCAACACGTAGCGCGGCCCGAGTTCCTCCAGCGCACGCATCTGCCCCGTGCCCATGCGGCCCGCGCGGACGACGAAGCTGCGGATCGCGCGGTGGTGAACGACAGGCTCATCGGTCGAGCCAGCAGGAACGGGGGTCGGATCAGTGACAGTCATGAACAATAGGAACCGCGGCGTGTGCGTTCGGTATGAATATTTCAAAGTGAAATCCCTGGAACCAATGGTCCCGGGATTGAGGGGACTAGTCCGGGCTATTTTGCCTATGCACCGGGGCGATGCCCGCCTAGGCTCAGTGCATGAGTGATTCTGCATCAACCGTGAGGGCCTCCGATTCGCCCGTTCGTGCGTCCCGGCGCCAGTGGCTCGCATTCGCCGCAGCGGCGTCGGCAAGTCTTGCGGCGGACCCGCTGCAGGCCCGCACCCGCAAGGCGCCACAGGCTGCGCCAGCGTCCGTCTTGTCCGAGCCGGTCGATGTGCTGCCGGCGGCGCTCCGGGAGCGTCTGAGCGAAACCGGGCTGGCAATGGAAGGTTTCGGTCTGCATGTGCAGCCACTGGACGGCACGCCCGCGGTACTGTCCTGGCAGGCTGCGCGGCCCTTTGTGCTGGCATCCACCTCCAAGCTCATCACCTCGATGGCCGCACTCGACCTGCTCGGCCCCACCTACCGCTGGCGCACGCGGGCCTACCTCAGCGGCCCGCTCACCCATGGGCGGCTGCTGGGCGATCTGGTCATCCGCGGTGGTGGTGATGCCAGCCTGACCTCGCAGGATCTGCTGGTGTGGTTCCAGCAACTGCGTGAACAGGGGCTGCACGAGGTCTGGGGCGACATCATCCTCAACCGGGAGGCGTTCAGTCTGCGCCCCCAGGATCTGACGTCCACGCCGGAGCCGACGCCGGAGCGTCCCCACCATGTCCGCCCGGATGCGCTGGCGCTGGATGCGGGCGTGGTGCGCGTCGCGGTGCAGTCGGACAGCGTCGGGCGGGCCAATATCCAGGTGACGCCGCCGCTGCACGATGTCAAGCTGATCAATGCGCTGGGGCGCGGTGGTGCCTGCGTGGCGAACGCTGTCTACCGGGATGTCGAAGGTTCGCCGCAGCCGCAACTGCAGATCAACGGTCAGTGGTCGGCCCGCTGTGGTGCGCAGCAGATCAAGTTTTCGCCGGTCAGCATGCGCGATCTGGGTCTGCGGGGGATCGAAGGGTTGTGGTTGCAGGCGGGTGGGGTGCTGCGCGGTCGGGTGGTCGAACACTCCCCGTCGTCGCCTGTGCCGTGGCAACTGGCGGACGCGGCACCCTTTTCCGAGCATGTGTCGGCGCCCCTGTCCGAGCAGTTGATCGACATGAACAAGCGCAGCGACAACCTGGTCGCGCGCCACCTGATGCTCAGCCTCGCGCCCGAGTTTCCGAACCGCGCCGCGACGGCGGAAGCGGCGCAGGTCCGTGTGCGCGACTGGCTGACCCGCAAGGGAGTGCGCAAGGAGTGGGTCGGGCTGGATACCGGCTCGGGCCTGTCTCGGCTGGAAAAGGCCACACCGCAGGCGATGGTGCATCTGTTGAGCCGCGCAGCCCGTGGGCCACAAGGGAAATTGCTCCTCAAATCCCTGCCGATCGCGGGTGTGGACGGAACGCTGGAAGGGCGCTTGCGTGGCGGCGTTGCCGAGGGGCAGGCTTGGCTGAAAACAGGCACGCTGCTCGATACCCGCGGTCTGGCCGGCTATGTGCGGACCCGCAGCGGACGCATGCTGGGCGTGTGCCTGCTGGCCAACCACGCCGAGAACGTGGCCGCTGCGACGCCGGCGCTCGACGCCTGTGTCGAATGGGCCGCGCGTCTGGCATAATTGCAGTCTGCTGTTTCAGACGGCGCGGGTGTAGTTCAATGGTAGAACGGCAGCTTCCCAAGCTTCATACGTGGGTTCGATTCCCATCACCCGCTCCAGATTCTTGCCTCAGCCCGCTCCGCCAGAAGCCAGCTGCCACGCCAGCACTGCCTCGCGCGTGACCAGCAGCACCTGATCCTCCCCCGCACTCGTCTCCAGCCACACGGCTTCCAGCGTGGGGAACGCCGCCTCGAAATAGGCCCGCTCGTTGCCGATTTCCAGCACCAGCACAGCCTGCGGCCGCATCCGCCTCGGCGCGTCCCGCAGCAGCTGACGCACGAAGTCCATCCCGTCTTTGCCGCCCGCAAGTGCCAGTTCCGGCTCGGCCAGGTACTCGGCCGGGAGTGTGGCCATCGATGCAGCATTCACATATGGTGGATTGCACAGGATCAGCCCGTAGAGGCCATCCAGCGCCACCAGCCCGTCGCTTTCCACCAGCGTGATCCGGTCGTTCAGGCCGTGGCGTTCCACGTTGATGCGTGCCACCGCCAGCGCATCGGCGGAGAGATCTGCGGCATCGACCCGCACCTGCGGATACGCCATCGCCGCCAGCACCGCCAAGCTGCCGTTGCCGGTACACAGGTCCAGCACGCGGTCGGTGTCCTCGGACAGCCAGGCATCCAGCGCCTCGCCCAGTTCGGGATCCGCCAGCAGCTCGGCGATGAACGAGCGCGGCACGATGGCCCGTTCGTCCACATAGAACGGCACGCCCTGCAGCCACGCCTCGCGGGTCAGGTAGGCGGCGGGCTTGCGCGTGGCGATGCGTGTGTCGATCAGCGACTCGACCTCGGTCTGCTGTGCGGGGGTGACCAGCGAAGCGGCCTGCGCGTCGAGTGCGTCCAGCGGCAGACCCAGCTTCCACAGCGTCAGCCAGGCGGCCTCGTCGAAGGCATTGGTGGTGCCATGCCCGAAACTGACGCCGGCCTGTGTCAGACGCGCGCTCATGGCGTCGACCAGCGCAAGGACGGTGGTGGGCTGCGGAGTGTTCGTCGGGGGTGGGGTCATGCGAGCATCGCCTCCAGCGTGCGGCGGTAGATGTCCTTGAGCGGGCCGAGTGCGGCCAGTTCGCAGTGCTCGTCGATCTGGTGGATGGTGGCATTGACGGGGCCGAACTCGACCACCTGCGGACAGATCTGCGCGATGAAGCGACCGTCGGACGTACCGCCGGTGGTGGACAGCTCGGTCTCCAGTCCGGTCACGGCACGGATGGCGCCGGCCAGCGCCACGACCAGCGGGCCAGGCCGTGTCAGGAACGGGCGCCCGCTCAGGCTCCAGTCGATCTGGTAGTCCAGCCCATGGTGGTCCAGCACGGCGCAGACCCGCTGCTGCAGGCCTTCCGGCGTCGATTCGGTCGAGAAGCGGAAGTTGAAGTCCACCACCAGCGCGCCGGGGATGACGTTGGTCGCGCCCGTGCCGGCGTGGACGTTGGACATCTGCCAGCTTGTCGGCGGGAAGTGGTCGTTGCCGCGGTCCCACTCGACCGCGCACAGCTCGGCCAGCGCCGGTGCTGCGAGGTGGATCGGGTTCTTCGCGAGCTGCGGATAGGCGATGTGGCCTTGCACGCCGCGCACCGTCAGCCGACCCGACATTGAGCCACGCCGCCCGTTTTTCACCATGTCGCCCACGCTGCGTACGCTGGTCGGCTCGCCGACGATGCAGGCGTCCAGCCGCTCGCCGCGCTCGACCAGCCACTCGCAGACCTTGACGGTGCCGCTGTGCGCCGGGCCTTCCTCGTCGCTGGTGAGCAGGAAGGCGATGGCGCCGCGGTGGTCCGGGTGCGCGGCGAGGAACTCCTCCACCGCCACGACCATCGCTGCCAGCGAGGTCTTCATGTCGGCGCTGCCGCGGCCGTAGAGGCGGCCGTCGCGGTGCGTGGGCACGAAGGGATCGGAGGACCACTGGTCGAGCGGGCCGGTGGGCACCACATCGGTGTGGCCGGCGAGTACCAGCGTCGGGCCATCGGCAGTGCCTCGGCGGATTGCCCACAAGTTGCTGACCCGAAAATCGTCCGGGCCGAAAGGAAGATCGACGCACTCGAAGCCCAGCGGGCGCAGGCGGTCAGCGATCAGCGCCTGACAGCCCGCGTCGTCCGGGGTGAGGGAGCGGCGGGCAAGGAGTTGCTCGACCAGGGCGAGGGTAGGCAGGTGCATGTCGGGGGACGGCCGCGCAGGCGGCTGTTCAGCGTCCTGGCGCGCATCAGCGCTTCTTGGACAGGAAGGGCAGCGGCTTGATGGCGGCCGAACTCGGCGGTTTCGTGTGGGCCGTGCCGGTGGGCATCGGAGCGGGTGCAGGCGTGAAGCTGCCGCGTGCATTCGGGTTCTGGCCGGGCACCACGTCCAGCGTGATCTCGGTGAAGGACGGACCGGGTTCGGCCTCCTTCTCCTCCTCCTGCTGGCGCTTGCCGCCGACCAGGTCGTTCTGAAGGCGCCAGAGCAGGTTGGTCGGCGAGTCGGCGTGCGAGATGCCTTCGTCGCGCGTGACGAGGTTTTCGGTGACAAGGCGGGCGATGTCCTGCTCGAACGTCTGCGAGCCCTCGGCCATCAGGCGGTCCATCGCCTCCTTGATGCCCGAGAAGTTGCCCTGCTCGATCAGCTCGGAAACGAACTGCGTGTTCAGCAGGACTTCCACCGCTGGCACCCGCCCGCCCTGGGTGGACCGCAGCAGCCGCTGGGAGACGATGGCCTTCAGCCCGGCCGCCAGATCGGACAGCAGGGCCGGACGCGACTCCGGCGTGTAGAAGGACAGGATGCGGCTCAGCGCGTGGTGGCTGTTGTTGGCGTGCATCGTCGAGAGCACGAGGTGGCCCGACAGTGCGTAGGACAGCGCTGCGCTCATCGTCTCGCGGTCGCGGATTTCGCCGATGAAGATGCAGTCCGGCGCCTGGCGCATGGCGTTCTTCAGGCCGATCTGCAGCGATTGCACGTCGCGGCCGACCTCGCGCTGGTTCACCACCGATTTGTAGTTGGTGAACAGGAACTCGATCGGGTCCTCGATGGTCAGGATGTGGCCCGCGATCTGCTTGTTGCGGTTCTGGAGCATCGAGGCCAGTGTCGTGCTCTTGCCCGTGCCCGTGGCACCGACCATCAGCACCAGCCCGCGCTTGGTCAGGCACAGCGTGTTCAGCATCTCGGGCAGGTTGAGCGAGTCGAGCGCCGGAATTTCGGTCGGCATGAAGCGGAACACGGCCGCCACCGAGTCGCGCTGCTTGAAGCCGGACAGCCGGAACGTCCCCACGCCGGTGATCTGGATGGCGATGTTCAACTCGCCGGTTTCCTCCAGCTCCTCCATCTGCGCGGCCGTGATCACCTCGCCCAGCAGCATGCGTGGCTGGTTGGGCGCCAGCGGCTCCTGCGTGAGCTGCAGGATCTGTCCGTGGATCTTGATGAGCACCGGCATGTTGGCCGAGAGGAATACGTCGGATGCGCGCTTCTCGGCCATCAGCCGCAGCACGCGCTCCATGTTCTTGGTGCTCATCGTTCCCCCGCGTGGTCGTGTGATGGCGTTCAGCCGCGCAGCAGGTCGTTGATGCTGGTCTTGGCGCGGGTCTGCGCATCGACGCGCTTGACGATCACGGCGCAGTACAGGCTGTACTTGCCGTCGGCGCTCGGCAGATTGCCGCTGACGACGACCGAGCCCGACGGGATGCGGCCGTAGGTGACTTCGCCAGTGGCGCGGTCATAGATCTTGGTGCTCTGGCCGATGTACACACCCATCGACAGCACCGAGTTCTCCTCGACGATCACGCCTTCGACCACTTCCGAGCGGGCGCCGATGAAGCAGTTGTCTTCGATGATGGTCGGGTTGGCCTGCATCGGCTCCAGCACGCCGCCGATGCCGACGCCGCCCGACAGGTGCACGTTCTTGCCGATCTGCGCGCAGGAACCGACGGCGGCCCAGGTGTCGACCATCGTGCCTTCATCGACGTAGGCGCCGATGTTGACGTAGGACGGCATCAGGATCGCGCCCTTGGCAACGAAGCTGCCGCGGCGTGCGACGGCCGGTGGCACCACGCGCACGCCGGTGGCGCGCAACTGTGCTTCGGACATGCCGGCGAACTTGGTCGGCACCTTGTCGAAGAAGTTCAGGTCACCCGCGCCCATCGGCACGTTGTCGTTCAGGCGGAAGCTCAGCAGCACGGCCTTCTTGGCCCACTGGTTGACCTGCCACTGGCCGACGCCCTGACGCTCGGCCACGCGCAGCTTGCCGGTGTCGAGGGCGTCGATGACGTGGTTGACGGCGTCGCGCACATCGGCCGGGGCCGAGGCGATGGACAGGTTCGCGCGGTCTTCCCAGGCGGCTTCGATGACTTGCTGGAGTTGGCTGTGGTCGGACATGGAGTTCTCTCGGATTCGGTTGGGATCAGGCGGTGTGGCGGGTGTTGGTGCGCACGAATGCGGCGATGCGGCGGGCGGCTTCGAGGCATTCCCCGACGCCAGCCACCAGCGCCATGCGCACGCGCCCGGCGCCGGGATTCACGCCATGCGCTTCGCGGGCCAAGTAGCTGCCGGGCAGCACCGCGACATTGTATTGAGCCAGCAGTTCTCGCGTGAACGTGGTGTCGCTGCCGCCGAAGACGGTCTCGGGCACCTTCGCCCACAGGTAGAAGCCCGCGTCGGGCAGCGCCACGTCCATACCTCGGCCAGCACGGGCGTGACCTGCGCGAACTTCTGGCGGTACAGGTCGCGGTTCTCGACGACGTGGGCCTCATCGTCCCAGGCGGTGATGCTGGCCTGCTGGACGGTGGTGCTCATGGCGCTGCCATGGTAGGTACGGTAGAGCAGGAAGGACTTCAGGATCTGCGCGTCCCCTGCCACGAAGCCCGAGCGCAGGCCCGGCACGTTCGAGCGCTTGGACAGGCTGGTCAGCACGATCAGGCGCTGGAAGTCGGTGCGGCCGAGCTGCTTCGCGGCTTCGAGTGCGCCGAGCGGGGCGTCCTCGCGGAAATAGATCTCGGAGTAGCACTCGTCCGAGGCGATCGCGAAGCCGTGCTTGTCGGACAAGGCGAACAGCTCGGCCCACTCGTCGAGCGGCACCACGGCACCGGTCGGGTTGCCCGGCGAGCAGGCGTAGAGCAGTTGCGTGCGCGCCCAGGTGGCTTCGTCGATCTGTGACCAGTCGGCGGCGAAGTTGCGCGCCGGGTCGCTGTTGGCGAAGACGGGCGTGGCGCCGGACAGGTAGGCCGCGCCCTCATAGATTTGATAGAACGGATTGGGGCAGACGACGACCGGGCCACCCGTTGCCGCATCGCGGGTCGGGTCGATGACGGTCTGTGCCAGCGAGAACAGCGCCTCGCGTGAACCATTGACCGGCAGGATCTGCGTGTCGGCGTCCAGCGCCACGCCGTAGCGGCGTTGCACCCAGCCGGCGCACGACTTGCGCAAGGCGGGCAGGCCGGCGGTGGCCGGGTAGGCGGCCAGCCCGTCGAGCGACGAGGTCAGCGCGAGTTTCAGGAACTCGGGCGTCGGGTGCTTGGGCTCGCCGATGCCGAGGCTGATCGGCCTGAAATCCGGGTTCGAGCGGACATCCTGGGTCAGCGCGCGCAGGCGCTCGAAGGGGTAGGGCTGGAGGCGCGAGAGCAGCGGGTTCATGGGGCGGGATTATCGGGCATGGGCCTTGGAGCTGGTCGTGCTTGCGACCACCTGCAGCCTTCCCACCAGCCACACCACCGCCAGCGTGCAGCCCAGCGCCAGCCACCCGCCCCGCGCATAGCCCTGCACCAGCCCCTGTCCGTCGCGCCAGATCAGCAGCCCGCCGACCAGCGACGCCACACCCATCGCGCCGGACTGCATCGCATTGTTCAGGCTCATGAACGCCCCCCGCGAGCGCGGCTCGACTGCCGAGGTCACCAGCGCCATGCCCGGCACCATGCGCCCCGACACCAGCACGAAGAACAGCGTCGTCACCACCAGCACCTGTGCCAGCGTGGTCAGGCCCCAGTGCGCGAGTTGCGGCAGCGCCAGGATCGGCCCCAGCGCGAGCAGCGCCACCAGCCGCAGGGTTGGCACCTTGCCCCAGCGGTCGGCCAGCTGGCCCAGCAGTTGCGAACTGATCAGCGTGGCCAGGCCCCCAGCGAGGTAGATCATCGGCACCTGCGCGGTGGTCAGGCCGAGGTTGGTGGTGGTGAACAGCGTGATGTAGGGAATCATCGTGAAGCTGCTGAACACCATGAGCACCGTCAGCGCAAACGCCCGCCAGTGGTTGCGCACACCGAGCACCTGCCGCAGTTGCTGCACCGTGTTCTCGCGGCTGTCACGCGCGACGAGATGGCCGGTCATGCGCGGCACCCACCGGCTCGCCGCCACCCAGATCAGCACCGACACCGCCGGCAGCACGAGGAAGGGAGCATGCCAGCCACAGGTGTTGGCCAGCCACAGCGAGGCGGGCACGCCGGCCACAGTCGCCATCGAGAACGCCGCCATCACCATGCCCATGGCCGCCCCGCGCCGTTCGAAGGGCACCGCGTCCGCCACGATCGTCTGCACCAGCGACCCCAGCACACCGCCGAACAGCCCTGCTGCTACCCGCGCTGCCATCAGCGTGTGGAAGGTCGGCGCCAGCCCGCACGCCAGCGTCGCCACCGCCAGCCCCGCGAACAGGATCAGCAGCAGCCAGCGGCGCTCGAAGCGGTCGATGTAGGTGGTGGCGGCCAATCCGGAAACACCGGCGGCCAGCGTGTAGGCGGCGATCAGCAGCCCGAACTGCGCGTCGCTGATCCCGAAGATCACCGTGAGCTGTGGCCCCAGAGGCATCATCAGCATGAAATCCACGACGTGGATGAACTGGATCGCAGCCAGGGTCAGCAGCATCACGCGCTCACGGCGCGGTGTCAGGGGAAACGTGTCGGGCATCGATTGTCCATTCGGGATGACCCGAGAGTGTGCCCAAGTTCGTGGTCTGGCGCAGGGCGGGTGCTATCATCGCGGCCGCCCTTCGCTGCCGCAAACGGGTGAAAATACCATTCAAATCAACGACTTGACACCACGGCAACGCGTCGATGCGCCTGAATTCGATCAAGCTCTCGGGCTTCAAATCCTTCGCCGATCCGACGCATTTCCAGCTGCCCGGGCAACTCGTTGGAGTGGTCGGCCCCAATGGCTGCGGCAAGTCGAACATCATGGACGCCGTGCGCTGGGTGCTGGGCGAGTCCAAGGCCAGCGAGCTGCGCGGCGAGTCGATGCAGGACGTGATCTTCAACGGCTCCGGCAACCGCAAGCCGGCCAGCCGCGCCAGCGTCGAACTCGCGTTCAGCAACGACGCCGGGCGGGCGGGCGGCTCGTGGAACCAGTACGCCGAGATCGCCGTCAAGCGCGTGCTCACCCGCGACGGCACCAGCACCTACTACATCAACAACCAGCCGGTGCGCCGGCGCGACGTGCAGGACGTGTTCCTCGGCACTGGTCTGGGCCCGCGCGCCTACGCCATCATCGGCCAGGGCACGATCAGCAAGATCATCGAATCGCGGCCGGAGGAATTGCGGCTGTTTCTGGAGGAAGCGGCCGGCGTGTCCAAGTACAAGGAACGCCGCCGCGAGACCGAACACCGCCTGAAGGACACCCGCGAGAACCTGACCCGCGTGGACGACATCCTGCGCGAGCTGACGACCAACCTCGACAAGCTCGAAGCGCAGGCCGAGGTCGCGCTGCGCTACCGCACGCTGCAGGACACCGGCACGCTCAAACTGCACCAGTTCTGGTTCCTCAAGCACCGTGATGCCACCAGCGAGCGCGAGCGCGTCCGGCTCGCCGAGCTGGCAGCCACCAATGCGCTGGAGTTGCGTACCGCAGAGCTGCGCCACGTCGAGGCCGAACAGGAATCGCTGCGCCAGTCGCACTACGACGCCAGCGACGGGTTGCATGCAGCCCAGTCCGTGCTGGCTGAAGCCGCGATGCAGGTCAGCCGGCTGGAGGAGCGCATCCGCCACGTCGTTGATGCGCGCCAGCGCGGCCTGCAGCGGCAAGCCGAGATCAGCGTGCAGACGCAGCAATGGACGCTGCGCCGCGAACACGCCGAGGCCGAGCTGGAGACGCTGGCCGAACAGCTCGCCGCAGCGGAGGAGCAGGGCGAGATCCTCGCGGCGCAGGTGGAAGAGCGTTCGATGGCGCTGCCTGCCGTCGAGGACACGCTGCGCCAGGCCAGCCAGCGCGCTGCCACGCAACGCACCCGCGCCAGCGAGGTGCAGCAGCAGATCCAGGTGCTGGCCGCGCAGTCACGCCACCTGGACGAGCGCAGCCGGGAGCTGCAGACCCGCCGCGAGCGTCTGGGCAGCGAACGGCGTCAGCTTGGCACACCTGAAGACCACCGCCTCAGCGACTTGCGCCTCCAGTTGGTGCGGGCGCAGGAAGTGCAGGAACTGGCCGATGCCCGGCTGCACGAGTTGTCCGACCTCGTGCCCACGCTCGACGAGCAGCGCCGCGGTCAGCAGAGCGCGGCCAATGGCGAGTCCGCCCGGCAGTCGGCACTGACCGCCCGGCTCGACGCGCTGCGGGCGCTGCAGGAGAAGGTGCAGACCGAAGGCAAGCTGCGGCCGTGGCTGGCGCGGCACGGGCTGGACGGGCTGCAGGGCCTGTGGCGCCGTCTCCACATCGAACCGGGGTGGGAAACCGCGCTCGAATCGGCCCTGCGCGAGCGGCTGCAGGCGCTGGAGGTGGGTCGGATCGAGACAGTGCGTGGCTTTGATCTGGACCCGCCGCCGGCCAAGCTCGCCTTCTATTCGCCTCCAACGACCGCGATCGCCAACACGCACCGCACCTTGCCGCGGCTGACCGACCTGCTGCGGGTGGGTGATCCGGGGCTGATGGCGCTGCTGAACGACTGGCTCGAAGGGGTCTACACGGCGGTGAATGTCGAGGAGGCACTGGCGCTGCGCAGCCGGCTGACGCACGGCGAGCTGATCCTGACGCCGGCTGGCCACGCGGTGAGCGCCTACGCGGTGAGCTTCCACGCGCCGGATTCGGAGCAGGCCGGGATGCTGGCGCGGGCGCAGGAAATCGAGAACCTGGAAACGCAGGTTCGTGCGCAAGCCTTGATGGCCGATGACGCCCGCAGCGCGCTGGTCCGCGCCGAAGCGGCCTACACCGACGCGGCGCAGCGGCTCGCCAGCGCCCGCCGCGACGCTGCCGACAGCCAGACGCGGGCGCACCAGTTGCAGGTCGAGGTTCTGCGCCTGACGCAGCAGGCCGAGCAGGTCACGCGCCGCCGCGACCAGTTGGACGCCGAACTCGCCGAGGTCGATGCGCAGATCGAGGACATCGAAGAGCGTCGCGTGACCGGTGAGGCGCGGTTTGAAGAGCTGGACCTGATGCTCGCCACTGA
The DNA here is from genome assembly GCF_031429695.1 of Sphaerotilus sp. Lineage (GTDB taxonomy): Bacteria > Pseudomonadota > Gammaproteobacteria > Burkholderiales > Burkholderiaceae_C > Sphaerotilus. The sequence goes on from NZ_JANPAB010000061.1 coordinate 106,318, forward strand.
GCAGGAGCGCCACGCCGAGCTGGAAGACGCGGTGATCAGCGCCGAGCGTCGGCTGGCGGATGCCCGCGAGCAACTGCGCGGCCTGGAGCGCACGGCGCAGGAGGCGCAGTTCGCGGCCCGTTCGCTGCTGGCGCGTCGGGGCGAGCTGCAACGCGGGCTGGAAACGGCGGCGCAGCAGCTCACCGTCAACGCGCGTGCGCTGGAGCAGCTCACCGCCGAGTTGGCTGGACTGGATGACGCTGCCGCGGAAGGCGGTCTGCAGGAAGCATTGGCGTTGCGGGTCGGGCGCGAGCAGGCGCTGGCCGCTGTTCGCCAGACCTGGGATGAACTCTCGCAGCAGATGCGCCGCGCCGACGAGCAGCGCGCCGCGCATGAGCGCAGCCTGCAGCCGCTGCGCGACGAGATCACTCGGCTGCAGCTTGAGGTACAGGCCGCGCAGCTCGGTGGTGCACAGTTCCTGGAGCAGCTGCAGGCGGCGGCGGTCGATCTGGAGGCGCTGGCCGCCGGCATCGAGCAAGGCAGCGTGCGCCTGCATGGCTTGCAGGGCGAAATCGACCGCATCCAGCGCGAGATCAACGCGCTGGGTGCCGTGAACCTGGCCGCACTGGATGAACTCGGTGCGGCCAGAGAGCGCCGGCAGTTCCTGGACGCGCAGGTGGCCGACCTCAGCGAGGCCATGCAGACGCTGGAAGCCGCGATCCACAAGATCGATCTGGAAACCCGCGACCTGCTCAAGGCCACGTTTGATCAGGTCAATGACGGTTTCGGGCGCATGTTCCCCAGCCTGTTCGGTGGCGGTCAGGCCCGACTGGTGATGACGGGTGAGGAGATTCTCGACGCAGGCGTGCAAGTCATGGCACAGCCGCCGGGCAAGAAGAACTCGACCATCCACCTGCTCTCCGGCGGCGAGAAAGCCCTCACGGCCATTGCGCTGGTGTTCGCGATTTTCCTGCTCAACCCGGCGCCGTTCTGTCTGCTCGATGAGGTGGATGCACCACTGGACGATGCGAATACCGAGCGATATGCCCGTCTGGTCCGTCAAATGTCGTCTGGCACGCAGTTTCTTTTCATTTCGCACAACAAAATCGCGATGGAGATGGCCGAGCAATTGATCGGCGTGACAATGCAGGAACAAGGTGTGTCGCGCATCGTCGCGGTCGACATGGACGCGGCAGTCTCACTGGCTGAGCTACCGTGAGCGGCGACGCAGGCGGCAAGACACACTGTTCAGGCCATGACCAGGAACCCGGGGACCGATGAATTCTTTGCAAGTTTGGTTGGCCATCGTTGGTGGGCTGGTGCTCGCTGCTGTCGTCGGGCATGGCGCCTGGCAGACCCGCCGTGTCGGCGGCAAGGTGCGTCCACCGCGGCTGCAGGCAGCGGATCCCGTCGTGCCGAGTGCCGCCGCCGTGACCACGGGGTACCTGGAGCCGAGCTTCGAGGAGGCGCAGGCACCGACCGAGCCGATGCCGCTGGATGCCGCACCGCTTGCCTCGCCTGTCGAGGTGCTCGAACAGCGTCTGACCGCTGTGCCCGCAGCCCTGAACGTGCTTGCACGCCGCGCGGTGGCCGCCCTGCGCATCGATCCGCTGATCGACGCCATTGCCCGCTTGTTGCCCGAGCTTCCCTTGTCTGGCGAGGCGGTGTTGGCGCATTGGCCGCCGTCGCGCCGTGCGGGTGGCAAGCCCTTCCTGATCGAGGCCTGCAACAGCCGGACCGGCGAGTGGGAAACGCCTTTGGCCGGCCAGACCTACGCCGAGCTGCGTGCCGGGCTGCAACTGGCCAACCGGCTTGGGGCCGTCAACGAGATCGAATATTCCGAGTTTGTCCAGATCATCCAGCGCTTTGCCGAGCCATTGTCGGCGGAGGCCGAGTTTCCGGACATGCTGGATGTGGTGGCCCGGGCGCGCTCGCTCGACCGGGTGGCGGTGCACCATGACGCACAGCTCGCCATGCGTCTGACGGCCCGCCACGGCCAGTGGCCGGTGAGCTGGATCCAGCAGCATGCGGCGCGGCATGGCTTTGTCAGCGGACCTGTGCCGGGCCGGCTCATCCTGCCGGGCCGCGACGACGGTGCGCCGCCCGTGCTGGCGCTGGTGTTCGACGCCCAGGCCGCGCTGGCCGAGGATCCGGACCACTCCTGGGTGTCCGAGATGGCGCTGGTGTTCGACGTGCCACAGACGCCACAGGCCGAGCAGCCGTTCAACGCCTGGTGCGCCTCCGGGCAGGCGCTCGCCATCGCACTCGACGCAGATGTCAACGACGACGAAGGGCGCCCGCTCAACGCCGGCGCGTTCACGCTGATCCGCGAGGATCTGGACGGCCTGTACGCCAAGCTTGCGGAGTTCGAACTGGCGGCGGGATCACCGGCTGCGCGGCGTCTGTTCAGCTAGACCAGCCGGGTTCACCTGAGCCGGGCGCGCGCCTACACTGGCGCGCATGTCGCAAACCGATCTCTTCTCGTCGCCGCCGGACATCTCCTGCGGCCCCGATACGCAGGCCTCTCCTGCCGAGCAGGCCGCCGAACTGCGCCGGCAACTGCACCACCACGCCCACCGCTACTACGTGCTCGACGCGCCGGAAATTCCCGACGCCGAGTACGACCGACTCTTCCAGGCCCTTCAGGCTCTTGAAGCCGCACGGCCGGAACTCCGCACCGCCGATTCACCGACGCAGCGGGTGCTGGGCCAGGTGCTCGATGGTTTCGCGGCGGTGCGTCATGCCGTGCCGATGCTCTCCATCCGGACCGAGACCGACACCGAAGCGACCGGTGCCAGCACCTTCGACGTCCGCGTCCGGCGTGAGCTGGGTCTGGGCGAGGATGCACCACCGTTGCGCTACGCCTGCGAGCTGAAGTTTGACGGGCTGGCGATCAACCTGCGCTATGTGGACGGTGTGCTGGTGCAGGCGGCCACCCGTGGCGACGGGGAGAGCGGCGAGGACGTGACGCAAAACATCCGCACCATCGGCCAGATTCCGCTGCGGCTGCGTGACGTGCCGGGTGGGTTGCCAGCGGTGCTGGAGGTGCGCGGCGAGGTCTACATGCGCCGCGACGACTTCGACCGGCTCAACGAGCGCCAGCGCGAACGCATTGCCCGGGGCGACAAGGGCGAGCGCACCTATGTCAACCCGCGCAACGCCGCCGCCGGCGCGGTGCGCCAGCACGACCCGGCGCTGGCTGCCGAGCGTCCGCTGAGCTTCTTCGCCTACGGGCTGGGCGAGGTGCAGGGCTGGGCACTGCCGGCCACGCACAGCGGCGTGCTGGACGCGCTCGACGCCTTCCGCCTGCCGGTGTGCGCCGAACGGGCGGTGGTGGAGGGGGCCGACGGGCTGGCAGCGTTCCACCAGCGCATCGGTGCCCAGCGCGACCAGTTGCCCTTCGACATCGACGGCGTGGTCTACAAGGTCGACGATCTGGCCCTGCAACGCCAGCTCGGCTTCGTCAGCCGCGAGCCGCGCTGGGCGGTGGCGCACAAGTACCCGGCCCAGGAGCAGATGACCACCGTGCGCGAGATCGACATCCAGGTCGGCCGTACCGGCAAGCTCACGCCGGTGGCCAAGCTGGAGCCGGTTTTCGTCGGCGGCACTTCGGTGAGCAACGCCACGCTGCACAACGAGGACGAGACCCGGCGCAAGGACGTGCGCACGGGTGACACCGTCATCGTGCGCCGGGCCGGTGACGTGATCCCGGAGGTGGTCGGCGTGGTGCTGGAGCGCCGGCCGCCGAATGTGGGCGAGCCGTTCGACCTGTACCAGCGTCTTGGCGGGCATTGCCCGGTCTGCGGCAGCGACATCGTGCGCGAGGAGGGCGAGGCCGACTGGCGGTGCACCGGTGGCCTGTTCTGCCCGGCGCAGCGCAAGCAGGCGATCCTGCACTTCGCTGGCCGACGGGCGATGGATGTCGAGGGGCTGGGCGACAAGGTGGCCGAGCAGCTCGTCGACGCCGGCATCGTGCGCACGCTGCCCGAGCTGTACCGGCTGGGTGTGGCCAAGCTGGCGGCGCTGGACCGCATGGGCGAACGCAGTGCGCAGAACCTGGTCGATGCGCTGGAGAAGAGCCGGCACACGACGCTGGGGCGCTTCCTGTATGCGCTTGGTATCCGGCATGTCGGTGAATCGACGGCCAAGGCCTTGGCGCGGCATTTCGGCAGCATCGACCGGCTGATGGACGCCACGGCGGACCAGATGGTGGAGGTGGCCGATGTGGGTCCGGTGGTGGCGCAGAGCCTGCGCACCTTCTTCGACCAGCCGCACAACCGCGAAGTGGTGGAGCAATTGCGTGTGGCCGGGCTGGTCTGGGAGGAAAGTGACGGTGTTCCCAGTGCCGAAGTGTTGCCCTTGTCCGGCCTGACACTGGTGCTGACCGGCACACTGCCGACGTTGAGCCGTGACGCCGCCAAGGACCTGATCGAGGCGGCAGGGGGCAAGGTCAGTGGCTCGGTCTCGAAGAAGACGCACTACCTGGTCGCGGGGGCAGAGGCCGGCTCGAAGCTGGAAAAGGCTCAGGCGCTGGGCCTGTCCATCCTCGACGAGGCGGGGTTGCTGGTGCTGATCGGCGCCCTGGCCTCGGATGCCGGGGCGCCGAATGCTGCTTAATTGGCATTAGTGGAAATGTTCAATTTATGACCACCTGAATAGAGGGTGTGTCGACTTCCCTTGCGGTTCGAGAATGTGTTTCGTCGGGCAGCAGGATCCACCGGAATTGCGACTCGTGAACTTCACGGCAGGCTCATCGGGTGAGACTGTTCGACGCGACAAAACCTAAACTTATATTGCGTGGAATCGATGCTGAACAAGACAACTCGACTCTTGGGGCTGGTGGCCCTGGGTGTGCTGACAGGGTGCGGTGGTGGTGGTGGGGGCAGTGCTGCTGTGGTGGCTGAGCCGACTGCAACGGTGATGACCAGACTGCAGACCAGTGGGGCCTTGCTGACGCTGGACCGTTCCACAGCGGTGGCGGGAACCGATGCTAACGGCGATGGCGTGCGGGACGACGTCACGGCGTGGATCGGCACCCAGGGCTATGCCGGCGATCTGCCCAAAGCAGCAGCCCAGCTGGCCAAGTCCTACCAGACCGTGCTGACCCTGACGCTGACCGACGACACCGCCGTGCGTGCGGCGCGCCTGGCCTCCAGCGACGCCGTGGAATGCATCATGCAGAAGGCGCCTTCGATCGAGGCCGGCTACAAGACGGTGGCCGACCTGCGCCGCGTGACGGTCAACACCGATGCCCGCGTCACTGCCTATCTCAAGTATGTCGAACTGGTCAACGACACCGTGGCCCGCGCACCCCAAGGAGACGGCTGTGTTTGATCGCCGCAATACCCGTACCCCCCGCACCTTCCTCCGTCCTCTGACAGGCGCTGTCCTCGGTCTGCTGGCGGCCGGCTCGCTGGGCATCGCGCAAGCGGCCTCGACGATCTGTGAACCCGATGGCGGCTACGTCGTCGCCTATTACAACGGCACCTTTGCGACCCCTGAAGACGCCGATGCCCAGCGCGCCGCGCTGCGCATCTCGCGCCACGGCAAGTACACGGGTGCCGCCGAGACCGCGACGACCACGACCGGCAAGGTCGAGCCCGAGCCGGTGCGTTATGAGACCTTCTACAGCACCGCCGGCACCGCCAGCGGTGCCACCGAATCGCGTTTCCAGGCGCTGGCCGGCGAATACCGCAAGCTGCTGGACGGCGCGCTGACCCAGAACTGGGAATACTTCTGGGACATGGCGTCCGGCAGTGCCGACAACTGGTCAGTGCTGGCGGCCAAGTCCGGTGATTCCCGTTTCCTGGCGATCACCTCGGCCTATCCCGCCACCGTCACCAGCCTGGCGACCAAGGCGAAGACCGATCTCGAGGCTGAACTGAAGGTCAGCACGACGATGGCGGCCCGCCAACTGGCGCGTGCCCAGGCGCTCTACACCGAGCGCCAGAAGCTGCTGATGGTTGGGTACTCGCAAGGCACGCTGTTCGCCGACAAGGCATTCGCGAAGCTGGGTTCGCCGACGGACAAGACCGTGCTCAAGCAGGAATTGACTGCATTGCCGGCGGTGGCGCTGCAGTCCTCGCTGACCGCGACAATGGCCACGCTGACCATTCCTACACCTGCGCAGAACCAGGGCTTCTTTACCGCGACGCTGTCGTGGGCGGTACCTGCGGCGGCGATTGGTCAGAAGCTCAATACCGTCACGGGCTTGATGGAAGACATCCAGAACGACTTTGACCTGCAGGTCATTGAGCCGTCTGGCGACTACGTGCACTTCACCGATACCGGCGACGTCGGCAAGGGCGGCGGCGGCGCGACGCTGGTCGGCACTTCCGGCTTCCTGGACGCGGACAGCCGAACGGTTGGACCAGAGCACTACTACGCATCTTGCGACGAAAGCAAGCTGCGTGCCGGCAACTACTGGATTGCTGCCACCAAGGTGCGTGCACCGATTCCGGCCCAGACCTTCGTGACGCTGCAGATTGCGTTTGCCAAGTCGGGCGAGGTCTATACCAAGACCTGGAATTACAACGACGTCCCTGGCTTCATCCAGAAGGACAAGCTGACCTTCCCGGTCAAGGTGATGGTCAAGCAGTCGACCGATGGCAAGTGGACTGCCGAGATCGTGCCGTATGAGCCCGCGGCTACCTATGCATTCACATTGACGCCCGCCTGATCACGTTCCTGCATGAAAAAAGCCGCAGCAGACGCTGCGGCTTTTTCATGTTTCGTGTCCGTTCAGAGTTCCTGGTCCAGCGCCCGCGCGACGCCCAGCAGCGCCGGCGACACACTGGCATCGATGACGAACACCGGCATCTGCGCCAGATAGGCGCTGAAGCGCCCCTTGGCCTCGAAGCGCTGGCGGAAATCCGAGCGGTCGAAGGCCTCGCCGAGCCGCGGCACGATGCCACCGCCGATGTAGACCCCACCCAGCGCCCCCAGCGTAAGCGCCAGATTGCCTGCCACGCTGCCCAGCAGCGCGCAGAAATGCGCCACCGCCTCGGCGCTGCGGACACAGGTGCCACCCAGCGCGCGCGTGGTCACATCGGCCGGGCTGGACGGCTCGGCGATGGCCCCATCCAGCACGCACACGGCTTCATACAGCGCCACCAGCCCCGCGCCGCAGATGGCGCGCTCGGCCGACGCATGGCCATAACGCTGGCCCAGCAGCGCAATCAATGCCGCCTCGCGCTCGGTGGTGGCCGGCAGCGTGACGTGACCGCCTTCGCCGGCCAGCGCTACCCACTGCGCCCCCGCGGGCACCAACCCCGACACGCCCAGCCCGGTCCCCGGTCCGATCAGCGCCATCGGCGCATGCGCCCGCGCGGCGCCACCGCCGACCTGCCGCAACTCGTGCGGCTGCAGCGAAGGCAGCGACAGCGCCAGCGCCGTGAAATCGTTGATCACCACCAGCCGCTGCAGCCCGAGTTCGGCCTGCAGCGCCGAGATCGAGAACTGCCAGTGGTGGTTGGTCATGCGGACCTCGTCCCCGGTGATCGGGTTGGCGATGCCCATGGCCATCGAGCCCGGCTGCCCCCGGCCGAGGCCGGCCAGATAGGCCCGCACTGCGTCGGCGAGCGTGGCGTGTTCGGCGCAGGGCAGGGTGCGCACGGCGTCGATGGCAGCGCCTTCCTCGGCGATCCAGCCGAAGCGGGCGTTGGTGCCGCCGACGTCGGCCACAAGACGGGGGAAGGGCGAGCGAGTGGTCATGGCAGGCAGGGGCGATGAGGGAGGTTCAAGGGAGTCGGTGGCTCTGGAGGAGCGGCCGGAAACACAAGCGCCGACGGCGCGCATCGTAGCGCGCCGTCGGTTTCTCGCCTACTTCAATCCGTGGCGATCAGTCGGCGAGGCGCTTCTGGCTCTCGGCGTCGAACAGGTGCACGTCGTGCGTGCCCCAGTTCAGGTGCACCCGGTCGCCGACTGCGTGCAGCACCTTGCCCGGTGCGCGCACGACCAGCAGGCCCGCCGCGGTCCTGACGCTGACGTAGGTTTCCGGGCCGGTTGGCTCCAGCATCGTGATCTCGCCGGCCACGCCGCTGTCGGCGAAGTTCAGCGCCTCGGGGCGCAGACCGTAGATGAGCTTCTGGCCGGGCTTGACGGCGGCCTGCTGCGCCGCGCTGGTCGGCAGCGCCACGCCGCTGGCGACCACGCCTTGCGCGCTGCCCTGCGCCTGCACCATGTTCATGGCCGGCGAGCCGATGAACTCGGCGACGAACACCGTGGCGGGCCGCGCATAGATGTCGTCCGGCGAGCCGAACTGCAGCACCACGCCGTCCTTCATCACGGCGATGCGGTCGCCCAGCGTCATGGCTTCCACCTGGTCGTGCGTCACGTAGACGGTGGTCGTCTTGGTGCGCTGGTGCAGCAGCTTGATCTCGGCGCGCATCTCGACGCGCAGCTTGGCGTCCAGGTTGGACAGCGGCTCGTCGAACAGGAACAGCAGCGGATCCCGCGCCAGCGCCCGGCCCATCGCCACACGCTGACGTTGACCACCGGACAAGGCGCCCGGCTTGCGCGCCAGCAGGTGCTCGATCTGCAGCATCTTGGCCACGCGGGCCACGGCCTTCTCGCGCTCGGGTTTGGGCACCTTGCGCATCTCCAGACCAAAGGCGATGTTCTCGGCCACGTTCATGTTCGGGTAGAGCGCGTAGCTCTGGAACACCATGGCGATGTCGCGGTTCTTCGGCAGTTCGTGGGTGACATCGCGGTCGCCGATGTGGATCGTGCCCGAGGTCGGCGAATCCAGGCCGGCGATCATCGACAGCAGCGTCGATTTGCCGCAGCCGGACGGCCCGACCAGGATCAGGAACTCGCCCTTGTCGATCTCCAGGTCGATGCCCTTGAGGATGTTCGTCTCGCCGTAGCTCTTGCGGACGTTGCGGATGGAAAGTGCGCCCATGATGTGTGGATCCTATTAACCCTTGACGGCGCCGGCGGTCAGGCCACGCACGAAATATTTGCCAGCGACGACGTAGACGAACAGCGTCGGCAGCGCGGCGATCATCGCGGCGGCCATGTCCACGTTGTATTCCTTGACCGAGCTGGAGGTGTTGGCCAGGTTGTTCAGGCCCACCGTGATCGGCTTGGAGTCCGCGCCGGAGAAGACGACGCCGAACAGGAAATCGTTCCAGATGTTGGTGAACTGCCAGATCAGCGTGACGACCAGGATCGGCGCCGACAGCGGCAGCACGATGCGCCAGAAGATGCGGAAGAAACCCGCACCATCCAGCATGGCCGCCTTGATCAGCTCGTCTGGCAGGCTCAGGTAGTAGTTGCGGAAAAACAGCGTGGTGGACGCCAGGCCCATCAGCACGTGGACACAGACGAGGCCCCACACCGAGTCCGACAGCCCGATCCAGCCCAGCACCTGCGACATCGGCAGCAGCACCACCTGCAGCGGCATGAACACGCCGAACAGCATGAACGAGAACAGCAGCTCGCTGCCCTTGAAGCGCCACTTCGTCAGCACGTAGCCGTTGAGCGCCCCGAGCGTGGTCGAGATGGCCACGGCCGGGATGATCATCGTCATCGAGTTCCAGAAGTAGGGCTGCAGGCCGCCGCAGTCGATGCCGGTGCAAGCAGTGGACCAGGCCTTGCCCCAGGCGGTGAAGTCCAGTCCTGCAGGCAACGACAGCAGATTGCCGTCGCGGATCTCGGCCATGTCCTTCAGCGAGGTGGCCAGCATGACGTAGAGCGGCAGCAGGAAAAAGACCGCGAACAGCCCCAGCAGGGACCACAGGATCAGTCGGTTGACGTGGTGTTTCATGGTGTTGCGTGCTCCGGACTCAACGGTCACGCGAGCGCAGCTCGCTGTAGAGATACGGCACGACGATCGCCGCCACCGTCGCCAGCATCACGGTCGCCGAGGCCGCGCCCAGGCCGATCTGGCCGCGGGTGAAGGCCATCGTGTACATGAAGGTCGCCGGCACGTCGGTCGCGAAACCGGGGCCGCCTGCGGTCAGCGCCATCACCAGGTCGAAGCTCTTGATGGCGATGTGTGCCAGCACCATCAGCGTGCTGAAGAACACCGGCCGCATGCTCGGGATCACGATGCGCCAGTAGATGCGCGGCAGCGAGGCGCCGTCGATCTGGGCCGCCTTGATGATGGAGTCGTCGATGCCGCGCAGGCCCGCCAGGAACAGCGCCATCACGAAGCCCGCGCTCTGCCACACGCCGGCGATGACGACGGTGTAGATCGCGTAATCGGGGTTCACCAGCCAGTCGAAGCTGAAGTTCGGGAAGCCCCAGCCGTGCATCAGGTGCTCGATGCCCAGGCCGGGATTCAGGATCCACTTCCACGCGGTACCCGTGACGATGAAGCTCAGGGCCATCGGGTAGAGGTAGACGGTCCGCAGCACGCCTTCGGCGCGGATCTTCTGGTCCAGCAGGATCGCCAGCAGCAGGCCGACCGCCATCGACAGGCCGATGAACAGCGTCGAGAAGATGCCGAGGTTCTTGAGCGCGACCATCCAGCGCTCGGAGGCGAACAGCAACGTGTACTGGTGCAGTCCGACAAATTCGTAGTTCGGCAGCAGTCGCGAAGCGGAGACCGACAGGTAGCCGTTCCAGGCGATCAGGCCGTAGATGAAGAGGAAGGAGAGAAGGAAACTGGGCGCCAGAACGATCCGGGGCAGCCAGTGGTCCAGACGCGCAGCGGCGCTAGGGGAGGCCATGTCGTGTGTCCCGCAGGTGAAAACGAAGCCACCGGCTGGTTGAGAGCCGGTGGCTGTGGGTGGGCAGCCGCGGAGCTGCCGGTGGACTTACTTGGTCTGTGCGGCCGTGGCGATCTTGGCCATGGCGTCAGCGGCGGTCATCTTGTCGCTGTTCCAGAACTGGCTGACCGCGTCCTGGATCGCGCCAGCGGCGGCCGACGGGATGGCCATGCCGTGGGCGACGGACGGCACCAGCGCACCGGTCTTGGCGGTCTCGACGAAGTCCTTGGACGACAGCTTGGCGCAGTCGTCGAACTTGCTCAGGTCCATGTTCAGGCGAACCGGGATCGAACCCTTGTTCAGGTTGAACACTTCCTGGAAGTCGGTCGACATGATCGCGGCGGCCAGGTCCTTCTGGGCCTTCACGTTGTTGTCGTTCTTCAGCTTGAACATCGCGAACGAGTCGACGTTGAAGGTGAAGGACTTGGCGGTGCCGGGAGCGGCGGCGCAGACGAAGTCCTTGCCCGGCACCTTGCCCGCGGCCACGAACTCGCCCTTGGCCCAGTCGCCCATCAGCTGCATGCCGGCTTCGCCCTTGATGACCATCGCGGTCGCCAGGTTCCAGTCACGGCCCGGGGCGTTCTTGTCGGTGTAGTCATGCACCTTCTTGAACGTGGTCAGCACCTTTTCCATGGTCGCGCTCTTCAGCGTGGCCTGGTCGAGCTGCACGAACGCCTTCTTGTAGAACTCGGCACCACCGACGCCGAGCGCAACGCTCTCGAACGTGGTGAAGTCCTGCCAGTTCTGGCCGCCGTGGGCGACGGGGATGATGCCCGCAGCCTTGAGCTTGTCCGCAGCGACGAAGAACTCGTCCCAGTTGGTCGGCACCTTGGCGCCAGCCTTCTTGAAGGCTTCCGGGTTGGCCCACAGCCAGTTCACGCGGTGAACGTTCACCGGAGCGGCGATGTAGTTGCCCTTGTACTTCATGACGTTGGCGACGACCGGGGGCAGCAGGCTGTCCCACTTCTCGGCCTTGGCCACGTCGTCGATGTTGGCGAGCACGCCTTCAGCGGCCCACTCCTGCAGGGACGGGCCCTTGATCTGGGCAGCGGCCGGGGCGTTGCCCGACACGACACGCGACTTCAGCACGGTCATGGCCGAATCACCACCGCCGCCTGCGACGGCGAAGTCCTTCCAGGTGTGGCCCTTGCCTTGCAGCGTGGCTTTCAGGGCAGACGCGGCCTTGGCCTCGCCACCCGAGGTCCACCAGTGCAGCACTTCGACTTCACCGGCTTGCGACAGGCCCGCCATGCTCAGGCCAGCAACAACAGCCAGCAGGGTCTGGGCGGGGCGGCGGGTCATCTCCAACTTTTTCATATGCACTCCGGAATCAAAAACGGTGGTGGGTGAGAACGAAGTCGAAGATTAATATTTCTTTAAAAAATTAACACTAGGTGAAACCCCTGACAGTCCGCGGTCTGGCCGGATCAGGTGGTCGGCAACTGCACCACCACCCGCAGACCCCGCGGTTGGCGTGACTCCAGGCGGACACGTCCACGGTGACGCTCGACGATCTCCTTGACGATCGCCAGGCCGAGTCCGCAGCCTCGGCCCTCATTGGTGCCTCGGAAAAAGCGGTCGAACACCTGTTCGTGCAAGGTGGGTGGCAGACCTGGCCCGGTGTCATCGATTTCCACGGTTGCCGTGGGCTGCTGTCCAGGCCCCGCCCGCACCTCGCGCACCCGCACCGTGATCTCGCTGCCCCGGCCGGCGTAGCGAATGGCATTGTCGATCACATTAACGATGGCTTCACGGATTAACAACGCATTGCCTTCGATGGTCACCGCTGGCTCGGGGGCATCGTCGGGGTGGCCATCGTCGTCCAGCCCGAGATCGATGCCTTCATTCAGCGCACGGGGCACCATTTCCGCCGTGAGGTCTTGCACGAGGCGGCGCAGATCGAACCGGCTGCGCCCGAGCGTGGCCAGCGATTCGGGCTCGGCGCGGGCGAGGGTGAGCAACTGGGTGACGAGGTGGGCGCTGCGGGTGGCGCTTTCACGCACCATCTCCAGCCGGGCGCGCAGCGCGGGGTCGGTGGCTTCCTTCAGGGCGAGTTCGGACTGGCTCTTCAGGCCGGCCAGCGGGGTGCGCAACTGGTGGGCGGCGTCGCTGATGAAGCGCCGCTGTTCCACCACTGACGCGTGTACGGCCGCCAGCAGCGTGTTGACCGCTGCAGCGAGGTCGCGCACCTCTTCCGGCGCGGATTGCAGCTCGATGGGCGCGAGGTCGTTCGGTCCCCGGCCGCTGACTGCTTCGCGCAGCCTCGCCAGTGGAGCCAGTCCCGTGCGTATCCCCGCCCACACCAGTCCCGACATCGCCAGCACCAGCACCGACAGCGGCAGCAGCGTGTCGATGAGAATGTCGCGCGCCAGCGCCTCGCGGCTGACACGGCTTTTGGCCACCTGCACCATCATGCGGCGCTGCAGTGCCGGATCGCCATAGTCCAGCAGGATGGCGGCCACGCGCACCTGCACCGTGCCGGTCGAGGTCTCGACCTGACCGTCGTAGAAAGTGGGGCGGTCGGGGCGCAGCGCGTCGGCGTTGTGCGGCGGCGGCAGCTTGTGGTTGCCGAGGATGAATTCACCGGGCGGACTGCTGACCATGTAGTAGACGCGGTCGTCCGGATCGGCCTCGATGATGTCCTTGGCCGCGCGCGGGAAGTCGACGAACAGGCCGCTGTCGATCGGCTTGACCTGCCTCGCCAGTGCGCGCGATGACAGGTACAGGCCGTGGTCGTTGGCGCGGTCGGCATAGCGCACGGCGACGTTGTAGGTCACGGCCGCGGCCGCCAGCCACAGCACGAGCTGCGGCAGCAGCAGCCAGGCCAGCAGGTGGCGGCGCAGCGAGCGGCTGCCAGGAGACACCACCGGCAATCGGCTGAGCAGGGGTTGAAGGAGATTCAGCATGGCAGCGCAGTGTCGCCGCGATGCACGGGCACGGGCAGGTCAGTCCTGGGTTTCGAGCAAGTAACCCAGCCCGCGCACGGTGCGGATGCCGACGCCGGAGCCTTCGAGCTTGCGGCGCAGGCGGTGGATGTAGACCTCCAGCGAGCTGGGGCCGCCGCTTTCGGAGACATCGGTGGACCACGCCTGCGCGATCTGCTCCTTGGTGATGACCTTGCGGCGCTGGCTCAGCAGCAGGTCCAGCAGCAGCCATTCTCTTGGCGAGAGATCGACCGGCTGGCCTGCGATCGTCACCCGGCGCGCATCGCGGTCGAACTGGAGTTGGCCGACCATCAGTGCATCGGCCGGCTCCAGCGGTGTGCCGGCGGGTGGTGCGGGCTGACTGCGGCGCAGCACGGCGCGGATGCGCGCTTCGAGTTCGGGGAAGTCGAAGGGTTTGGTCAAGTAGTCGTCGGCACCCGCGTTGAGGCCGGCCACGCGGTTGTGCAGGCCGTCGAGCGCGGTCAGGATGAGCAGCGGCATGCCGGGCTTGGCGGCCCGCACGCGCTGCACCACTGTCAGACCATCGACCAGTGGCAGGCCGATGTCGATGATGCCGACGTCGAAGGTCTGCCGCGTCAGCAGGTACTCTGCCACGGCGCCGTTGTCTGCCACCTCGACGTCGAAGCCCGCCGCGCGCAGGTTCGCTCCCAGCGCGTCGGCGAGGATGGCATCGTCTTCAGCGAGCAGGGCGCGCATGGCGGGTTGCGATCGACCGCGGATCAGGCGTCGGCCGAGCCGACCATGACGTGGCTGAATCCGCCGTCGACATAGGTGATCTCCGAGGTCATTCCAGCGGCCAGGTCCGACAGCAGGAATGCGGCGACGTTGCCCACATCGTCGATGGTCACCAGGCGGCGCAGGGGGGCGTTCTGCGTGAAGATGGCCATGAGCTTGCCGAAGTCCTTGATGCCGCTTGCGGCCAGCGTCTTGATCGGGCCGGCCGAGATGCCGTTCACGCGGATGCCTTGCGGACCCAGGTTGGACGCCAGATAGCGCACGCTGGCTTCGAGCGACGCCTTGGCCAGACCCATGGTGTTGTAGTGCGGAACGACCCGCGCAGCACCCAGGTAGCTCAGCGTCAGCAGGGCACTGCGCTCCCGCAGGCGCGGCAAGGCCGCCTTGGCCATCGCTGGGAAACTGTAGGCCGAGATGTCATGTGCGATGCGGAAGGCTTCGCGGCTCAGTCCGTCGAGAAACTCGCCAGCGATGCACTCGCGTGGCGCGAAGCCGATCGAGTGCACGAAACCGTCAAAGCCTTCTGGCCAAGCCTGGCCGAGCTCATCGAACATGTGCTGGATCTGTTCGTCACTGCCGACGTCGCAGTCGTAGATCAACGAGGAGCCGAACTCTTGTGCGAATTCGGTGGTGCGGTCCTTGAAGCGCTCGCCGACATAGCTGAACGCCAGTTCGGCGCCTTCGCGGTGGCATGCCTTGGCAATGCCGTAGGCGATCGAGCGACTCGACAACAGACCGGTGATCAAAAGGCGCTTGCCTGCGAGAAAACCCATGGACTCTCCGAGATGTGGATCAGTGGATGATCAGTGTTCGAAACAACGGATTCTCGCACGCACCGGAGCAGTCAGTGTGCAGTGGTTGCCCGCGTGGCTTGTGTCGGGTATCATCACCCTTTCGCTAAAACGCTGAATGGGCGGATGAATCCAGCCCATTTTTTTTGCTTGAACCGCCGCAAGGCACCGGAAGGAGCGCGGCAGCCGGCTGGCGTGACGACGTGGGCACCCTTGGGTGTTTACCGTGGTTGCGCGGCTAAGAGGCTGCCGTTTGTACTGCATTGATGAATTGGCAGCAGGCTGTCGAACGCACCGTGACCGGATTGGGCTACGACCTCGTGGATTGCGAGCGTGGTCTTCGGGGGTTGCTGTGCGTCTATATCGACCGGATGCCCGACGTCGTTTATCCGACCGGGCCGGGCGAATTCGTTACCGTGGAAGATTGCGAGCAGGTGACCCGCCAGCTTCAGCGTGTGCTGGAAGTGGAGGGTTGCGAATACGAGCGGCTCGAAGTGTCTTCCCCGGGTCTGGACCGGCCGCTCAGGCGGTTGGACGCCTTCGTGCGATTTGCCGGATCGGAAATCGATCTGACGCTCAAGGTGGTTTTCCAGGGACGCAAGAAATACCGCGGCGTGTTGCGCGTGGTGGGCGACGACCCTGCTGCAGGTCTCGAACTGGTTTTCCATGAAGGCAAGGAAAGCCACGTACTGGGGTTTGTGCTTGATGAGGTCCGCGATGCCCGGCTGGTACCGGTGGTGGATTTCAAGGGGCGCAGCCGGCGAGATGCGGCGGCGGGCGGGGCGACACAGGAATCCGGAGGTCACGAAGAATGAACCGCGAACTGTTGATGCTGGTGGATGCGATCTCGCGTGAGAAAAACGTGGATCGTGAAGTCGTGTTTGGTGCCGTCGAGTTGGCACTGGCATCGGCCACCAAGAAACTCTATGAAGGCGAAGTTGATATCCGCGTCGCGATCGATCGCGAATCGGGTGCCTACGAGACTTTCCGCCGTTGGCACGTCGTGCCGGACGAGGCGGGTCTGCAGCAGGCCGAGGCTGAGATCCTGCATTTCGAAGCCAAGGAGCAGATTGACGACATCGACGTGGGCGACTACCTCGAAGAGTCGGTCGAGTCCGTGCCTATCGGGCGGATCGGCGCGCAGGCCGCCAAGCAGGTCATTCTGCAGAAGATCCGTGATGCAGAGCGCGAGCAGCTGCTGAACGATTTCCTGTCGCGCGGCGACAAGATCTTCACCGGTACGGTCAAGCGGCTTGACAAGGGCGATCTCGTCATCGAGAGCGGCCGGGTCGAAGGGCGTCTGAAGCGCAGCGAGCTGATCCCCAAGGAAAACCTGCGCAGCGGTGACCGTGTGCGGGCCATGATGATCGAGATCGACCCGACGCTGCGTGGCCCGCAGATCGTGCTGTCGCGCTCGGCGCCGTCCTTCATGATCGAGCTGTTCCGCCAGGAAGTGCCCGAGATCGAGCAGGGGCTGCTGGAGATCAAGAGTTGCGCCCGTGATCCGGGTTCGCGCGCCAAGATCGCCGTCGTGTCCTACGACAAGCGGGTCGATCCGATTGGCACCTGTGTCGGCGTGCGTGGCTCGCGGGTCAACGGCGTGACCAATGAACTCGCCGGCGAGCGGGTGGATATCGTGCTGTGGTCGGAAGATCCGGCGCAATTCGTGATCGGTGCGTTGGCTCCGGCGAATGTCCAGTCGATCGTGGTGGACGAGGAAAAACACGCCATGGACGTGGTGGTGGACGAGGAAAACCTCGCCATCGCCATCGGTCGTGGCGGCCAGAACGTGCGGCTCGCATCCGAGCTGACCGGCTGGCGCATTAACATCATGACCGCTGAGGAATCGGTGGCCAAGCAAGCTCAGGAGAGCGACGGCATCCGCAAACTCTTCGTCGACAGGCTCGACGTGGATGAAGAGGTGGCCGACATTCTGATCGCCGAAGGTTTCACCAGCCTGGAAGAAGTGGCCTACGTGCCGCTGCAGGAAATGCTGGAAATAGAATCCTTTGACGAAGAGACGGTGCAGGAATTGCGGACCCGCGCCAAGAACGTGCTGTTGACGATGGAAATCGCCAAGGAAGAGCGCGTCGAGGAAGTCACCCAGGACTTGCGTGATGTGGAGGGGGTCACCCCCGAACTGGTCGCCAAGCTGTCCGAAGGCGGTGTCCACACCCGCGATGATCTGGCCGATCTCGCCGTGGATGAGCTGACGGAGATGACGGGCATCGACGAAGCGGCGGCCAAGGCCCTGATCATGAAGGCCCGTGAACACTGGTTCACCGCCTGAACGCTCACTCTGTCCGACCCGACCGCACACGACGCACGTCCCAAGGAAACAAACACATGGCTGTGACCACCGTTGCCCAGTTCGCTGCCGAACTCAAAAGTTCGGTATCGACTGTGCTCGAGCAACTTCAACACGCCGGAGTGAGCAAGGAGTCCGACCGGGATCCCTTGACCGAGGCCGACAAGGAACGCCTGCTGGCTTACCTGCGCACCTCGCACGGCACGGTCGGCGGAGATCGCAAGAAGATCACGCTGACCAAGAAGTCCACCAGCGAAATCAAGCAGGCCGATGCCTCGGGCAAGGCCCGCACGATCCAGGTGGAAGTGCGCAAGAAGCGCACCTTCGTCAAGCGTGATGACTTCGTCTCGGGCGCTGCGGCTTCGGAGCCGCTGGTTATGGGGGACTCGGAAGAGTTCGAGCTGCCGTCTGTCGATGACAGTGTTGATGAGGCCGCTGAAGCACTGCGCCGCCAAGTCCAGGCTGCAGAAGCTGAGCGCCAGGCTGCCGAAACCCGTGCGCGCCAAGAGGCGGCCGAGCGCACTGCTATCGAGGAGGCTGCTGCTGCTGCTGCTGCTGCTGCGGCCCGTGCCTCCGCCGATGCGGTGGCACGCGAAGCAGCCGAGCGAGAAGCCGCCGCCCGTGCGCAAGCTGCTGTTGTGGTGAGCGATGCCGAGCTGGCGGCGCAAGCGCAGGTAGCCAAGGATGCGCTGGCCCGCGAAACCCAGGCCCGCACCCGTGCCGAAGCCCAGGCCCGTGCGGCGGTGGAAGTCGCTGCCCTGAATTCGCATCGCCGTGGCAATGGTCCTGCCGGTGCGCGCCGTGGTGCTGCTCCCCCCGTGGTGGTGGCTCCGGTGGTTGCAGCGGCTGTGGTGGAAGCTCCGGTCGCTGCGCCGGTGGTGGTCGAGGTTGCGCCGACGGTGGTCTCTGCGGTTGCCGAAAAGGCTGTCCAGCAGCCAGTGCGTGCTCCGAATGTGCCGATGCCGGTGCCCCCGCGTGGTGTGGCCGCGTCGCCGGTTTCGGTGGCTGTGACGCCGGTGCGTGGTGTGCAAGCGCCGTCGCTGCCGGGTGCCGGCGCCCGTGTCGTCAAGGCGGCCGATGCGGCTGCTGGCGAGGCGCAGCGTCTGGTGGAACAGGACCGCCGTCGCAAGGCTGCCGAAGCGGAAGCTGCTGCGATTCGCGACATGATGTCGCGCAAGAGCAAGGTGCTGGTTGCCAAGAAACCTGAAGAGCCGAAGCCAGTACCGGTCGCGCCCGCCGCGGCAGGGGCTGCCGCTGGCAAGGATGGCATCAAGGGCACGATCCACCGTCCGAAGCCGGGTGCGCCCGGCACGACGCCGACGACGGCCGCCAAGCCAGGCGACAAGCCCGGAGACAAGAAGGCGGTCAAGTCCGAAAAGCTTTCGTCGAGCTGGGCTGATGACGCTGCCAAGAAGCGCGCCGCCGCCAAGGGTCGCACCGATCCGCCGCGTCCGGGTGGTGGCACCGCATGGCGTGGGCCGGCTGGCCGTTCAGGTGGTCGCCGTGGCGAACGCCATGACCACAGCAACGAACGCTTCGCACCGCAGGTCGAAGTCCAGATCCACGAAGTCCATGTGCCCGAAACCATCTCGGTGGCCGATCTGGCGCACAAGATGTCGGTCAAGGCGTCCGAGGTCATCAAGCAATTGATGAAGCTGGGTCAGATGGTCACCATCAACCAGCAGCTCGACCAGGAAACGGCCATGATCCTCGTCGAGGAAATGGGTCACAAGGCATTCCCGGCCAAGCTGGACGATCCGGATGCGTTCCTCGAAGAGGAAAACGCGGCCGAGGCTGGCGAATCGCTGCCCCGTCCGCCAGTGGTCACAGTCATGGGTCACGTCGACCACGGCAAGACGTCGCTGCTGGACTACATCCGCACCACCCGTGTCGCCATGGGTGAAGCGGGTGGCATCACGCAGCACATCGGTGCCTACCACGTGGAAACCGCGCGCGGCGTGATCACCTTCCTCGACACCCCGGGCCATGAAGCCTTCACGGCGATGCGTGCCCGCGGTGCCAAGGCGACGGACATCGTCATCCTGGTGGTGGCGGCGGACGACGGCGTGATGCCGCAGACCAAGGAAGCCATCCACCACGCCAAGGCGGCGGGGGTGCCGATCGTGGTCGCGATCAACAAGATCGACAAGCCCGACTCGAACCTCGAACGGGTCAAGAGCGAACTGGTCGCTGAAGGCGTGATCCCGGAAGAGTTCGGTGGGGAATCGCCGTTCTGTCTGGTTTCGGCCAAGACGGGTCAGGGCATCGACGCGCTGCTGGAGCAGGTGCTGCTGCAGGCCGAAGTGCTGGAGCTGCGCGCCCCGGTGGCCGCACTCGCCAAGGGCCTCGTGATCGAAGCCCGTCTGGACAAGGGCCGCGGCCCGGTCGCGACGGTGCTGATCCAGTCCGGTACGCTCAAGCGCGGCGATGCTGTGCTGGCGGGTCAGAGCTATGGCCGCGTGCGTGCCATGCTCGACGAGAACGGCAAGGCGTGCCAGGAAGCTGGGCCTTCCATCCCGGTGGAAATCCAGGGCTTGACCGAGGTGCCGCGTGCTGGTGATGAGTTCATGGTGCTGGTCGATGAGCGCCGTGCCCGTGAAATCGCCACGTTCCGCCAGGGCAAGTACCGCGAAGTGACGCTGAACAAGCGCCAGGCCGCCAAGCTCGAAAATATCTTCGAGGGCATGGGCCAAGGCGCCGCACAAATGCTGCCGCTGATCATCAAGGCCGATGTGCAGGGTTCGCAGGAGGCTCTGGCCACCTCGCTGCTCAAGCTCTCGACCGACGAGGTCAAGGTGCAGATCGTCCACGCGGCGGTGGGCGGCATCAGCGAGTCGGACGTCAATCTGGCGATTGCCTCGAAGGCGGTCATCATCGGCTTCAACACCCGGGCAGATGCCGGTGCGCGCAAGCTCGCCGACAACAACGGCGTGGACCTGCGTTACTACAACATCATTTACGACGCGGTCGACGAGATCAAGGCCGCCATGTCGGGGATGCTGGCACCGGAGCAGCGCGAAGAGGCGATTGGTTCTGCCGAAATCCGCACGGTGTTTGTGGCGACCAAGATCGGTACCGTTGCCGGCTCGATGGTCACCGCGGGGCTGGTGCGCCGCAACTGCAAGTTCCGCCTGCTGCGCCAGAACATCGTCATCTACACCGGCGAAGTCGATTCGATCCGCCGCCTGAAGGACGATGTGAAGGAAGTCAAGGAAGGCTTCGAGTGCGGTATCAAGCTCAAGAACTACACCGACATCGCTGAAGGCGATCAGCTGGAGTTCTTCGAGATCAAGGAAGTGGCGCGTACGCTGTAAGGCTTCGCTCTCACGTTCCGGGCCCCGACGCTGTGTCGGGGCCTCATTGTTTTTCCGTGGTTCATTGCCATGGGCTTCGATGCGATATCCATGCGACACAAGCGTTCCATTCCCAACCGCAGCTTCCGGGTGGCCGACCAGATCCAGCGCGATGTGGCCGACCTGATCCGTGAACTCAAAGACCCGCGCATCGGCATGGTCACGGTCAGCGCCGTGGACATCACGCCGGACTACGCCCATGCCCGCATTCGTTTCTCGGTGCTGACCGGTGAGGCCAGCGAGACCGAAGTGGCGCTCAACGAGGCGGCTGGTTTCCTGCGCAACGGCTTGTTCAAGCGGCTGCAGATCCACACCGTGCCGACGCTGCATTTCCACTTCGACCGCACCACCGAACGTGCAGCGGAACTGAGTGCGCTGATCACCCTGGCCAATTCGCAGCGCGTCCCGGACGACGCTGTGACTGAGGGTGAACCGAAGGACGACGCCTCCAAATGACGGCCGATGTGACCATGGACGCTGCCGAAGTGGTGGCGCCCAAGCCTCCCCGCGTGCGCATCCAGCGCCGCGCGGTGCATGGCGTGCTGCTGCTCGACAAGCCGATCGGTCTGTCGAGCAACGACGCCTTGCAGAAGGTCAAGCGCCTGTTCCGCGCCGAAAAGGCGGGACACACCGGCACGCTCGACCCCCTGGCGACCGGGCTGCTGCCGATCTGCTTCGGTGCAGCCACCAAGTTTTCGCAGGTGAGCCTTGAAGCCGACAAGGGCTATCGGGCCACGCTGCACCTGGGTCAGCGCACGGTCGGCGGTGACCGCGAAGGCGAGGTGATCGACGAACGTCCGGTGCAGGTGGACCGGACGCTGATCGATGCGGCTTGCGCGCGCTTCACGGGTCTGATTTCGCAACTGCCACCGATGCAGTCGGCGCTCAAGCACAACGGCAAGGCGCTCTACGAGTACGCCCGTGCCGGTATCACCATCGAGCGCCAGCCGCGGCAAGTCACGATTCACCGCATTGACTTCATCGCGTGGCAGGCTGACCAGCCCGAAACGCTGGTGATCGACGTACTGTGTACCAAAGGTACCTACATCCGCACGCTCGCTGAAGACATCGGCGAAGTGCTCGGCTGTGGCGCCCACCTGGCCGGACTGCGGCGCATTGCCAGCGGCCCGGTCGATCTGCGCGGCTCGATCACGCTCGACGCCTTGACGGCGATGAGCGAGGCTGAACGCGATGCACGGGTGCTGCCCGTCGATGTGCTGCTGTCGGACTGGCCGGCGGTGCATCTGAGCACTGAAGACGCCGGTCGTTTCCTCTCGGGCATGCGCCGCCGCACGGGTCAGCCCGATGCAGAGCGCGTGCGTGTCTATGGTCCCGATGGTCGCGCCCTGCTGGGCAGCGCCCACATCACTGCCGGCGAGCTGATCGCCGATCGGCTCCTGAGCCCACTTGAAGTCCAGGCCCTGCAGCCGTCCTGAAACCCGAACGGCCACACCCCTGGCGTACAACCCCATGACCAAGCAAATCCGCAACATCGCCATCATCGCCCACGTCGACCATGGCAAGACCACCCTGGTGGACCAACTTCTGCGCCAGAGCGGCACCTTCGCTGACCACGAAAAGGTCGTCGATTGCGTGATGGACAACAACGCGATCGAAAAAGAACGCGGCATCACCATCCTGGCCAAGAACTGCGCCGTGAGCTGGGAAGGCACGCACATCAACATCGTCGATACCCCGGGCCACGCGGACTTCGGTGGTGAAGTCGAGCGCGCGCTGTCGATGGTCGATGGCGTGGTGCTGCTGATCGACGCACAAGAAGGTCCGATGCCGCAGACGCGCTTCGTGACCAGGAAGGCGCTCGCGCTGGGTCTGAAGCCCATCGTCGTGGTCAACAAGGTGGACAAGCCGGGCGCGAAGCCGGACGCTGTCATCAACGCCGCGTTTGACCTGTTCGACAAGCTGGGTGCCACCGACGAGCAGCTCGACTTCCCCGTCGTCTATGCCTCGGGCATCAACGGCTGGGCCTCGCTGGAAGAGGGCGCACCGGGCGAGCAGTGGGGCCCCGACATGTCGGCCCTGTTCAACACGGTGCTGAAGCACGTCCCGGCCAATGCGGGTGACCCCGCTGCGCCGCTGCAGCTGCAGATCTCTTCGCTCGACTACTCCACCTTCGTCGGCCGCATCGGCGTGGGCCGCATCAGCCAGGGCACCATCAAGCCGTCCATGGACGTGCTGGTCATGGAAGGTCCGGACGGCAAGGCCGTGAAGGGCCGGGTCAACCAGGTGCTGACGTTCCACGGCCTTGACCGGGTGCAGACCACCGAAGCCGGCCCGGGCGACATCGTGCTGATCAACGGCATCGAAGGCATCGGCATTGGCGTGACCATCACTGATCCGCTCAATCCCGCACCGCTGCCGATGCTCAAGATCGACGAGCCGACGCTGACGATGAACTTCTGCGTCAACACCAGTCCCCTGGCCGGTCGCGAAGGCAAGTACGTCACCAGCCGCCAGATCTGGGACCGCCTGCAGAAGGAACTCCAGTCCAACGTCGCGCTGCGTGTCAAGGAAACCGACGAAGACGGCATCTTCGAAGTGATGGGCCGGGGTGAATTGCACCTGACCATCCTGCTGGAAAACATGCGCCGCGAAGGCTACGAGCTGGCCGTGTCGAAGCCGCGTGTGGTGTTCCAGGAGATCAACGGCGAGAAGTGCGAGCCGATCGAGATGGTCACGGCCGACGTGGAAGAGCAGCACCAGGGCGGCGTGATGCAGGCCATGGGCGAGCGCAAGGGCGAACTGGTCAACATGGTGCCGGACGGCCGTGGCCGCGTGCGCCTGGAGTACCGCATTCCGGCGCGTGGCCTGATCGGGTTCTCGAACGAGTTCATGAACCTGACCCGCGGTTCCGGCCTGATCGCCAACATCTTCGAAGGCTACGAGCCGCACAAGGGCGAGATTGCCAGCCGCAAGAACGGCGTGCTGATCTCGATGGACGCCGGTGAAATCTTCACCTACGCACTGGGCAAGCTCGACGACCGCGGCCGCATGTTCGTGAAGCCGAACGATCCCGTCTATGAAGGCATGATCGTCGGCATCCACAGCCGCGACAACGACCTGGTGGTCAACGCCACCCGGACCAAGCAGCTCACGAACTTCCGCGTTTCCGGCAAGGAAGACGCCACCAAGATCACGCCGCCGATCGAGCTGTCGCTGGAATACGGCGTCGAGTTCATCGAGGACGACGAGCTGGTCGAGATCACCCCGAAGTCGATCCGCCTGCGCAAGCGTTTCCTGGCCGAACACGAGCGCAAGCGCGCTGCGCGCGATTGATCGCCTGAGCGTTTGTCGTACCGAGCCCCGGAAATCCGCCGGGGCTTTTTTCATGGATGAAGGGATTCCCATGTCGCACGTGCGTGCGGTGTCGCTGATGGTGCTGGTCACGCTGCTGTGGAGCACGGCCGGCGTGGTCAGCCGCCATTTCGAGGTGGCGCAGGGCTTCGAGGTGACGTTCTGGCGCAGCGCCTTCACCGCGCTGGCGCTGTCGGCGGCCCTGACCGGGCTGCACGGCGTGGCCTTGTGGCGTGGCCTGTGGCGCTCGCCGCGGGTGGTGTGGCTGTCGGGGGCTTGCTGGGCAGTGATGTTCACGGCGTTCATGCTGGCCTTGACGATGACCCGCGTCGCCAATGTGCTGGTGACGATGGCCATCGGGCCGCTGGTCACGGCACTGTTTGCGCGGCTCTTCCTGCACCACCGGCTGCCGGCGCGCACCTGGTTGGCTATCGCGGTGGCCGGGGCAGGCATTGCGTGGATGTTCGGCCACGAAGTGCAGGCCGCCGACGCGCGCAGCCTGCTGGGCATGGCCGTGGCGCTGGCCGTGCCGCTGGCGGCCGCCATCAACTTCACCGTGCTGCAGCACATCTCGCACGGAGAAGTGGCTGGCGAGTCGCAGGACATGCTGCCGGCGGTGCTGATCGGTGCGTTGATCTCGGCGCTGTTCACGCTGCCGCTGGCGTGGCCGCCGCAGGCGTCCGCGCACGACCTCATGCTGCTCGCCGGGCTGGGGGTGTTTCAACTGGCGCTACCGTGCCTGCTGGTGGTCGGCTTGACGCGCATCCTGCCGGCGCCGGAAATTGCGCTGCTCGGGCTGCTGGAAGTCGTGTTCGGTGTCCTCTGGGCGTGGATCGGTGCAGGCGAGGCGCCGGGTCCAACGGCGCTCGCAGGGGGTGCGCTGGTGCTGGGTGCGCTCGTCGGCAACGAACTCGTCGCGATGCGGGGCCGGTGGACCCTGTAGCCAGAGCGGTGGACTCCTGCTTCAGTCCACGGCTGGCGGACCTCCGTCTGGTGGGTACCCGGGTCTGAGCACCAGCGTCGGCGTGTCCAGCACGATTTCGCCGGCACCGAGCAGCGCCATGCCGCGGCTCCAGTGGCGGACCATGCGGTCGACCAGATCGTGTTCCTGGAAGGGCTGGCCGCTCTCCACCGCGCGGGCGCCCTTGAGCAGCAGCGAGCGTGCCAGCACGCTCAGTTGCCGGAATGCGTCTGCCGCCTGCACGAGATGGGCTGAGCCACTGCAGCCACCCGCAATCCACACCAGGTAAAACGCGGCCAGCTCGAAGGCGGCACCGAGCTGGTGCGGACCGGCCTCTGCCCAGTGCTGGTAATGCGTCGACCCGCTCGCCAGCAGCGGCGTGACCTCACGCGCAAATCGACGCTTCCAGCGACGCAGTGGATGCCGGGTTGGCACGCGCTGCAGGTATTTCTCCAGCAACTGGTGCGAGAGGTGGCGCAGGGTGTCGGGTGGGCGGCGCACCAGGCTGTGCAGGTTGATGACCTCCGCTCGGCCCAGCAGCGCTTCGGCCTCGGGCGCCGAGTCGGGGTGCAACAGGCGGCGGTACTCGCTGCCCTGCAGCACGCGGTAGTCGGTCCGGTGGAAGAAGCCGAGGCATTCGCGCTGCGTGTCGATCTCGTTGATGACGATGGTTTCCGTCGCGCGGCGTGGGTGCAGCAAGCCGCCCGCGCCATCGGGAAGGCCACGCGCTGGCACGTCGACAACGACCAGCCGCCCGGCACTGAGCTGCTCGTGCAGATGATCGATCAGCGGTCGCCAGAGGGTGAGCGTCTGCACCTCGATGCCGTAGAGCATGTAGAGATCGTCGTGCGACGGACGGAACTGCGTCCACTGGTCGTCCAGGAAATCCACCGCCAGCGTGTAGGGCAGGCAGGCCGACGGATCCAGGCGGAGCGCGGCAAGCACGCTGACCCACAGATCGGTGTAGCGGTTGGTTTCGGGCCAGATCCGGTCCTGCGCGGGCCAGACCGACGGAATGCCCAGACGGTCCAGGCCGGTGATCAGACAGAGGGGGCGGGTGGATGGCATAGGCCAATGTAACATTACGTAAAAAATTAACATAATCGTTAACGACATCACGCGATGCCGCCCCACACCGCTTCACGCTGGTCCGTCGGACTGCCGGGATAATGCCCGGGTGACTACCTACGCTGCCCCTACATCTCCCGCCGTGCATTCGCCGTGGCGTCTGTCCGTGGCCCCGATGCTCGACTGGACGGATCGCCATTGCCGCACGTTTCATCGCCTGCTGACGCGTCAGACCAGGCTCTATACCGAGATGGTCACCACCGGCGCACTGCTGCACGGCGATGCCGCGCGGCACCTCGATTTCGACGCTGCGGAGCACCCCCTTGCGTTGCAGCTTGGTGGCAGTGAACCGGCGGATCTGGCCGCGTGTGCCCGGCTGGCGGCGCGGTGGGGCTATGACGAGGTCAATCTCAACTGCGGCTGCCCGAGCGAGCGGGTGCAGAAGGGGGCCTTCGGAGCCTGCCTGATGGCCGAGCCGCAACTGGTGGCCGATGGCGTGAAGGCCATGCGGGATGCCGTGGACCTGCCCGTGACCGTCAAGCACCGCATTGGCATAGACCAGATCGAACGCTACGACTTCGTGCGCGACTTTGTCGGTGCCGTGGCCGAGGCCGGTTGCGGGGTGTTCATCGTCCACGCCCGCAACGCCTGGCTGAAGGGTCTGAGTCCCAAGGAAAATCGCGACATTCCTCCGCTGTGTCCGGAACTCGTCTATCGCCTCAAGCAAGATTTCCCGCACCTGACCATCGTGCTCAATGGTGGCGTGCGCAGCGACGACGAAATCGAGGCCCATCTGGCCCACGTGGACGGCGTGATGGTCGGCCGACAGGCTTACCACGACCCCTGGATGATGGCCGGCTGGGACGCGCGATTTTTCGGGCAAATCGGCCCCGCAGACAGCCGTGAATCCGTAGAAACCCAGTGGTTCGAGTATCTGGACCGGGTGCACCGTGGTGGGCGCGCCTGGCCGACGGCCATGCGCCACGCCCTGGGGCTGTGGAATGGCGAGCGCGGTGCGAGGCTCTGGCGCCAGTACTGGTCGGACCATCGGCACAAGTCCAGCCTGCCGTCCGAGCTGGCTCGGCAATTCAATGCCCGGATGCGCCCGAATCCTGTGGAACTCTTCGCCACCCCCGTGGAATAACCGGCATTCGGACTTGTGCATTAGAACCGGGCACCCCCGGATACCGGGTGATTAATATTTTTTCATGAAATGTTGGGGTCCTGGCCGGTAAAAAGCCGGCATACTGCACCCTGAGCATGTGCTCTTCCTTCACTCCAAAACCAATTCCAGCCATGACGACACTTCAGGAACTGATCGCACAGAAAGACGCATTGCTGCGCCAGCAGCAGGAAATCGCGAAATCGATCGCTGAATTCCAGTCGGCTCAACGCTCCGGTGTGATCAACGAGATCAAGACCCTGATGGCCCAGCACGGCATCACTGCCTCGGACCTGACGGTCACGGGTCGCAAGGCGGCCAATCCGGACAAGGAGCCGTCCAAGGTCGCTGCCAAGTACCGCGACCCTTCGACTGGCTCGACCTGGACCGGCCGTGGTCTGAAGCCGCGCTGGCTGGTTGCTGCCCTCGAAAGTGGCCGCACGCAGGACGAGTTCCTGATCGAAAACCAGGCCCACTGAGCGCCTGTGACCGTGGGTGAGATCGCCTGAGCTTGCATGCGGTTTCTCCACGCGGCAGATCTCCACATTGACAGCCCCTTGCGGGGGCTAGATGCGCGCGATGCCCCGGTAGAACGCCTGCGTGGCGCTACCCGGCGGGCGTTCGTTGCCCTGATTGATCTGGCTGTGCGCCGGCAGGTGAATCTGGTGATTCTGGCCGGCGATCTTTATGACGGCGACTGGATCGATTTCCGGACGGGCCTGTTTGTCCACGAGCAACTCGCACGACTAGCCGTCCACGGTATTTCCGTTTTTGTGGTTCGAGGTAACCACGATGCGGAAAGCATCATTTCACGGCAACTGCCTCGACAGGCCCACGTCCACGTCTTCAGCTCCCGTGTCGCACAAACCCATGTAATGGGCGATCTGGGCGTGGCGGTCCATGGGCGCAGCTTTCCGGACCGCGCGGTCACAGAAGATCTGGTGCCAGGATATCCTGCACCCGTGCGAGGCTGTTTCAATATTGGCATCCTCCACACCAGTCTGGCCGGAAGCCCCGACCACGGTACGTACGCCCCCACGCGGCTCGATCGACTGGTCGCCACCGGATATGACTATCTGGCGCTTGGACATATCCATGCCCGGCAGGTTGTGCGGGAATTGGCGCCCCGTATCGTATTTCCCGGTAATCTGCAAGGGCGGCACGCCCACGAAATCGGCCCGAAAGGTTGCGAAATTGTTACCGTCGAGGACGGGCAAATCACGCAAACCGAGTTCGTCGCGCTGGATGTCGTGCGCTGGCACGCTTTGGTCATTGCGTGCCAGTCTCTGGTCGATATCGACGCCCTGTGCCTTCGATTTACCGCCGCGCTGGACGACGCACTTGTCGGCGATCGGCAGCGTCTGCATGTCGTGCGCGTGCGGCTGGAGGGCGAATCTCCGCTGCACCGTCTCGAAGCCAGCCAGCCCGGCGTGCTGGAGGCGGCGTTGCAGGCGGCGCTGCGCCAGCGGGAGGGCCCCGAAGTCTGGATCGAGCGTGTACTGACACAACTGCAGTCGCCACTGGACCGCGCCGCTGCGGCCGAGCGGCCCGATGCGGTGGGCGAGGTGGTTCGCCTGGTCGATCAGCTTGTCGGGGACGACGCGGCCTTGCAGCGGTGGGCCTTGGCGGCGCTGGACGCTGTGCCGGTCTTGCCCGCCGATCTCGGCGATGCCCGGCCCGAACGGCTGACTCCGGATGCTTGGCGTGCGCTGCTGGCCGATGCCGAAGCGATGGTTCTGGCGCAACTCGGCGCCGGTCTGCCGGATGTTCAACCGGCGGACACCTCCCGGTGAAACTGCTGCGCCTGCACCTCCAGGCCTTCGGTCCGTTCACCGACCGCTGGCTCGATCTGGGTGATGGCTCCGTCGGGCTGCAACTGGTCTGCGGCCCTAACGAGGCGGGAAAATCCTCCACCCTGCGCGCGCTGACCGCGCTGCGCTACGGCATCGAGCTGCGCAGCACCGACGATTTCGTGCACGACCACCCCGCGATGCGCCTGGGTGCTGTCCTGCTGGACCGCGAGGGGCGCGAGGTGCGTGTCGTGCGCCGCAAGGGCCGGGGGCAGACGCTGAGTCTGTGCGGCGCGAACGACACGCTGCTGGCTGCATCCGCCGACCTGGAACACCAGCTCACCGGTGGACTCAAGCGTGCCGATTTCGACTCGCTCTACGGGCTCGACCACACGCGCCTGCGCCAGGGCGGCGAAGCCTTGCTGAAGGGCGAGGGTGATGTCGGCGCCGCGCTGTTCGAGGCCAGCGTCGGCGTGCGCAGCTTGCAGGACGTCATCGTGCGGCTCGACCAGGAGGCGCGCCGCCACTTCGTGCCCGGTGCGCGTGGCAGCAAGGGCCGCATCAACGAGGCGCTGCGTCAGCACGGTGAGCAGGCGGGCGTCCTGCGCGAAGCCACCTTGCGCCCGACGGCGTGGGTCGAGTTGCAGCGGCGCTGTGAAGCGACCGGGCGCACGCTGGCTGCGCTGCTGGACACCCAGGCCAGCTTCGACCGTGAAGTCCGGCAATGGCGCGAGCGGCTGGCCGTGGCGCCGCTGCTGGCTCGGCTGGACCAGGCGCTGAACCGCTGTGCGGAGCTGGCCAGTGCCCCAGTGCTCGGCGAAGACGCCAGCGCCCGGCGTCTGACGCTGCAAGCCAGCGCGGCCGAGCACCAGCAGTCGCTGCACGCGGTGCAGGAGGTTCTGGCCCGTTACCGGCGGGAGTGGGATGTGTTGCCGGTCTCATCGGCGTTGCTGCTGGCTGCACCCGCCATCGAGCGCCTGGTTGCCGAGGGCGAGCGCCTGGACCAGGGCCAGCGCGAGATCGGTGAAGCCGAGGCCGAGCAGGTGCGGCTCGAAGCGCAGCTTGCGCGGCAACTCGCGGCGATCGATGCCATGCAGCCGGTCGACACGCTGCTGCGGTCCATGCCTGCAGCGGTACTTCGCGCCCAGTCCGATGCCGCGCTGCAGGCGCTGGACGAGGCGGAACGTGCTCTGCTGCAGCACCGGCAGGCCATGCAGGGCCAGGCCCCGGTGGCTGACCCGGCCACTGTGGGCGGTGTTGGCACGACGGCCGTGTGCCACTCGACCGACCCGCGGCGGGTGGCGCTGCGTGCAGCGTGTGACGCGGTGGTGCGCGCAGAAGGTGTGCTGACCCGCCTCGCTGCGCTGCCTGCGGAGCTGGCGCTGGCGCGGCAGCGGCAGGCCCTGGCGCTGTCCGATCTGGGCCACGCGTCCGCGTGGAACGTTGCAGCGGTGCGGGCCGCGTGCCCCGTGCTGGAGGTGGACATCGACCTCGCCGTTCGCACTGAAGATGACGCCCGCACCCGCCAGCGTGAACTGGTGATGCGGCTGGCGCAGATCGAGGAAGCGCTGCGCGGGCGCGAAGCCGAGCGTGACCAGCTGCTGTCACAAGGGGTCGTGCCGACGCCGGACGATGTGCGTACTGCCCGATCGGCGCGCGACGAGGCGTGGCGCATGTGGTGCACGGACCTCGCCAGTGCCGAGTCGATGCGGCGTGTCGAGCAGGCCGTGCGCCATGCCGATGCGCTGGTGGACGCACTGGTGCGCGATGCCGGGCGCGCCGCGCAACTGCAGGCGCTGCAACGCCAGATCGCCGATCTGGCGCGCGACCAGCACCTGCGCCAGTCAGAGATACGGCAGTTGCAGATCGACCAGACCAGCCGCGCCGCCGCCTGGCGGGCGAGGCTGCAGGAGGCGGGGTTGCCGGAGTGTGTGCCGGAATCCTTGCGGGAATGGCAAGCCCGTCTGCGGGCGGCACGCACGGCCGCCGATCTGGCCGAGACGCTGGCCCTTGAAGAGGCCCGTGCCACCGCGCTCGCCGCACAGTTGCGGCAGGACCTGCGCGTGGTGCTCGACAACCTCGACGCGCCCGACGCGCCCGTTGCCACGCTGCTGGCGCTGGCCCGGCAACGCGAGGAGACCTTCGCCCGCGCGGAACAGGCCGCGTTGGCGCTGGCTGCCGAGCGGGGCCTGCGCCGCGAACAGCACGAACGCGCGCAGCAGGAAGAGCGGCGTCTGCTGACGCTGCGTGACGCGGCCGCCGCGGCGCTGGGGCCTGTCTGCGCCGCTTTGCAGTTGCCGGCCACGGCGGATGCCGTGGCCGCGCGGGCCCGGTTGCAGGAATGGGAACAGGTCCGGCTGTGCGCAGACCAACTCGTGCAGGCACGATCAGTCCATGCACGGGCGCAGCGTGCTGTGGCCGATCTGGGGCGCAAGGCCGCCGAGCTGGCAGCCACCTTGCAGGAATCGGCGCCGATGGCCGATCTGCGCCACTGGATCGATGACGTGGGGCGCCGCCTCGACGAAGCCCGCCGCCTGGAGGGGCGCCGCCAGGTGCTCTCGCAGGCGCTCGCCGAAGCGACCGAGCGGCAGCGGCAACACACGGCCACCCTGCATCAATTCGAACAGGTGTGTCTCAGCCTGTGTGCGGCGGCCGGCGTGGACACGGAGGCCGATCTGCCCGGCGCCGAAGAGCGCGCCCGGCAACGCCGAGAAGCGCAGCAGCAGCGTGACCATGTCCGCGATCTGCTTGCCCAGGTGTCCCCGCGCGACGAATCGGAGCTGCGCGCGCTCGTTGGTGCGTTCGACGCCACCCAGGCCCAAGCGGAAGCACAGCGGGCGGAGCAGGCACTGGCCGATCTGGCGCCCCGGCTCGACGAGGCCCGTCAGCAGGATGAGGCCGCCCGCCGCGCCCGTGACGCCATCGATTCCGGTGACGCTGCCGCGCAGGCCCGCGCGCAGATGGAGCAGTCCGGCGCGGCGATCCGGTCGAGTCTGGTGCCGTGGATGCGTGCGCGCCTGGCGCAGGCCCTGCTGGCGCAGGCGCTGGGCCAGTTCCGCGAGCGGGCGCAGGGGCCGATGTTGCGTGCTGCGTCCGGCTTTTTCTCCGCGATGACCGGCGGGGACTACGACCGTCTGCAGAGCGAACCGGGTGTGGATGACCACCGGCCGGTGTTGCAGATCCGCCGCCGCGGTGGCTGCACGCTCGGCGTGGAGGGCCTCAGCGAAGGCACGCGCGACCAGCTCTACCTCGCGCTGCGCCTGGCTGCGCTGCAATTGCACCGCGAGCGCGGCATCGACCTGCCGCTGGTGCTCGATGACGTGCTGATGACCTCCGACGACGACCGCGCCGTGCGCATGCTGCGGATGCTGGCCGACTTCGCGCAGGGCGGGCAGGTGCTGGTGTTCACCCACCACCGGCACCTGCTGGAGCTGGCGCGGCTCAGCCTGCCGGCGTCGTCGCTGGCGTGTACGACGCTGTGAAGCGCTGTGGCACCGAGACGGCCATGGCGGGCCGAAACCCATCCTGCTCGCCCTTGACCGCATAGCCGAGCGGATTCGCCACCACCCGGCAGCCCCGGGTGACGTGGTCCACCGGGCAGTGCAGGTGGCCGTGGATCCACAGATTGGCCGCCGGCAGCAGGTCGTCCAGCGCGTTGCAGAACCCGGCCGTGCCCGGTGCCAGCCCGTAGCGCGGATCCGCGCTCGCCAACGTTGGCGCGAAGTGGGTCACGACCACGGTCGGGCCGTCGAAGGGCTCGGCCAGTGCCGTGCGCAGCCACTGCTGGCACTCCAGCGCCAGTTCGCGCATCGACTCGGCCAGCATGGGCTCGCCACCGCGCAGGCAGGTGTTCTTGCGCAGGTAGTAATTGGCGGCGCGGAATGCCTTTTCGCGTGGGCCGATCGCGTCGAAGTCGCTCCACAAGGTTGTGCCGACAAAGCGCACGCCATCGACCACCACCCGCCGCCGGTCCAGCCAGGTGATGCCCAGCCGCGCGCACAGTGCCTGCATGCGCTCACCGGCTTCGCTCAGCTCGTAACCGTCGTACTCGTGGTTGCCGGGCACGAACAGCACGTTCCGCCAGTGCCCCGCGCCGTGGGTCGGGGAAAACCGTGTCAGCCCGAAATCGTCGTCGCGCAGCAGCGAGCCGGTCTGGTAGGAGCCGATGTCGCCGGCCAGCACCAGCACGTCGGCGCCGGGGGCGGGAGTCGGCTCCCAGTGCGGGTGGCGTTCGAGGTGGAGGTCGGAAAAGATCTGCAGGCGCATCGGTCGAGTCTAGCTTTGGTGGATGATGGCTGCATGCCTGAAACCTATTGCCTCCACTGGCCCGACTCCGAACTGGCCGGTGTCACCCAAGACCCTTCCATGGCGCTGCGCCTGCGCTTCGCCGCGGCCTTCTGCCGTCGGACAGCGGACGGTGTGGCAGGCTACTTGCGCCCGGTCGAGCTGGTGTTTCACGCCGCCACCTGGCGCGGGGACGATCCCGCACTCTGTCTGGGTGGCATCGCGCACGGCAGCCTGCTGGTGGACGGCATTCCGGTCGGCGCGGCGGCCC
This sequence comes from Sphaerotilus sp., assembly GCF_031429695.1. Lineage (GTDB taxonomy): Bacteria > Pseudomonadota > Gammaproteobacteria > Burkholderiales > Burkholderiaceae_C > Sphaerotilus. The sequence continues at coordinate 139,992 of NZ_JANPAB010000061.1, forward strand.
ATGCCCTGGCGCTGCCGCTGGAGGCGCGTGGGGCGACCGTCTGCGAGTTTTGGTTGATCTCGGGGACGGCGCTGCGCATCGAGGCACAGGCAGTGACTGCAAGGCTCGGTGATGACGTGTCCTTCCACGAGTCCTTGGCCTGCTGAGCTCGGATTAGAGGCGAGGCTCTCGTAACAGTCGGCCGCACCTGTACCAAGGCACTGGCGCGGTGTGCATTCACCAAGCATGATTTGCGATCTTTGAAAAAACGCGCAATGTCTGTGCGTGGGAAATCGCCAATGACTGCTGCTCGCCTGATCCGCACCTGGATCACCCTGTGCCTGACCACCCTGGTCTGGACCGTCCTGAGTGCCGGAATCGCGCCCCCCATGGCGCAGGCCCAGAGCTACCCGACCTGCACCACGCTGGCCAGCGACCCGGACGGCGACGGCTGGGGCTGGGAGAACAACCAGTCCTGCCAAGTCGCCAAGGCAGCCAACGGCTACCCCTACTGCACCGCCGGCCACTACCAGACCTCGACCAGCGCCGGCTGGGGCTGGGAAGCCAACCGCTCGTGCGTGATTCCCACCACCAGCCCGAGCCCGGTCATCACCTACCCGGTCTGCACGGCGCTGGCCAGCGACCCGGACGGCGATGGCTGGGGCTGGGAGAACAACAAGTCGTGCCAGATCGCCAAGGCGTCGAACGGCTACCCGTATTGCACCGCCGGCCACTACCAGCTCTCCAGCAGCGCTGGCTGGGGCTGGGAGGCCAACCGCTCCTGCGTGATCCCTGCGGGCATGGTCACGACGCCGCCCACCGTCACCCCGGTGACCGCCGTGACACCGCCCGCCGATGTGATCGTGGCGCGCACCGGCAGCCTCTACAGTGCCAGCGGCCAGAAGCTGGTGCTGCGCGGCATCAACCTGCAGTACGGCGACTGGCCGTCCGTCCGGCTCGCCGGCATCAACGCCATTGCAGCCACCGGCGCCAACGCCGTGCGGCTGGAATTGCGCAACGCCACCACTGCGGCCGAACTGACGGCCGCGCTGGACGCCATCGTGGCGAAGAACATGGTCGCCGTGCTGATGTACTGGGAGGACGACGTGACCTGCCGCTCCTACACCCAGGGCTTCGACCGCGCGATGGACCGCTGGCTCAACACCTGGAAGCCGGTGCTGAGCAACGCCAAGTACCGGCGCCACCTCATCCTCAACATCGCCAACGAGTGGGGCGAGCCGGACAGCGCCGATACCTACGGCACCACCTACCGCGCCGCCATCACCCAGCTGCGTGCGGCTGGCTACGCCTTTCCGCTCATGATCGACGCCGCCCACTGCGGCCAGAACACCAGCGTGCTGACCAATGGCGGCGCGGCGCGCATCGCGGGCGCCGACAAGTACCGCAACATCATCTTCTCGGTCCACGCCTATTGGAGCTACCAGACCGCCGCGCTGATCGACGCTGCGGCCACCGCCGTGCGCGCCAGCGGCTACCCCTTTGTCTGGGGCGAGTTCGGACAACTGGCCTTCCAGCCCGGTCAGGCCGCGGACCACCGCTACCTGATGCAGATGTCCAACCGCGACGGCCTGGGCTACCTCGCCTGGTCCTGGAAGGGCAATGGCTCCTGGGACAACCAGACCGTGCTCGACATGTCGCTCAACGAGGGTCTGGTGCCCGTGTCGGCTTCGGCGCCCTACGGACTGCAACTCACGTCCTACGGCCTGCAGGTGGTCAACGGTACGGCCATCGGCACCACCGCCGTGCCGGGCATCCGCGCGACCTCGGTGGTGTTCAGACCCTGACTTGACGCGCATCAAGCGGCGGCCGAAACAGGCCACTGCGTGACAGGGTTCACGTTCAGAATCGTCCCATCGCCGGCTGAACGGGACCAACTTGATGCGCCCATTGACCTTTTCGCCCTGGCTGCGCCGCGGCCTCATCCCCTTGCTGGTGCTCGGCCTGCTGGCGGGCGGTGTCGTGTGGCTGCGGCGACCCAAGCCGGTCGCGGTGGTCACGGTGGAGGTGGGACGCGGTCAGGTCGAATCCTCCATCGCCAACACCCGCGCCGGCACGGTCGAGGCCTGCCAGCGCACGCGGCTGTCCACGGTCATGGGCGGGCGCATCGAACTGCTCAACGTCAAGGAAGGCGACCGCGTCCGCAAGGGCCAGTTGCTGATGAAGCTCTGGAACGACGACCAGCAGGCGCAGCAGACGCTGGCCACCGCGCAGAGAGAGACCGCGCGCAAGCGCGTTGTCGAAGCCTGCACGGCGGCAGACGCCTCTGCCCGCGAGGCGAAGCGCCAGTCGGCGTTGCGCGAGCAGGGCTTCGTCTCGGTCTCGCGCGAGGAAGCGGCCCGCGCCGAGGCCGACACCCGCCGCGCCGCCTGCCAGACCGCGCAGGCTGACGTTGCGTCCGCGCAGGCGCGCATCGGCGCCACCCAGGTCGAGCAGGGCCGCATGCACCTGTACGCCCCCTTCGACGGTCGCATCGCCCGGATCGTCGGCGAGGTGGGCGAATACTCGACACCGTCGCCGCCGGGCGTGCCGACGCCGCCGGCCATCGACCTGATCGACGATTCCTGCCTCTACATCAAGGCGCCGATGGACGAGGTGGACGCGCCGCGCATCCAGCCCGGCCAGCCGGTGCGCATCACCATCGACGCGCTGCCCGGCAAGACTTTCCCCGGGCGCGTGAAGCGTGTGGCGCCCATCGTCTCGGCGGTCGAGAAGCAGGCGCGCACGGTGGACATCGACGTGAGCTTCGACCAGCCGGACAAGACCGGCCCGCTGCTGGTGGGCTACAGCGCCGACGTGGAGGTCGTGCTCGCTACCCGCAAGGAGGTGCTGCGCGTGCCCGCGGCGGCGCTGGGCGAAGGCGGCCGTGTCCTCGTCGTCGAAGGCGACATGCTGGTCGAGCGCCGCATTCGGGCCGGCCTGTCGAACTGGGAACACACCGAGGTGCTCGACGGGCTGAAGGGCGGCGAGCGGGTCGTCACCTCGCTGGAGCGCGAAGGTGTCAAGGCCGGTGCCCGCGTCACCGTCGAAGCCTCTGCCAGTCCTGCCGCCAAGCCGTGATGGTGACCGTGACCCCGCCGCTGATCGAACTGCAGGGCATCGAGCGTGTCTTCCATCTCGGGGACAGCGAGGTGCATGCGCTGCGCGGGCTGGACCTGCGCATCGGTGCGGGCGAGTACGTGGCGGTGATGGGGCCGAGCGGCTCGGGCAAGTCCACGCTGCTGAACATCCTTGGCCTGCTCGACCAGCCGAACGCCGGCCACCTGCTGCTCGAAGGGCGCGACGTGACCACGCTGTCGCCAGACGAACAGGCGGCGGTGCGCAGCCGGCACATCGGTTTCGTGTTCCAGAGCTTCCACCTGGTGCCGCGGCTGACGGCTGCCGAGAACATCGCGCTGCCGATGGTGCTGGCCGGCCTGCCGCCGCGTGAACGGGCGCGGCGGGTCGAGAAGGCACTGCAGGACTACGGCCTCACCAACCGCGCCAGCCACAAGCCCAACGAACTCTCCGGCGGCCAGCGCCAGCGGGTGGCGATCGCCCGCGCGACCATCATGCAGCCCGCGCTGCTGCTGGCCGACGAACCCACCGGCAACCTCGACCGCGCCACCGGCGACGAGGTGGTGCGGCTGCTCGAAGCCCTCAACGCGGGTGGCATGGCGCTGATCGTCGTGACCCATGACCCGGCGCTCGGCGCCCGGGCGCGCCGGCGGCTGATGATGGAAGACGGTGGCCTGACGCTCGACACTGCGGTGCCCGCCTGACATGCGCCCGCTCGACATCCTCGGCTTTGCCCGCGACGCCGCCACCGGCAGCCCGGTGCGCACGTTGCTGATGACGCTGGCGATGTCGATCGGCGTGGCGGCGGTCGTGCTGCTGACGGCGCTGGGCGATGGTGCGCGGCGCTACGTGGTGGACCAGTTCTCGTCGATTGGCACCAACCTGGTCATCGTGCTGCCCGGGCGCTCGCAGACCGGTGGCTTCAGCCCCGCCAACGCGGTCAGCACGACACCGCGTGATCTGACGATCGACGATGCCCACGCATTGCTGCACCTGCCGTCGGTGCGGCGGGTCGCGCCGCTGGCGGTGGGGTTGTCGGAGGTGGCGCTGGCCGGGCGGCTGCGCGAGTCGATGGTGCTCGGCACGACGGCGGATTTCCTGGCGGTGCGGCGCATGGCGATGGGGCAGGGGCGTTTCCTGCCCGAGGAGGACTGGGGGCGTGGCTCGCCGGTCGTCGTGCTCGGCGCGAAGCTGCGCAGCGAGTTGTTCGGCGCGGAGAATCCGCTCGGCCAGACGGTGCGCATCGGCGGGCGGCGGCTGCGAGTGATCGGCGTGCTCGCATCGGCGGGGCAGAGCCTGGGCCTGAACTCGGACGAGCTGGCGATCGTGCCGGTCGCGCTGGCGCAGGCGATGTTCGACTCGAACACGCTGTTCCGCATCCTCATCGAAGCCCGCGACCGCGACGCCATCCCCGCCGCCAAGCGCCAGGCGACGGCGTTGATCCAGACCCGCCACGACGGCGAGCAGGACGTCACCGTCATCACGCAGGACGCCGTGCTCGCCACGTTTGACCGCGTGCTGGGAGCCCTCACGGCCGGAGTGGCGGGGATCGCGGCGATCAGCCTGGCGGTGGCCGGTGTGCTGGTGATGAACGTGATGCTGGTGTCGGTGGCGCAGCGCACGTCCGAGATCGGCCTGCTCAAGGCGCTGGGCGCGCCGGCGGCGACGATCCGCGCCGTGTTCCTGACCGAGGCGGCGCTGCTGTCGGTGGCTGGCGCGGTGGTCGGCTACCTGGTCGGACACGCGGGTGCGTTCGCGGTGCGCACGGCGTATCCGGCCTTTCCCGCCTGGCCGCCGACCTGGGCGGTGGTCGCGGCACTCGCCACGGCGCTGTCCACTGGCATCCTCTTCGGCGTGTTGCCGGCGCGCAAGGCCGCGGCACTGGAGCCGGTCACTGCGCTCTCGAAGCGCTGAGGACGGGACGCACGCCATGCGCCTCGCCGACACCCTCGCCATGGCCTGGCGCTCGATCACCGCCCAGCGCGCGCGCAGCGTGCTGACGCTGCTGGGCATCGCCATCGGCATCGCCGCCGTGATCCTGCTGACCTCGATCGGCGAGGGGCTGCACCGCTTCCTGCTCGCCGAGTTCAGCCAGATCGGCACCAACGTCGTCACGCTGTCGCCGGGCAGGGTGTCGACGGGCGGCACCAACCCGGGCTTTCCGTCGTCCGTTCGCCCGCTGTCGCTGGAGGATGCGGACGTGCTGCGCCAGCGCATCCCGAATCTCGTCGGTGTCACCCCCGGTGTCACCGGCAACGCCGAGATGGGCGCCAACGGCCGCGTGCGCCGGGCGATGGTCTATGGCACGAGCGCGGCGCTGGTGCCAGCGTTCCACCTGGCGACGTCCGCGGGCCAGTTCCTGCCCGACGAGGACACGGCGCATGCGCGCAACTTCGTCGTGCTCGGCGCGAGCCTCAAGCGCGAGCTGTTCGGCGCTGAGAGTCCGCTCGGCGCCCGCATCCGGGTCGGCAGCCAGCAGTTCCGTGTCATCGGCGTGCTGGCGCCGCGCGGGCAGTTCCTGGGCATCGACCTGGACGACGTGGCCTACGTGCCGGCGGCGCGGGCGATGGAGCTGTTCAACCGCACGGGGTTGATGGAGCTGCACCTGACCTACACCGAAGCGACCTCGTCCGCCGCGGTCGTCGCACAGGCGCGGGCGCTGATCAAGGCGCGCCATGGCCGCGAGGACTTTTCCATCGTCACGCAGGCGGACATGCTCGGCGCGCTGTCGAACATCCTCAACGTGGTGACGGCGGCGGTGGGGGCGCTGGGCGGCATTTCGCTGCTGGTGGGCGGTGTCGGCATCGTCACGATCATGACCATCGCGGTGACCGAGCGCACGGCCGAGATCGGCCTGCTGATTTCGCTCGGCGCACGGCGGCGCACGGTGCTGGCGCTGTTCCTGGGCGAGGCGGTGGTGCTGTCGGCGGTAGGCGGCGCGCTGGGGCTGGCGATCGGCATCGGCATCGCGCAGGGCGCGCACCTGCTGCTGCCGGCGCTGCCGGTGCATACGCCGCTGCCCTTCGTGCTGCTGGCCGAAGGGCTGGCGATGGCGGTGGGCTTGCTCGCAGGGGTGATGCCGGCGAGAAGGGCGGCGCGGCTCGATCCGGTGGATGCACTCCGGGCGGAGTGAGGGCGGAGTGCGGGGAGGGGGTCATCAACCTTGAGGATGGCAGAGCTGCTGCGCTCCAGTGCAGGCATTGACCATTTTTTGCAGAAGTGCAGACTGGATACCTTGGAACTTCAGGTTCTGAAGTTCACCGGCAAGGAGGCCCGACATGGCTACCAGGACACCCGGACCGTCCGAGGGACCCCGCACGGAGCGGACTCGCGTCAAAGACGCTGGCGCACCCGTGAACAGCAGCGCTGGCACGGCCCGAGGCGCTGCGTCCGGCCCGACTGATGCGGAGCTGGATGCCCGCGACCGGATCAAATCCGGCCCGCGCCGGCAGGCCGGTCCGCCGCTGGCTGGCGACACACCCGAACCTGTGCCCACGCGGGCGGTGCCGGATGCCCAGCTCACTCCGCCCACCGATCCCCAATGACCGACGGAGACCGCCATGTCACTCACCTTGGTCAAGAACATCGGCCTCTCGGACGCGGCCACCACCACCCGCACGTCGTCCGTGTGCGAGCCCACCACGGCGGCGAACAAGCTGCAGCTGATGATGACGGGCAACTGGTTTGCCTGCACGTCAGCCAACGGGGGCACGTCCTGGACATCGGTGGACCCGTTCACCCGTTTCCCGGCGTCCGCGGGCGGCTTCTGCTGTGACCAGGTAGTGCTCTATCACCCGCAGCACCGCATCTGGATCTGGCTGCTGCAGTACAGCGCGGGCCCCGGCGGTGGCAATCTGTTCCGGTTGGCCATCTCGCGTGAGGCGAGCTTTGGCACCTGGTACTACTGGGACTTTCGGCCCACCGACCTGAACGCCGCCTGGACCACCACCTGGTTCGACTACCCGGACATGGCGTTCACCAACCAGCAACTGTTCATCAGCTTCAACGCCTTCATCGGCAACGCCTGGCAACGGGCGGTGGTGTTCCGCTTTCCGCTGACTGCGCTGGCCTCGGGCACGGGCCTGAGCTACCGCTGGTGGAACACGACCACCAACGGCTCGATCCGGCTGTGCCGCGGTGCCAGCTCGGTCATGTACATGGGCAGCCACAACTCGCTCAGCCAGATGCGGGTGTACCAGTGGGCGGACACGGCCGTCAGCATCAGCTCCAGCACGGTGGGGGTGCGGGCCTGGAGTGCCGGGGCGTATTCGGCGCCCGGTCCTGGTGGTGTGAACTGGCTCAACCGGCTTGATCCGCGTGTCACCGGGGCCTGGGTCGGTGCGGGCGTGATCGGCTTCATGTGGTCCGCCAACCGGGACGCCAGCCACCCGCTGCCCTACATCCGCGTCGTCCGCCTCAGCGAATCGACCAAGACGGTACTCAACGAGCCGGACATCTGGAGCAACACGGCGGCCTGGGCCTATCCAGCGGCGGCGGCCAATGCGCAGGGTCAGGCCGGTTTCACGGCGTTCTACGGCGGCGGCGCCATCCATCCGGGGCATGTCGTTGGCGTCCACACCGCTGCGGGCTGGCAGACCACGCTGACCAAGACCAGCACCCACGGGCCAGTCGATCAGGCTTGGGGCGACTACCTGTCCTGCCTGGCGCACCATGACCAGAGCAGCCAGTGGGTAGCCTCCGGGTACACGCTGCAGGGTGGTAACGCACGGCAGAACATAGAGCCACGTTACATCCAATTCCACGCATGAAACCAGGAGATGACAACATGTTCACGCTGATCTCACGTCTCACTGCGCGCGAACTGCTGCTGCGTCAAACCCCGGCTTTGCTGCTTTCGCTGCTGGTGGCCGAGCTGTTCTACAAGTGGCACAGCTTCCTGCTGGAAACCGGCGGCTTCCTGCTGACCTGGTTCGTGCTGGATGCGGCGGGCGCGGCGCTGACCCGCCTGCTTGAACGCCGCTCGGGTACCGGGTCGACAGTCAGTTGACCGCGTGGGGCCGCACAGGGCGTCGGTCCAGACGCGCCACGGTCCACTGGTGCAACCAGCGGTCCCACAGGTGGTGCGCCGCAAAGCCGACCATCACCGCCAGCACCAGTGCCACCGGCCAGCGCAGCAGGGTTTTTTCCGCGTAGAAAAGCTGTTGCCACAGGTAGAGGCTGTAGGACACCGTGCCGAACGCAACCAGCACGGGATGGTCCAGCCAGCGTGAACCCGGTCCCGCGGAACGCGCCAGCCCCGCGCAGCCCAGCGCGATCAGTGCCGCGCCGATGGTGTACTTGAGCACGTCAGGCACGAGATTCACCTGCAGCAGCAGCCCGGCAGTGGTCGACAGCGGCCATGCCAGCAACCGGTCCAGCCGCAGCCTGCCACTGTCATGCAGCACCACGAACAGCGTGCCCAGCAGCATCGCGGTCAGCCGCGTGTCCGGGCGCCAGAAGGTGAGGTAGTAGGGCAGCGGGTCGCCGCGCATGACCTGCAGACCCAGCACCGCCCAGCTCAGCAGCAGCACCGGAGCGATCAGTGCGACCGGATCCAGCCGCCATCGCCGTGACACCGCGGCCAGCCCGCCGAGCACGAGGTAGCCCTGCAGTTCGACACACACCGACCACAGGTGGCCCAGACGCTCCGGCGGGGCACTCAGCGTGAGCACCGGCCAAAAATTGATCCAGCCGGACAGGCCCATGCCGACCGACGCTGCGCTCAACGATCCACCGCGCAGCAGCGTCACGCCGCAAGCCACCACCAGGAACACCCACATCGACGGCACGATGCGCGCGAAGCGCCGCACGGAAAATGCCCTCAGCCCCATTTCCCGCCCGAACAGCAGCGTGCCCATCAGGCAGCCGGAGAGCGCAAAGAACAGCTCCACGCCGACGCGACCCAGGTTGGCCGACCAGACCGGCGCATCCAGCCCCATGCCCGGCACGAAGTGACCTGCCAGCAGGGTCAGTACAGCCAGGCCGCGCCAGCCGTCCAGCGCTCCGATGCGTTCGGCCGCGCTCGCCTTGCCGGTAACCAGCCGCACCCTCAGGCGTCCTTGCGCGGGCTGGACACCTTGTGGCGCATCAGGCGGCCCTTCTCGCGCTCCCAGTCGCGCTTCTTCTCGGTGTCACGCTTGTCGTGCTCGGCCTTGCCCTTGGCCAGCGCGATCTCGGCCTTCACCCGGCCGCCCTTGTAGTGCAGGTTCAGCGGCACCAGCGTGTAGCCCTTCTGCTCCACCTTGCCGATCAGGCGCTTGATCTCCGCCTTGTGCATCAGCAGCTTCTTGGTGCGGTCGGCTTCAGGGTGAACGTGGGCAGAGGCGTTGCGCAGCGCGTTGATCCGGCAGCCGACGAGGAACAGCTCGCCGTTCTTGATGACCGCGTGGCCGTCGGTGAGTTGCACCTGCCCGGCGCGGATGGCCTTGATCTCCCAGCCTTCCAGCACGACGCCGGTCTCGTGCCGCTCCTCGATGTGGTAGTTGAAATGCGCTTTTCTGTTTTCTGCAATGGTGGCGGGGGTGTGGGCGGTGGACATGGGCAGCCTCAATACAATCCCTGCATTGTGAAGCACGTCAAAAAATCCGTCCTCCTCTGGTACTCGCCCCGCGAGATGTTCGATCTCGTGGTCGATGTGCCAGCGTATCCGCAGTTTCTGCCGTGGTGCCAGCGGGCCGAGGTGCTGTCGCAGGAGCCGGGGGCGGTGACCGCCCGGCTGCACCTGGCCTACGCGGGTGTGCGCCATGCCTTCACCACCCGCAACACGCATGTCGAGGGCCAGTCCGTCGCCATGGGTCTGGTGGACGGGCCGTTCTCGCACCTGGAAGGACTCTGGCGTTTCATCCCGATCGGGCCTGACAGCAAGGCGTGCAAGGTCGAGTTCGAGCTGTCCTACGCCTTCGCCAGCCGACCGCTGGAGCTGGTGGTCAGCCCCGTGTTCGACCGCATCGCCAACACCTTCGTCGATGCATTTGTCACCCGGGCCGAGCAGGTTCATGGCAAGCGTTGAGTCGGGCGCGGGCATGGCAGGGGAGACGATCCAGGTCGAGGTCGCCTACAGCCCGGCGCCGCGGCAGGTGGATCTGCAGGTGTTTGCGCTGCCGGTCGGCGCAACGGCCGGACAGGCGGTGCTGGCGGCCGGGTTGCCGGCGCGGCATCCAGGTTTCGATCTGGAGCGGGTGACGGTGGCCGTGTGGGGCAGGGCGGTGGCACCGTCGGCCGTGCTGCACGATGGAGACCGGCTGGAACTCTGCCGGGAGCTGATCGTCGATCCCAAGGAGGCCCGCCGCGTGCGCTACCGGGCGCAGGGCGAGCGGGGCCGCACGCGGGTCAGCGGCAGTCGCTCGCGATGATCTCGCGGGCGCGGGCCGATTCCCGGGCGCGCTGGGCGTCGTCGAGGAACTCGCGCTCGCCCTTGTCGTTGCCACGCGAGATGCGCTGACCACTGTCGAGCGTGCGGGCGTATTCCTTGGCGCGGGCGCAGTTCTCGATCTTCTGGCGCGCAATGCGGGCTTCCTCGTCGCGTTTGCCCTGGTCCTGGGCCGATTCGGCCTGGCGCTTGCGGGCTTCGAGGGCCGGATCGCTGGTCGGTGCAGACGCGGATCCCGCTTGAGCGCCAGCGGCCGCAGACGTCGGTGTTGCCGGACGCTGCGCCATCGGCACGGCGGCGGGGCGGGTCAGGATGTCGCGGTCGCGCACATCGTTCGGCGGCGGGCGGTCGCTGTATTGCACACGGCCTTGGGCATCGCGCCATTTCCATTGCGCGACACAGGGCAGGGCCAGTGCCGCGGCCACCAGGGCCAGCAGCACGCCCCGCAGTGGTCGGTGTCGGTGCTTGGGGGTCGAAAACATGGGCGCCAGTGTAGCGGCGGCTCCGCTCCCTGCGGAGGTCCGTAACCGTCCGGGCGGGTCGAGCGTGTAACGGGTCCGTATAATCTCCTTTTGCGTCTGGAGCCCGACTCATGCGCCTGCTTGGCAAAGCACTGACCTTCGACGACGTGTTGCTGGTCCCCGCGTACTCCCAGGTGTTGCCCCGCGACACCTCGCTGGCGACCAAACTGTCGCGCAACATCACCCTGAATCTGCCGCTGGTGTCCGCCGCGATGGACACGGTCACCGAGGCCCGTCTGGCGATTGCGATCGCCCAGGAGGGCGGCATCGGCATCGTCCACAAGAACCTCAGCCCGAAACAGCAGGCCGCCGAAGTGGCACGCGTCAAGCGCTACGAATCGGGCCTGCTGAAGGATCCGATCACGGTGGCGCCTGGCGCCCGTGTGCGTGACGTGATGGAGTTGTCGCGCTCGCATGGCATCTCCGGCTTCCCGGTGGTCGAGAACGGCCGCGTCGTCGGCATCATCACCGGCCGCGACCTGCGTTTCGAGACCCGTCTCGACGCCCCGGTGCGCGAGATCATGACCCCGCGCGAGCGCCTGGTTACCGTCAAGGAAGGCGCCTCGCTCGCCCAGGCCAAGGCGCTAATGCACCAGCACAAGCTGGAGCGCGTGCTGGTGCTGAACGACGAATCCGAGCTGCGCGGCCTGTTCACCGTCAAGGACATCACCAAGCAGACCACCTTCCCCAACGCGGCCCGCGATGCCCACGGCAAGCTGCGCGTCGGCGCGGCGGTCGGTGTCGGCGACGGCACGGAAGAGCGGATCGAGCTGCTGGTGAAGGCCGGCGTCGATGCCCTCGTCGTCGATACCGCCCACGGCCACAGCCACGGCGTCATCGAGCGCGTGCGCTGGGTCAAGCAACACTACCCGCACGTCGATGTCATCGGCGGCAACATCGCCACGGGCGCCGCCGCGCTGGCGCTGGTGGAAGCCGGTGCGGACGGCGTCAAGGTCGGCATCGGACCGGGCTCGATCTGCACGACCCGCATCGTCGCCGGTGTTGGCGTGCCGCAGATCACCGCCATCGACAACGTGGCCACCGCGTTGCGCGGCACGGGTGTCCCGCTGATCGCCGACGGTGGCATCCGCTACTCGGGCGACATCGCCAAGGCCATCGCGGCCGGCGCGTCGACCGTGATGATGGGTGGCATGTTCGCTGGCACCGAAGAGGCGCCGGGCGAGATCGTGCTGTTCCAGGGCCGCAGCTACAAGAGCTACCGCGGCATGGGTTCGATCGGCGCGATGAAGGCGGGCTCTGCCGACCGCTACTTCCAGGAAAACGACGAGACCAGCAACCCGAACGCCGACAAGCTGGTGCCGGAAGGCATCGAAGGCCGTGTCCCGTACAAGGGTTCGATGCTGTCGATCGTCTTCCAGATGGCCGGTGGCATCCGTGCGTCGATGGGCTACTGCGGCTGCGCGTCGATCACCGACATGCAGGACCGCGCCGAGTTCGTCGAGATCACCTCCGCCGGCATCCGTGAGAGCCACGTCCACGACGTGCAGATCACGAAGGAAGCGCCCAACTACCGCATGGAGTGATGCGCTTGACCGACGATCCGAGCGTCGACGCCGAGTCGAAGCCGAAGGGCCGCACTGCGGCGATGCCCTTCATCATGATCACCGTGCTGATCGACATGGTCGCCATCGGCCTGATCATTCCGGTGCTGGCGCCGCTGGTGGGCAAGTTCACCGGCTCGCAGGCGGACCAGGCGTTCTGGTACGGCGTGGTGACCTTCGCCTTTGGCGTTGCCAACTTCATTGGCTCGCCGGTGCTGGGGGCATTGTCGGACCGCTATGGCCGCCGGCCCGTGCTGCTGCTCGGCTTCACCGGGCTGGCGCTGAGCTTCTTCGTCACGGGGCTGGCGACGGCGCTGTGGATGCTGGTGGCGGTGCGGCTGGTCAGCGGTGCGCTGCAGGCCAATGCGTCCATCGCGCAGGCGTATGTCGCCGACATCAGCACCCCCGAGCAGCGCGGCAAGCGTTTCGGGCTGCTGGGTGCGATGTTCGGCATGGGCTTCATCCTCGGTCCCGTCATGGGTGGGCTGCTGGGTGCGATCGACCTGCACCTGCCGTTCTACGTGGCGGGTGGGCTGGCGGTGCTGAACGCCATCTACGGTGCGTTCGTGCTGCCGGAGTCGCTTCCGGTGGAGCGCCGCAGCCCGGCCATCGACTGGACCAAGGTCAATCCGGTGGCCTCCCTGCGCCGCCTGACCGAACTGCGCGGGGTCGGCCCGCTCGTGTTCGTGATGGGCCTGTCCAGCCTGGCGCAGTTCATCCTGCACACCACCTGGGTGCTCTACACGATGTTCAAGTTCGGCTGGGGCCCGAAGGAAAACGGCTGGTCGCTGTTCGCCGTCGGGGTCATGTCGGTGCTGGTGCAGGGCGGGCTGATCCGTGTGGCCCTGAAACGCACGACGCCGCAGCGCATCGCCGTCATCGGCCTGATCTCGTCGGCCATCACCTACGCCTTGTGGGGCGCGGCCACCGAGGGCTGGATGATGTACGCCGTCATCGGGCTGAACGTCTTCGGTTTCATGGTGCAGGCCGCCATGCAGACGCTGGTCTCCAACGCGGCCGACGATGAATCGCAGGGCCGCACCATGGGCGCACTCGGTTCGCTCAACAGCCTGACCGCCGTGTTCGCTCCCGTCATCGGTTCTGCGCTGCTGGGTTTTGTCTCGCACCTGCCGCAGGGCGACTGGCGCATCGGCGCGCCGTTCTTCCTCTGTTCGGCGCTCCAGATCACGGCCACCGTGCTCGCGCTGCGCCACTTCCGACGCCATCCCGCCACGCTGCCGCACCCGGCGCATGTGGTCGCCTGAGTTCGACATGCAACACGACAAGATCCTCATCCTCGACTTCGGCTCGCAAGTCACCCAGCTCATCGGCCGCCGCGTGCGCGAGGCCCATGTCTATTGCGAGATCCATCCAAACGATGTGTCGGATGACTTCATCCGGTCGTTCGCCCCCAAGGGCATCATCCTTAGCGGCAGCCACGCCAGCACCTACGAAGACCACCAACTGCGCGCCCCGCAGGCCGTGTGGGACGCGGGCGTGCCGGTGCTGGGCATCTGCTACGGCATGCAGACGATGGCCGTGCAGCTTGGCGGCGAGGTGAGCTGGAGCGACCACCGCGAGTTCGGTTACGCCGAAGTCCGCGCCCACGGCCACACTAGGTTGCTCGACGGCATCCAGGACTTCGGCACCCCCGAAGGCCACGGCATGCTCAAGGTCTGGATGAGCCACGGCGACAAGGTGACGATGCTGCCGCCCGGCTTCAAGTTGATGGCCTCCACCCCGAGCTGCCCGATGGCCGGCATGGCCAACGAGGACAAGGGCTACTACGCCGTCCAGTTCCACCCCGAAGTGACGCACACGCTGCAGGGTGCGGCGCTGCTGAACCGCTTCGTGCGCGAGATCACCGGCTGCAAGGGCGACTGGATCATGGGCGACTACATCCAGGAAGCCGTCGCGAAGATCCGCGAGCAGGTCGGCGATGAAGAGGTGATCCTTGGCCTGTCGGGTGGCGTCGATTCGTCGGTGGCGGCGGCGCTGATCCACCGCGCCATCGGCGACCAGCTCACCTGCGTGTTCGTGGACCATGGCCTGCTGCGCCTCAACGAAGGCGCGATGGTCATGGAGATGTTCGCCGGCCGGCTGCACGCCAAGGTCGTCCACGTCCAGGCGGCCGAGCAGTTCCTCGGCCATCTGAAGGGCGTCACCGACCCCGAGCAGAAGCGCAAGATCATCGGCCGCGAGTTCGTCGAAGTCTTCCAGGCCGAGGCCGCCAAGCTCAAGGGCGAGGGCAACAAGGGCGCCAAGTGGCTGGCCCAGGGCACGATCTACCCGGACGTGGTGGAAAGCGGCGGCACGGCGAGCAAGAAAGCCACGATCAAGAGCCACCACAACGTCGGCGGCTTGCCCGCGACGCTGGGCCTGAAGCTGCTCGAACCCTTGCGCGAACTGTTCAAGGACGAGGTGCGCGAGCTGGGCGTGGCCTTGGGTCTGCCGCACGAGATGGTGTATCGGCATCCGTTCCCCGGCCCCGGTCTGGGCGTGCGGATTCTGGGCGAAGTGCGGGCGGATTTCGCCAGCCTGCTGCAGCGCGCTGACCACATCTTCATCGAAGAGCTGCGCGGCACCATCGACCCGGCGACGGGCAAGAGCTGGTACGACTTGACCAGCCAGGCGTTCACGGTGTTCCTGCCGGTCAAGAGCGTCGGCGTGATGGGCGATGGCCGCACGTATGACTACGTGGTGGCGCTGCGGGCGGTGCAGACCAGCGACTTCATGACGGCGGACTGGGCGGAGCTGCCCTACGCGCTGCTGAAGCGGGTGTCGAGCCGCATCATCAACGAGGTGCGCGGCATCAACCGCGTCACCTACGACGTGTCGAGCAAGCCGCCCGCGACGATCGAGTGGGAGTGAGCGGGGTCAGGTGTCGGGGTTGACCGGTGCGAACCTGCGCACCGACTGTTCGTCGATCTCGATGCACCCGAAAAACATCGCGTGCGGGCGCACCCACAACCCGCTGGCGTTGCAGAGCGGTCGGTAGACCACCATCGGGGCTAGCGTCTCGCTGTCCCGGGCAACACCGATGACTTCGTATTCGCCGCCCTTGTAATGGCGGTAGCGGCCGAGTGGCGTGTCGGGCAGAGGGGAAAGGTCGGACTGGGGATCAAGCATGGTGCGCATCTTGCCCGAGTCAGGTCTCGGCGATCACTGCGCGCGCCAGCGCCACCACCGACAGCGGCGCACAGCCCTCCGCCTTGTTGTTGACGCTGACGTACACCTGAAAACCCGCCGCCGCTGTGCCGCGCACGATGCGGGCCAGTGCGGCACGGGTATCGGGATCGGGATCGACCAGCCGGTCGAACGGCGCATAGCCCGCCTTGGCCGCCTCGTAGCCCTGGGCGCCGTGCAGCCGGTTCAGATTCCAGCGGCAGACAAACGGCCCCGGCCACATCGCACGCAGCAGTGGAAGCTGCTCGGCGATCGGTGGCAGCCGCGGGTGCAGGCCCAGGCAGTAGCGCGCCCCTGCTGCGCGCAGCACGTCACGGAAAGCCGGCACCAGCCAGTCCGGGTCGCGTACCTCGACGGCGATCACGCCGTCCGGCGCAGTCGGCGCCAGCGCGGGCAGGGCGGTGAGGAGCCTGGCCAGGCGCTCCAGCAGCGCCGGCATGTCGCGTCGCAGTGTGGAGGGCAGCGGCGAGATCTCGAACACCAGCGCGCCGATCTTCGCGCCCAGGCCGTCCAGCGCCGGCTGCACGAACCGATCGATGGCTTGCTGCGGATCAAGGAACGCAGGATTGGGCTGGACGCCGCGACCGTCACCGGCACGCAGCATGGCGTCGGTGACAAGGGCGGGCGCCTTGACGATGAAGCGGAAATCGTCCGGTACCTGCGCTGCATACAGCGCGAACTGCTCGGCAGTCATGGGGCGGTAGAAGCCGCGGTCGATGCTCACGGTGCGCAGCAGCGGGTGCTGCGCGTAGGCGAGCAGGCCGTCGCGGGCCAGGGCGGCGTCGGTGTGGGCTCCGGCCCAGACCAGGCCTGCCCAGCCGGGGTAGCTCCACGACGAGGTGCCCAGATGGATGCGAGGGGAGAGTGCCTGTGCCAAGGCATGCAGTTCGTCCCCTGGAGGTTGGGCGTCTACGGCTGTGGCGCCTGGCGCAGGGGTGTCGTCAGCGTCGGCGAACAAGGCGTGCTGGTGGATGGCGGTGGTGTTCGACATCGCGCCAGCATAATCGGTGCCCATGTCTGAAACCACCTGCTCGCCCGCCGACGAACATGCCATGCGCCTCGCACTCGACCAGGCACTCAATGCCGCGCTGGTCGGCGAGGTGCCGGTCGGCGCAGTGATCCTGCGCGACGGGCAGGTCATCGCCACCGGCTACAACCGCCCCATCACCACGCACGACCCCACGGCCCACGCCGAGCTGGTCGCATTGCGCCACGCCGCGACGCTGCTGGAGAACTACCGCCTGCCGGAATGCGAGCTGTTCGTGACGCTGGAGCCGTGTGCGATGTGCGCGATGGCGCTGCTCCATGCGCGCTTCAAGCGGGTGGTGTTCGGCGCTTACGACCCGAAGACGGGCGCGGCTGGCTCGGTGGTCGATCTGTTCGCCCAGCCGCAGTTGAACCACCAGACTGCGCTGCAGGGTGGCGTGCTGGCGGAACCTTGCGGCGACCTGCTGCGGGCGTTTTTCGCCCGAAGGCGTGCGGAGCAGAAGGCGCAGCGCCTGCTGGAACGCGGTGGTGCTGCGCTACCATCGCCCGCCACCCAAGCCCCGATCCCCGCCGGGGAAGCGAGCGAGCTGGGCGACGACGACCTGCCTTCCCACCTGCACCCGGACTGCCCCCATGAGTGATGCCCCCACGACCCCGAACCCGTCGCTGACGATCTACAGCCCGTCTGGTGTGGTGCTCAAGTCGGCGGCCATCAAGCTGGCGGCCAAGCGCCTCGGCGCGCTCGGCTTCGACGTGCAGATCGACGAGAGCGCGATCGCGAAATTCCAGCGCTTTGCTGGCAACGACGACCTGCGGCTGGCCGCGCTGCACCGCGTTGCGCAGGCGGCGCCGTCTGTCGCGATGGCCTCGCGGGGTGGTTACGGCCTGACCCGGCTGCTGGACCGCATCGACTGGCCATTGCTCGCCGACGCCGCCGCCCGCGGTACTCGCTGGGTGGGCTACAGCGACCAGACCGCGTTGCAGATGGGCCTGCTGGCGCACACCAAGACCGCGAGCTGGGCCGGCCCGCTCGCCTGCGAAGACTTTGGCCGAGCCGAAGCGGATGGCGGGCTCGACGAGGTCACTCCCGACTGCTTTCGCGAGGCGATGTCCGGCGAGCTGGAGGCGGTGGGCTTTCGCACCGAGGCCGGCTTCGACGGGCTGGACGTGAAGGGCACGCTCTGGGGGGGCAATCTCTCGGTGTTGTGCTCGTTGCTCGGCACGCGGCACTGGCCGAAGATCAAGGGCGGCGTGCTCTTCGTCGAGGACGTCAACGAACACCCCTACCGCGTCGAGCGCCAGTTGCTGCAATTGCACCAGTCGGGTGTGCTCGCTGCGCAGAAGGCCCTCGTGCTGGGGTACTTCGGGAACTGGAAGAAGTCGCCGCTCGACCGTGGCTACAACCTCAAGGCGATGGTGGCGCACCTGCGCTCGGTGTGCGACACACCGATCCTGACTGGTCTGCCCTTTGGCCATGTACCGACCAAAGTGACCTTGCCGGTGGGTGTGAAGATCGAACTGGTGGTGCAGGGGCGCGACGTCCTGATGCTCTGGGGCGACTGATTTCCCGGCCCTGCGGGCAATGAAAAGGGCGCCCGCAGGCGCCCCATGAACTGCGGCCGAGGGCCGCTCGGTCAGAGTACTTCCGAGGCAAAGTCCGCCAGTCGGGAGCGTTCACCCCGCGCCAGCGTGATGTGACCACCGTGCGGCCAGCCCTTGAATCGGTCCACCGCGAAGGTCAGGCCCGAGCTGCCTTCGGTGAGATAGGGCGTGTCGATCTGCGCCAAGTTGCCCAGACAAATGATCTTGGTCCCCGGGCCAGCGCGGGTGATCAGCGTCTTCATCTGCTTGGGCGTGAGGTTCTGCGCCTCGTCGATGATGACGATCTTGTTCAGGAAGGTGCGCCCGCGCATGAAGTTCAGGCTCTTGATCTTGATCTTGCTGCGCACGAGGTCGTTGGTCGCCGCACGGCCCCATTCGCCCGCGCCGGTTTCACCCCGGGCCAGCACTTCGAGGTTGTCGTCGAGCGCGCCCATCCACGGGCTCATCTTTTCCTCCTCGTTGCCGGGCAGGAAGCCGATGTCCTCGCCCACCGGCACGGTCACGCGGGTGACGATGATCTCGGTGTAGCGGCGCTCGTCCAGCACCTGGCTGAGTGCGGCGGCCAGCGTCATCAGCGTCTTGCCCGTGCCCGCCGTGCCGGTCAGGGTGATGAAGTCGCAGTCCGGGTCCATCAGCAGATTGAGGGCGAAGTTCTGCTCGCGGTTGCGGGCCACGACACCCCAGACCGCTTGCTTGGCGTGGGTGTAGTCCCTGAGTGTCTTCAGCACCGCTGACTTGCCGGTGATCTCGGTGACACGGGCGTACAGCGGCGCGTTGCCCGGACTCTCCAGGTAGACGAACTGGTTGATCATCAGCGACGGGACGAGCGGGCCGCTGATGCGGTAGAAGGTCGAGCCGGCCTGCTGCCAGCTCTCCATCGTCTTGCCGTGGCGCTCCCAGAAGTCCGCCGGCAGTGCCATCACCCCCGTGTAGAGCAGGTCGCCGTCTTCGAGCGTCTTGTCGTTGGTGTAGTCCTCGGCGGGCAGGCCCAGCGCACGCGCCTTGATGCGCATGTTGATGTCCTTGGACACCAGCACGATCTCGCGCTCGGGCTGCTGCGTGCGCAGGGCCTGCACGACGCCGAGGATCTGGTTGTCGGCTTTGCCCTGTGGCAGGCCATCGGGTAGCTTGAAATCGACGAAGGTGGTCTGGAAGAACAGTTTTCCGCCTGCGTCCCTGTGACCGGTGCGCGCCAGCGGGATGCCGACGGCGGGGTCGAACTTCGCCGAATCGCCCTGGCTGGCGGCGAGCGCGTCGAGTTCGCGGCTGACCTGTCGGACATTACGCGAGACCTCGCTCATGCCTTTCTTGTGGCCGTCCAGTTCTTCGAGCGTGATCATCGGCAGGTAGATGTCATGTTCCTCGAAGCGGAACAGGCTCATCGGATCGTGCATCAGCACATTCGTGTCGAGCACGAACAACTTGGCCGGCCCCGTGCGGGCTGATCGGACCCGGGCAGCCTTGGGCGCGGGACGGGCGACGGGCGGACGCGCCACCGGCGCAGCGACCGTGGCCACAACCCTCGCAGGAATCGGTGCGGGCAGGGGTTTGACAACCTGAGGCGCAGCCGCGGGCGGCGGCGGCGGTTGCAATTCCAGGGGGCTCGACTCGTCGGCTGGCGCCTTCAATGTTCGCCGCGCCGGCTTGGGCGCGGCCTGGGCGTCAAAGGCAGAAGGATCGAGGATGGTGCCGCGCTTGGCGGGTGGTTTGGGCAGAGGCATGAGCGGTGGCGTCACTGGAAAAAGAAAAAGCCGCACAGCAAGCTGTACGGCTTCTCGTTGGTCGGCGGATGCGGTTCATGTCTTACGCGCATGAACCCATTATGCACAGGCCGCCAGTGTCGCCAAGGGTGCTCAGGCGGGGCTTTTCAGTTCCTTGACCGCCTTGAGTACTTCTTCCACATGTCCAGCCACCTTGATGCCACGCCATTCGGCGCGCAGCACCCCAGCGGGGTCGATCAGGAAGGTCGAGCGCTCGATGCCCTTGACCTTCTTGCCGTACATGATCTTGTTCTTGACCACACCAAACATGTGGCAGAGCTTTTCTTCAGTGTCGGCGATCAGGTCGAAGGGCAGTTCGATGTTCTGCTTGAACTTGTCGTGCGATGCCATGTTGTCACGCGACACACCGAACACCACGGCGCCTGCGCCCACGAAGTCCTTGTGGTGGTCACGAAACTGCATGGCTTCAGTGGTGCAGCCGGGCGTGTTGTCTTTCGGGTAGAAATACAGCACCACGGTTTTGCCGAGGAACGCCTGGGGGGTGAATTTCACGCCGCCGGTTGCATTCGCTTCAAGTTCCGGAAGAGGTTTGTTGAGAGCGGGCGTCATGCAATTTCTTTGAGTCTGAGGATCCCTGACGGGGATAAGCCATCTATTATAAGTCCATACGGAGAGCTTCGCCCATCCGGCAGGATAGGCGTGGGTCAGGGCTTCACCCGATCAGCAGCGCGGCCACGACCCGGCGGTTTTCGCTGGCGAGCACGTTGTAGGTGCGGCAGGCGGCCAGTGTGTCCATGCACTCCACGCCGATGCGGGCATCGATCAGCGTGCGAATCAGCGAGGGATGCACGAAGCGGATTGTCTTGCCACTGCCGAAGATCACCAACTCTGGTTGATAGGCCAGCAGCGCGTCGAAGTCCTCGCGCTTCAGATCCTCGTGCCGCGTGCAGGCCCACGCCACCACCTCGCCCTTGAACGGCACGATCACGCTGCTGCGCCACTGCTGCAGGCCGACCTGGTTGTTCACGGACACGGCGTCGTGCGTCGTGGAAAAGATGGCGTTGACGCCTTCGATGCGGTCGGGCTGGAGTTTCACGGTGGTCGGCGTATGCGCCGGGAAGTGGAGGGCTGGCTGGAGATGGGGCCGGGATGCGGTAAATTCTAGCTTTTGTCGCCTTTCCCTCTCTCGCCCCATTCGAACAGGATCTCCCTCGTGCTCAAGACCGTCGCCAAGTCCAGCAAGCTCGCCAACGTGTGCTACGACATCCGTGGCCCGGTGCTGGAGAAGGCCCGCCAGATGGAAGAGGAGGGCCACAAGATCATCAAGCTCAACATTGGCAACTTGGCGGTGTTCGGGCTGGAGCCGCCCGACGAGATCGTGCAGGACATGATCCGCAACATGCCGCACTCGGCCGGCTATACCGACTCGAAGGGTTTGTTTGCACCCCGCAAGTCGGTCGTGCATTACACGCAGGAGAAGGGTGTCAAGGGCGTCACCGTCGATGACGTGTACCTCGGCAACGGCGCCTCCGAGCTGATCGCCATGAGCATGAACGCACTGCTCGACGACGGCGACGAGGTGCTGATCCCGTCGCCGGACTACCCGCTCTACACCGCAGTCGTCGCGCTGTCGGGGGGCAAGCCGGTGCATTACATCTGCGACGAGCAATCCGAGTGGATGCCCGACATCGCCGACATCCGCGCCAGGATCACGCCGCGCACCAAGGCCATCGTCGTCATCAACCCGAACAACCCGACCGGCGCGCTCTACCCGGACGCGGTGCTGCGCGAGATCGTGCAGGTGGCGCGCGAGCACCAGCTCATCATCTTCGCCGACGAGATCTACGACAAGACGCTCTACGACGGCCACACGCACACCAGCATCGCTGCGCTCGCCGACGATGTGCTGATCCTGACCTTCAACGGCCTGAGCAAGAACTACCGCGCCTGCGGCTACCGCGCCGGCTGGATGGTGGTGTCGGGCGACAAGCGCCATGCCCGCGACTACATCGAGGGGCTGAACATGCTCGCCTCGATGCGCCTGTGCGCGAACACGCCGGGGCAGCTCGCGATCCAGACCGCGCTGGGTGGTTATCAGAGCATCAAGGATCTGGTGGCACCGGGTGGGCGCCTGTGCCGTCAGCGCGACCTCGCTCACAAGCTGCTGACCGAAATCCCGGGCGTGACCTGCGTCAAGCCCAAGGCGGCGCTGTACATGTTCCCGAAACTCGACCCGAAGATGTACCCGATCGCCGACGACCAGCAGTTCGCCTACGAGCTGCTGGCCGAGGAAAAGGTGCTGATCGTGCAGGGCACCGGCTTCAACTGGGCCACGCCGGACCATTTCCGTCTCGTGTTCCTGCCGAACTCGGACGACCTGTCCGACGCGGTCGGGCGCATTGCCCGTTTCCTTGACGGCTACCGTCGCCGCCACGGTACCTGATTGTTTTTCGACCCGTTTTTTTGACCGTAGATAGATTAGATCGCCATGAAACCCATCCAAGTCGGCCTGCTGGGCATCGGTACCGTCGGCAGCGGCACGTTCAACGTGCTGCTGCGCAACCAGGAAGAGATCCGCCGCCGTGCGGGCCGCGGCATCGAGATCACGATGGTGGCGGACCTGAACGTCGAACGTGCCCGCGAGATCGTCGGCGACGGTGTGGCGGTCGTGGCCGACGCGCGCCAGGTGATCGCCAACCCCGACATCGACATCGTCATCGAGCTGATCGGCGGCTACGGCATCGCCCGGGCACTGGTGCTCGAAGCAATCGCTGCCGGCAAGCATGTCGTCACGGCCAACAAGGCGCTGCTGGCCGTGCATGGCACCGAGATCTTCGCGGCGGCGCGCGAAAAGGGCGTGATCGTCGCGTTCGAGGCGGCGGTTGCGGGCGGCATCCCGATCATCAAGGCGCTGCGCGAGGGCCTGACCGCCAACCGCATCCAGTGGATCGCCGGCATCATCAACGGCACGACCAACTTCATCCTGTCCGAGATGCGCGACAAGGGCCTGGACTTCGACGTGGTGCTGAAGGAAGCGCAGCGCCTGGGCTACGCCGAAGCCGATCCGACCTTCGACATCGAGGGCGTGGACGCCGCGCACAAGGCCACGCTGATGAGCGCGATCGCGTTCGGCGTGCCGGTGCAGTTCGACAAGGCGCACGTCGAGGGCATCACCAAGCTCTCGGCCGTGGACATCCGCTACGCCGAGCAACTGGGCTACCGCATCAAGCTGCTGGGCATCGCCAAGCGGCAGGTGGCCGGGATCGAGCTGCGCGTACACCCCACGCTGGTGCCGACCAAGCGCCTGATCGCCAACGTCGAAGGCGCGATGAATGCCGTGATGGTGCAGGGCGATGCCGTGGGCACGACGCTGTACTACGGCAAGGGCGCCGGTTCCGAGCCGACCGCCTCCGCCGTGATCGCCGATCTGGTGGACATCACCCGCCTGCACACCGCCGACCCGGACCACCGCGTGCCGCACCTGGCCTTCCAGCCGGACGAGCTGCACACCACGCCGATCCTGCCGATCAGCGAAGTGCGCACGGCGTTCTACCTGCGCCTGCGCGTGGCGGACCAGAAGGGCGTGCTGTCGGCGATCACCTCGATCCTGGCGGCCTCCGACATCTCGATCGACGCCGTGCTGCAGCGCGAGTCCAACGACGGCGAGCACCAGACCGACGTCATCATCCTGACGCACGAGACGCAGGAAGGCGTGATGCGCGCGGCGCTGGCGCAGATGCAGGCGCTGGCGACGGTGCTGGCGCCGATCGTGAGTCTGCGCAAGGAAGAGCTGGCGTGAGCCGGCTGTCCGCACCCTGAAGCACGCACGATGAAATACATCAGCACCCGCGGCGACCAGACCGAGCGCCGTTTCTGCGAGATCCTGCTGGAGGGCCTCGCGCCCGATGGCGGGCTCTACCTGCCGGTCCGCTATCCGAAGATCGACGTGGCCACGCTGGCCCGCTGGCGCGGCCTGTCCTACGCCGACCTCGCGTTCGAGATCCTGTCGCTCTACATCGACGACATCCCGGCCGACGACCTGAAGCGCCTGACCGAGAAGACCTACACCGCCGAGGTGTTCGGCACCGACGCCATCGTGCCGCTCAAGCCGCTGGAGCCGGGCCTGTGCCTGGAGTCGCTGTCCAATGGCCCGACGCTCGCCTTCAAGGACATGGCGATGCAGCTTCTGGGCAACCTGTTCGAGTACGAACTCGGTCGCCGTGGCGAGCAGCTCAACATCCTCGGCGCCACCTCCGGCGACACCGGCAGCGCGGCCGAATACGCGATGCGCGGCAAGGCCGGCGTGCGCGTGTTCATGCTGTCGCCGCACGGCCGCATGAGCCCGTTCCAGCAAGCGCAGATGTTCTCGCTGCAGGACGAGAACATCCACAACCTCGCCGTCGAAGGCGTGTTCGACGACTGCCAGGACATCGTCAAGGCCGTCTCGAACGACCTGGAGTTCAAGCGCGCCTACCGCATCGGCACCGTCAACTCGATCAACTGGGCGCGCCTGCTGGCCCAGGTCGTCTACTACTTCGCTGGCTATTTCCAGGCCACCCAGGCCACGAAATCGAACGACGAACAGGTCAGCTTCACCGTTCCGTCCGGCAACTTCGGCAACGTCTGCGCCGGTCATGTGGCGCGGATGATGGGCCTGCCGGTCAAGCACCTCGTGGTCGCGACCAACGAGAACAACGTGCTCGAAGAGTTCTTCCGCACCGGCGCCTACCGCGTGCGCGGCAGCAGCGAGACGTGGGAAACGTCCAGCCCGTCGATGGACATCAGCAAGGCGTCGAACTTCGAGCGCTTCGTGTTCGACCTGCTTGGCCGCGACGGCAGCCGCACCAAGGCGCTGTTCGGCGAGGCGCTGAACCGCGAGGGCGTGTTCACCGTATCCCCGGAAGAGTTCGCCCGCATCGCTGGTTACGGTTTCCAGTCCGGCCGCTCGACCCACGCCGACCGCCTCGCCACGATCCGCGCCACCTACGAAGGCCAGGGCGTGCTGATCGACACCCACACCGCCGACGGCGTGAAGGTGGCGCGCGAGCTGCGCGAGGACGGCGTGCCGATGATCGTGCTCGAAACTGCGCTGCCCGCGAAGTTCGAGGCCACCATCGCCGAGGCGCTTGGCCCGGATGTCCACGCGCCACGCCCGCCCGCGCTGGCCGATCTGGAGTCGCGCCCGAAGCGGTTCCAGGTCATGCCGGCCGACACGGCGGTGATCCAGCAGTACGTCCGCGACCACGTCCCGCTGTGAACGTCATCGGACTCTGCGGCGCGTCCGGCTCGGGCAAGACCACGCTCGGCGAAGGCTTGATCCGTGCATTGAAGGCGCAGGGCTGCCGCGTCTCCGTGATCAAGCACGCCCATAAGTGGTTCGACATCGACCGCCCCGGCAAGGACAGCTTTCGCCACCGCGAGGCCGGTGCGTTCGAGGTGCTGGTCGCCAACAACCACCGGCTGGCACTGATGCGCGAGTTCGAGATGGAGGCCGATCTGTCCGTCCACCAGCTCATCGCCGAACTCAGCGACCTGGGCGCGTTCGGTGTCGAGCACTGGGTGATCGTCGAAGGCTTCAAGCACGCCGATTTGCCCAAGGTCGAGGTCTGGCGCGCCGCCCATGGCGCACCAGCGGCCTACCCGAACGATCCGTTTGTCGTCGCGATTGCGCGCCCGGCAGAGGACACCGTGCCCCATTCCACCGCGCTGCCCTTGCTGGATCTGGACGATCCGGCGTCGGTGGCCGATTTCCTGCGAAGCGACCCGCAACGCTATGGCTACCGCGCCCCTCAACAACGCTGAACCAGCGGCGGCCCCGCGCCGTCCGGTGCTGCAGAGCCTGGACGATGCGCTGGCGAAGCTGCTCGCGGCGGTGTCTGCGTCCTGTGCCGCGCAGCCCGAAACCGTCTCGACCTTCGATGCGCTCGGCCGCGTGCTGGCCGAGGACGTGTGCTCGCTGCTGGACGTGCCGCCGGCCGACAACACCTCGATGGACGGCTACGCGATGCGGGCGGCCGACGTGCCTGCCGTCGGCACTGTGCTGCCGGTGAGCCAGCGCATCCCGGCCGGTGTCGTCGGCCAGCCGCTGCAGCCGGGCACAGCCGCGCGCATCTTCACGGGTGCGCAGGTGCCGCCCGGTGCCGATGCCGTCGTGATGCAGGAGCAGTGCGAGGCCGTGGCGGGCGAAGGGCTGGGCACCGTGCGCGTCCACCTCGTGCCGCCGGCTGGACAGTGGATTCGCCGCCGTGGCGAGGACGTGCAGCGCGGCGCCGTCGTGCTCGCGGCCGGCACACGCCTCACGCCTGCCGCGCTGGGACTGGCCGCGTCGGTTGGTGCCGCCACGCTGCAGGTCGCCCGCCGCCCGCGCGTGGCAGTGTTCTCGACCGGCGACGAACTGGTGATGCCCGGCGAGGTCACACCCAAGCAGATGCGCCCCGGCGCGATCTACAACTCCAACCGCTACACGCTGCGCGGGCTGGTGCAGGCGATGGGCTGCGAGGTGCAGGACCTGGGCATCGTCCCGGACCGGCTCGACGCCACCCGCGAGGCGCTGCGCACGGCTGCGGCCGGCTGCGACCTGATCATCACGTCCGGCGGTGTCTCGATGGGCGAGGAAGACCACCTGCGCCCCGCCGTCCAGGCCGAAGGGCGGCTGGACCTCTGGCAGATCGCGATGAAGCCCGGCAAGCCGCTGGCGTTCGGCGCGGTGCGGCGCGAGGACGGCAGCGAAGCGTGGTTCCTCGGTCTGCCGGGTAATCCGGTGTCGAGCTTCGTGACCTTCCTGCTGACGGTGCGGCCGGTGCTGTTGCGGCTGCAGGGGGTGCCCGAGGCGGATTTGACGCCGCGCAGTTATCCGCTGCGCGCCGATTTCGACTGGCCGAAACCCGATCGCCGCCGCGAATTCCTGCGGGCGCGGGTCAACGCCGAGGGCGGCGTCACGCTGTTCCCGAACCAGAGTTCCGGGGTGCTGACCTCGGCGGTGTGGGCCGACGGGTTGGTCGATGTCGCGGCGGGGCAGGTGATCGCCTGCGGCGAGACGGTGCGCTTCGTGCCGCTGAGTGAACTGGGATGAATTGCAATGAATCGTGACGTGAGCATGCAGATCCAGATCCGGTATTTCGCGTCGTTGCGCGAGTCGCTCGGGGCCGGCGAGGCGCTGTCGTTCGACGCGCCGCTGACGGTCGGCCAGTTGCGCGACCAGCTCATCGCCCGTGGCGAGCCGTATGCGGATGCGCTGGCGCGGGGCCGGGCGTTGCGTGCGGCACTCAACCAGACGATGTGCGCCGAGTCGGCCGCGCTGACCTCCGGTGCCGAAGTCGCGTTCTTCCCGCCCGTCACCGGAGGCTGAGCCATGGCGACGACCACGCCGCGGGTGTCCATCCAGACCGAGGACTTTGACCTGTCCGCCGAAGTCGCTGCGCTGCGGGCCGGTGACGCGGGCGTCGGCGCCATCGCCACCTTCGTCGGCACCGTGCGCGACCGCCATGCCGGCCAGCCAGACGCCGGCGCGATTCGCGCGATGGAGCTGGAGCACTACCCCGGCATGACCGAGCGGAGCATCGAGGCGATGATCGACGAGGCATTGCGTCGCTTCGACATCCGCGCCGCCCGCGTCGTCCACCGCGTCGGCCCCCTGCAGATCGCCGACCAGATCGTGCTGGTCGCGGTCACGTCAATGCACCGCGGCGAGGCGTTCCAAGCGTGCGAGTTCCTGATGGACTACCTGAAGTCCGAGGCGCCGTTCTGGAAGAAGGAAACCACGCCCGAAGGTGCCCGCTGGGTCGATGCCCGCGTCAGCGACGACGCGGCACTGCAGCGCTGGGGCATTGTCTCAGGCAACGCGACCGGCGCCTGAACCCCATGAACCCGACGTTGCTCCAGGCGGCCTCGGTCGCGTTCGGTGCCTCGCTCGGGGCGCTGCTGCGCTGGCAGGCCGGGCTGCGGCTGGGCTTCGTTGTCGCCGGTTTCCCGCTCGGCACGCTTGTGGTCAATGTGGTCGGCGGACTCCTGATCGGCCTCGCGCTTGTCTGGTTTCGTCTCCATCCAGAAGCTACTAACAGTCGACTGTTGATCGTCACTGGCTTCCTCGGCGGGTTGACGACGTTCTCGTCCTTTTCGGGCGAGTCGCTGCTGCTGCTGCAGTCGGGACAAGTGCCGCTGGCGGTGCTGCACAGCGCGGCGCATTTGCTGGGCGCATTGGCGGCGGTGGCGGTGGGCTGGTGGCTCGGGCAACTGGTGCTGGGCTGGCCTGTCACGTAGGAGTCAAGCCGCAGGACCACCGGCCAGCAGACTGCAGCCTTTGCCAAAACCCCCAAGGAGCCTTGCCCATGCGTGCGCTGATCTGCGATTCCTATGGCCCGATCGACCAACTGCGGGTGTGCGAGGTGGCCACGCCCGAACCCGGTCCTGGCGAGGTCCGCATACGGGTTGAGTCGGCGTCGGTCAACTTCCCCGATGCCCTGATCGTGCAGGGGCTGTACCAGGTCAAGCCAGCGCTGCCGTTCTCGCCGGGCGCCGAGCTGGCGGGTGTGGTCGAGGCCGTCGGCGAGGGGGTGCGTCACCTGAAGCCCGGCCAGCGCGTGATCAGCTTCTGCGGCCATGGCGCGTTTGCCGAGCTGGCGGTGGTGTTGGCCCGCCAGGTCATGCCACTGCCGGAGGGCATGGACATGGACACCGGCGCCGCCCTGGTGCTGACCTATGGCACGTCACTCCATGCCCTCAAGGATGTCGGCCGCCTGCAGGCGGGCGAAACGCTGCTGGTGCTGGGGGCCGCGGGTGGCGTGGGGCTGGCGGCGATCGAACTGGGCAAGCAGATGGGCGCCCGCGTGATCGCTGCAGCGTCCAGCGAGGACAAGCTGGCGCTGTGCCGCACTGTGGGCGCGGATGAAACCGTCAACTACAGCACCGAGGATCTGCGCAAGCGCGTCGATGCATTGACTAGCGGCGAGGGAGTTCAGATGGTTTACGACCCGGTGGGCGGTGACTATGCCGAGCCGGCGCTGCGTGCTACCGCTTGGCGCGGCCGGTATCTGGTCGTCGGCTTTGCGGCCGGTGCCATTCCGAAGATTCCGCTCAATCTGGCGCTGCTCAAGGAGCGCGTGCTCATGGGGGTGTTCTGGGGTGATGCGGTCCGGCGGGATCCGACGACCCATCTTGCCAACATGCAGCAACTCGCCATGTGGTTCGCCGAAGGGCGCATCCGGCCAGTGATCAGCGAACGGGTCGGGCTGGACGGTGCACGGGACGCGATCCAGCGCATGGCGTCGCGGCAAGTCAAGGGCAAGGTGGTCGTGCACCCGCACGCTTGAACGCCGTGGTCTGAACGAAAAAGGGCGCCCCGCAGGGCGCCCCTGGCTGCAGCGCCTCTCGGGCGCGGCACATCAACGCAGGTGGCGGCGGCGACTGACGAAACCCAGCACGCCCAGACCAGCCAGCAGCATGGCGTAGCTCTCGGGTTCCGGTACCGGCGTCACGGCGGTGACCGACACGTTGTCCAGTTGCAGGTCGGTGGTCACGGGCAGGCCGGCACCGATCGAGCCAAAGTACAGCTTGTAGTTGCCGCTGCTGGCCAGCGTGAGGCTGCTGGTGTTGTTGGTCGTGCTTGCGCTGCTGAACTGGACCAGCGGGCCGGTCGATTCAAACAAGGACGTGCCCGTGTTGTACAGCGCCCAGAAACCTGAACCGCTGTAGTCGAAGTTCAGGTTGTAAGCGCCACCCGTGGTCACGCCGAAGGCCGTGTACGCTGAATCACCGCCACCGAACTGCATGAACTGGTTGTCGGCGGCATCCACAATCTTGTGGGTGCCGCTGGTGGAGTCCGAACCCCACAGCGTCGCAGCGTAACCGCCGAGATTGGTGTAAGTGTTGAACGAATTGGTGGCCACCGCGGGCATCTCGAAGTCGCCGTTGGTGATCAGGTTCTGGGCTTGGGCGCCGGCGCCCAGGGCGGCCAGCAGCAGGGTGGCAGCGATCGAAGTCAGGGACTTTTGCATGTGTCGTTCCAGTCGAAGGTTGTTGCAAATTGGAAGGTGGCGTGGCGTTGAGCACCTCGTCGTTTCCTGTCTGCACCATAGCAACCCTGCTTCAAATGAAAACACCCGCAATGGCGGGTGCTCCCCCATTGAGGGGTAGCCGGTGGAACCAGGACGGCCAACTAGTACCGGTTGGCATCCGGTGACCCTTGATCTGCGGGGATTGGTTCGTAAGGGGAACATTCCGACCCGTTGATGCCAGCATTTGGCCGGGAAAACCCCCGGACGGCTATAATCCACAGGTTTGTCTGCCAACAACGCTTCCCAGCGTCGCATGCTTGCCCAACGATTCCGGAATGGCGCTAGTCGCCGGTGCTCCATCCGCAGAGCCCGACCGGTCTGAAGCAGCGCTGGGGGCGCTCTATCCGGAGTTCCCGTGCTGCCCGTCCTGCCCCCCGCTATCCTCGCACTCGCAGACGGCACAGTCTTTCTTGGCACCTCGATCGGCGCTGCCGGTCACACAGTCGGCGAAGTGGTGTTCAACACCGCGCTCACCGGCTATCAGGAAATCCTCACTGACCCGAGCTATTGCCGGCAGATCGTGACCCTCACGTATCCGCACATCGGCAACTACGGCGTCAACGAACAGGATGTCGAGGCCTCGAAAGTCCATGCCGCTGGTCTGATCATCAAGGATCTGCCCGTCCGTGCCTCCAACTTCCGCCAGTCGATGACGCTGGCGGACTATCTGGTGCGTGAAGGCACCGTCGCCATTGCCGACATCGACACCCGCCGACTCACCCGCGTGCTGCGCACCCATGGTGCCCAGAACGGCTGCATCATGGGATTTCCGGCTGATACCGCTGTGACGCAGGCGATGATCGACGAGGCCGTCGCGCTGGCCCGCCGTGCGCCGAGCATGGCCGGTCTGGATCTCGCGCAAGTGGTCACCCGCCGCGAGCCGGAAGTCTGGACCGAGACCGAGTGGCAACTGTTCGCCGCGAATGGCGAGCCAGGTTTCGGCCAGCAGACTGCGCCGCAGTTCCATGTCGTCGCCTATGACTTCGGCGTCAAGCGCAACATCCTGCGCATGCTGGCCGAGCGCGGCTGCAAGGTCACGGTGGTTCCCGCCAAGACGTCTGCCGCCGACGTGCTGGCTTACCAGCCCGACGGCATCTTCCTGTCCAACGGCCCCGGTGACCCGGAGCCCTGCGACTACGCCATCGCCGCGGCCAGGACGCTGATCGAAACCGGCATCCCGACCTTCGGCATCTGCCTGGGCCACCAGATCATGGCGCTGGCCTCGGGTGCGCAGACGTTCAAGATGAAGTTCGGCCACCATGGCGCCAACCACCCGGTGAAGGATCTCGACACCGGCCGTGTCTCGATCACCAGCCAGAACCACGGTTTCGCGGTCCATGCCGACACGCTGCCCGCCAACCTGCGTCCGACGCACGTCAGCCTGTTCGACGGCACCCTGCAGGGCCTGACCCGCACCGACAAGCCCGCGTTCTGCTTCCAGGGCCACCCGGAAGCCTCGCCCGGCCCCCATGACATTGCCTACCTGTTTGACCGCTTCACCGCGCTCATGACCCAGCACGTGGCGGAGAAGAACAATGCCTAAGCGCAGCGACCTGAACACCATCCTCATCATCGGTGCCGGTCCGATCATCATCGGCCAGGCCTGCGAGTTCGACTACTCCGGCGCCCAGGCCTGCAAGGCCCTGCGCGAAGAAGGCTACAAGGTCATCCTGGTCAACTCGAACCCGGCGACCATCATGACCGACCCGAACACGGCGGACGTGACCTACATCGAGCCGATCACCTGGCAGGTGGTCGAGAAGATCATCGCCAAGGAGCGCCCGGACGCGATCCTGCCGACGATGGGCGGCCAGACCGCGCTGAACTGCGCCCTCGACCTGCACAAGCACGGCGTGCTCGACAAGTACAAGGTCGAGATGATCGGTGCCAACGAGCACGCGATCGAGAAGGCCGAAGACCGCCTGAAGTTCAAGGATGCGATGACCAAGATCGGTCTCGGCTCCGCGAAATCCGGCATCGCGCACACGATGGAAGATGCCTGGGCCGTCCAGAAGGCGATCCAGCTTGACATCGGCGGCAGCGGCTTCCCGATGGTGATCCGCCCCAGCTTCACGCTGGGCGGCACCGGCGGCGGCATCGCCTACAACCCGGAGGAGTTCGAGGAAATCTGCAAGCGTGGCCTCGACCTCTCGCCGACGAAGGAACTGCTGATCGAGGAATCGCTGATCGGCTGGAAAGAGTACGAGATGGAAGTGGTCCGCGACAAGACGGACAACTGCATCATCGTCTGCTCGATCGAGAACCTGGATCCGATGGGCATCCACACCGGTGACTCGATCACCGTCGCCCCGGCACAGACGCTCACCGACCGCGAATACCAGCTCCTGCGCAACGCCTCGATCGCGATCCTGCGCGAAATCGGCGTGGACACCGGCGGCTCGAACGTGCAGTTCTCGATCAACCCGAAGGACGGCCGCATGGTCGTCATCGAGATGAATCCGCGTGTGTCGCGCTCCAGCGCGCTGGCTTCCAAGGCAACGGGCTTCCCGATCGCGAAGATCGCCGCCAAGCTGGCGGTCGGCTACACGCTCGACGAGCTGAAGAATGACATCACCGGCGGCGCGACCCCGGCGTCGTTCGAGCCGTCGATCGACTATGTCGTCACCAAGATCCCGCGCTTCGCCTTCGAGAAGTTCCCGGCGGCCGATTCCAGGCTGACGACCCAGATGAAGTCGGTCGGTGAAGTCATGGCCATGGGCCGCACCTTCCAGGAAAGTTTCCAGAAGGCACTGCGCGGTCTGGAAACCGGCATCGACGGTCTGACCGAACGGTCGACCGACCGCGAGGACATCGTCCAGGAAATCGGCGAAGCCGGCCCGGAGCGCATCCTGTTCGTTGCCGATGCCTTCCGCATCGGCATGTCGCTCGACGAGATCTTCGAGGAAACCGCAATCGACCCGTGGTTCCTGGCCCAGATCGAGCAGATTGTCGCCACCGAAACCCAGGTCAAGGCCCGCACGCTGGACAGCCTGAGCGCCGACGAGATGCGCTTCCTCAAGAAGAAGGGCTTCTCGGACAAGCGCCTGGCCAAGCTGATGGGGACCAACCAGCACGACCTGCGCCGCCGCCGCCATGTGCTGGGCGTGCGCCCGGTCTACAAGCGTGTGGACACCTGCGCGGCCGAGTTCTCCACGCAGACCGCCTACCTGTACTCGTGCTACGAGAACGTGGACGGCGAATGCGAGGCCGCGCCGACGACCAACAAGAAGATCATGGTGCTGGGCGGCGGCCCGAACCGGATCGGGCAGGGCATCGAGTTCGACTACTGCTGCGTCCACGCCGCGCTCGCCCTGCGCGAAGACGGCTACGAGACCATCATGGTCAACTGCAATCCCGAGACCGTCTCGACCGACTACGACACCTCGGACCGCCTCTACTTCGAGCCGGTGACGCTCGAAGACGTGCTGGAGATCGTGGACAAGGAAAAACCGGTCGGCGTGATCGTGCAGTACGGCGGCCAGACCCCGCTGAAGCTCGCTCTGGATCTGGAGGCCAACGGCGTGCCCATCATCGGCACCAGCCCGGACTCGATCGACATGGCCGAAGACCGCGAGCGTTTCCAGCAACTGCTGCACGCCGTCGGCCTGAAGCAGCCGCCGAACCGCACCGCCCGCACCGAAGAGGCTGCGCTGGCGCTGGCCAACGAGATCGGCTACCCGCTGGTGGTGCGCCCGAGCTACGTGCTGGGTGGCCGCGCCATGGAAATCGTCCACGGTGACAAGGACCTGGAGCGCTACATGCGCGAAGCGGTGCGCGTCTCCGACAAGTCGCCGGTGCTGCTGGACCGCTTCCTCGACGACGCGGTCGAAGTGGACATGGACTGCATCGCCGACGCCAGGGGCGCGGTGATGATCGGCGGGATCATGGAGCACGTCGAGCAGGCGGGGGTCCACTCCGGCGACTCGGCGTGTTCCTTGCCTCCGTACACGCTGTCGGCTGTACTGCAGGACGAACTGCGCCGCCAGACCGCGCTGATGGCCCGGGCGCTGAAGGTGATCGGCCTGATGAACGTGCAGTTCGCAATCCAGGGTGACGTGACGGCCGGGCTGGATGCCTGCACCGTCTACGTGCTGGAAGTGAACCCGCGGGCTTCGCGCACCGTGCCTTTCGTGTCGAAGGCAACCGGCCAGCCGCTGGCCAAGATCGCCGCCCGCTGCATGGCCGGGCAGTTGCTGGCGGACCAGAAAGACCCGAACGGCCAGGTGCCGCATGAGGTCGTGCCACCGTATTTCAGCGTCAAGGAAGCCGTCTTCCCGTTCAACAAGTTCCCCGGCGTGGACCCGATCCTCAGCCCGGAAATGCGCTCGACCGGCGAAGTCATGGGCGTGGGCAAGACCTTCGCCGAGGCGATGCTCAAGAGCCAGCTCGGGGCCGGTTCACGCCTGCCGCGCAGTGGCAATGTCATGATTTCGGTCAAGACCAAGGACCACGGCCGAGCGGTGGCGATCGCCCGCGATCTGCACGCGCTGGCCTTCGGCATCGTGGCAACCAAGGGCACGGCGGGCGCCATCTCGGCCGCCGGCATCCCGGTCAAGGTCGTCAACAAGGTCAAGGACGGCCGCCCGCACATCGCCGACATCATCAAGTCGGGTGACATCCAGCTCGTCTTCACCACGGTGGACGAAACGCGCACGGCGATTGCCGATTCGCGTCACATCCGCACCGCGGCGCTGGCGAATCGGGTGACTTACTACACCACGATGGCCGGCTGCGAAGCCGCCACCGAGGCACTCAAGCACCAGGACGGGCTCTCGGTGGTCTCCCTGCAAGAGTTGCACGCCGAACTGATCTAAACTCCACGTCCTGATCCGTCGCCGCCGCCGGCCTTCCGCAGGGAAGCTGGCGGCGGTTCGTTTTTGTCCCTGCCATCGACCACCGAGCGAGAGAGTTAGAAGAACCATGGCCACGATTCCGTTGACCAAGCGCGGCGCCGAGCTGCTCAAAGCCGAGCTGCACCGGCTCAAGACCGTGGAGCGGCCTTGGGTGATCAATGCGATCTCCGAGGCCCGTGCGCAGGGTGACTTGTCCGAGAACGCCGAGTACGAAGCAGCCAAGGACAAGCAGGGCTTCATCGAAGGGCGCATCTTGGAAGTCGAGAGCAAGCTGGCCGTCGGGCAGGTGATCGATCCAAGCACACTCAGTGCAGGCGGGCGGATTGTGTTCGGCGCGACCGTCGATCTGGAGGAAGAGGCCTCGGGTGATGCCGTGACCTACCAGATCGTTGGCGAGGATGAGGCCGACATCAAGTTCGGACGTATCTCGGTTGGCTCACCCATTGCCCGCGCACTGATCGGCAAAGAAGCTGGCGACGTGGCGGTAGTGAACGCGCCGGGTGGCGCGAAGAACTACGAGATCATCAAAGTGCGCTACACCTGATCCGGCGGCCCATCGTGCTGAGTCGATTCCGAACGGTGCTGGCTGCGTTGTGGCTGGGCCTGGTGGCGACCCTGGCTGCCGTGGCGGCGCCTGTGCTGTTTGCCGGGCTGGAGCGTGTGGACGCCGGGCGACTGGCGGGCAACATGTTTCGCATCGAAGCCTATGCGGCGCTGGGGCTGGCCGTTGCGCTGTTCCTGATCGAGCGGCGATTGGCTGCTTCGCGGATGCGGGCCAGGCAGGGCTCGGTGCTGTCGGTGAATCTGCTGCTGGTGCTTGGCGCGCTGTTCTGCACTGTGCTGGGCTACTTTGCGCT
This sequence comes from Sphaerotilus sp., assembly GCF_031429695.1. GTDB lineage: Bacteria > Pseudomonadota > Gammaproteobacteria > Burkholderiales > Burkholderiaceae_C > Sphaerotilus. The sequence goes on from NZ_JANPAB010000061.1 coordinate 175,756, forward strand.
GCAGCCGATGATCGAAGCCGCCCGTGCCGGCCAGGCGCGCCTGAGTTTCGGTGCGTTGCACGGAATCTCCAGCGTGATGTTTGCGCTGAAGGGTCTGTTGTTGCTGGCGCTGGTCTGGCGCGGCGCCGGGACGAACTGAACGCCTTGCATAAAGCGTTACCCGCAGTAAGAAACGCAAAGACCCCGGATTCGGGGTCTTTGCGTCAACGACGGATGCGGGCGTGTGGTCCCGGTTGGCTTATTCGCTGCTTTGTGCGCGTTTCTTGGTGCCGATCAGGCGCTTCTTGGACCGCTTGACGATGCCGCCTGCGGTCAGTCGCTGATTGCCGAAGATGGTGAGTTTCTTGACTTGGGCGCGCTGCGACCCGCTCTTGGAGAAGGTCAGCAGTTTTACAACGCGTGGCGCCGAGGCACGCCGATCGGGTGAGCCGGTACGTTCTTCCTTGGCCGGCAGCGGGCGCCAGAGCACCAGCAGTTTGCCGATGTGCTGGATCGGCGCAGCCTCCAGTTCGTCGGTCAGCGAGACCAGCAGGGCTTCACGCGCTGCGCGGTCGTCGCTGAAGACACGGACCTTGATCAGTCCGTGTGCATTGAGGGCAGAGTCGATCTCCTTGAGAACGGCAGGAGTGAGTCCTTCGGACCCGATCATGACGACGGGGTCGAGGTGGTGGGCCTCAGCGCGGTGTTCCTTGCGCTGGGCCGGAGTCAATTGGATGGCAGCCATGCCGCTATTATCGTTGCGATATGAAGATCGACAGTAAAAGCAAGAAGATCAACAAGGCGTGGCTCAACGAGCACCTGACCGATCCCTATGTACGGCAGTCCAAACGCGACGGTTACCGCGCCCGCGCTGCCTACAAACTCAAGGAAATCGATGAGACCTTCCACCTGTTTCGACCTGGCCAGGTGGTGGTCGATCTGGGGGCGTGTCCGGGTGCGTGGAGCCAGTACCTGCGCCGCCGGTTTGCACCGAAGGAGGCCGGCATCGGTGGGGCTGCGGCGGGCGAACTCAACGGAACGATCATCGCGCTGGACCTGCTTGACTTCGAGCCGATCGAGGGCGTGCGGTTCATCCAGGGTGACTTTCGCGAAGACGCCGTGCTTCAGCAACTGGTAGATGTACTGGGCGGCCGCTCCGTCGATGTCGTGGTGTCGGACATGGCGCCGAATCTGTCGGGCATCGAGGTGTCCGACTCTGCACGCATCGCCCACCTGATCGAGCTGGCCATCGAGTTTGCGCAGTCCCATCTGCGGCCGGACGGGGTGTTGGTCTGCAAAGTGTTCCACGGCAGCGGGTATAGCCAGCTGGTACAGTTGTTCAAAGACCATTTTCGCGTGGTCAAGCCTGTCAAGCCCAAAGCGTCTCGTGACAAATCGGCCGAAACCTTTCTGGTCGGTCTGGGTCTGAAGAGTGCCGACAAGAGAAGCTGAGTTCGGGTGCGAGAGTGCACGCCCGCCCTGTTCAAGGAGAGGGTTGTCCCCCAAACATCAGCTTGTCGAGGGGTTGACTGCACTAGAATCGTCCTCATCTACCGCGTAGGTGCGTACCAAGCGGCACGCAAGGCCCCGACCCGGGGCGTGTTCGAATCAAAGAAGGAGCCGCGGTGAACAATCAATGGTTCTCCAAAGTAGCTGTGTGGCTGGTGATAGCGTTGGTGCTGTTCACTGTTTTCAAGCAGTTTGACCGCACGGCCACGGCCGGTAACCAGATCGGGTACTCCGAGTTCCTTGAAGAGGTGCGTTCCAAGCGCATCCGCGAGGTGGTGCTGCAGGAAAACCCGGGCGGCGCCGAAATCGAAGCGCTGACGACCGACGACAAGAAGATCCGCACCACCGCGACCTATCTGGACCGCGGTCTGGTCGGTGACCTGATCAGCAATGGCATCAAGTTCCGCGTCAAGCCGCGCGACGAGCCGTCGCTGCTGACGAGTCTGCTGGTGTCCTGGGGTCCGATGCTGCTGCTGATCGGCGTGTGGGTCTACTTTATGCGCCAGATGCAGGGTGGCGGCAAAGGCGGCGCCTTCAGCTTCGGCAAGAGCCGCGCCCGCATGCTCGACGACACCAACAACTCGGTGACGTTCGCCGATGTGGCAGGTTGCGACGAGGCCAAGGAAGAGGTCAAGGAACTGGTCGACTTCCTCAAGGATCCCCAGAAATTCCAGAAACTTGGCGGCCGCATTCCCCGTGGCGTGCTGATGGTCGGTCCTCCGGGGACCGGCAAGACGTTGCTGGCGAAGTCGATCGCCGGCGAAGCCAAGGTGCCGTTCTTCTCGATCTCCGGTTCGGATTTCGTGGAAATGTTCGTCGGTGTTGGCGCGGCCCGTGTGCGCGACATGTTCGAGCAGGCCAAGAAGAATGCGCCTTGCATCATCTTCATCGACGAAATCGATGCTGTAGGCCGTCACCGTGGTGCTGGTCTTGGCGGCGGCAATGATGAGCGCGAGCAGACCCTCAACCAGATGCTGGTCGAGATGGATGGGTTCGAGACCAACCTCGGTGTCATCGTCGTGGCGGCCACGAACCGCCCGGACATTCTGGATCCTGCCTTGCTGCGTCCTGGCCGCTTTGACCGTCAGGTGTATGTGACGCTGCCGGACGTGCGTGGTCGCGAGCAGATCCTCAATGTCCACATGCGCAAGATTCCCATCGGGCAGGACATTCGCGCAGACATTCTGGCGCGTGGCACTCCGGGTTTCTCGGGCGCTGATCTCGCCAATCTGGTCAATGAAGCTGCTCTGTTCGCTGCCCGCCGCAATGGCCGGGTGGTGGAGATGGTGGACTTCGAGAAGGCCAAGGACAAGATCATGATGGGCCCCGAGCGGAAGTCCATGATCATGCCGGAGGAAGAGCGCCGCAATACGGCGTACCACGAGGCGGGACATGCGCTGGTGGCGCGGCTGTTGCCCAAGACGGACCCGGTTCACAAGGTCACGATCATCCCGCGTGGTCGCGCACTGGGTGTCACGATGCAATTGCCGGAAGGTGACCGCTACAGCCTGGACAAGGACCGCATGCTGTCCACGATTTCCGTGCTGTTCGGCGGTCGCATTGCAGAGGAGGTGTTCATGCACCAGATGACCACTGGCGCCAGCAACGACTTCGAGCGTGCAACCCAGATCGCCCGTGACATGGTGACGCGCTACGGCATGACGGATGCATTGGGTCCGATGGTGTATGCGGACAACGAGGGCGAGGTGTTCCTGGGCCGTTCGGTGACCAAGACCACCAACATGTCCGAGCAGACCATGCAGAAGGTCGATTCCGAGATTCGTCGCATCATCGACAACCAGTACGCACTGGCACGTCGCCTGATCGAGGAGAGCCAGGACAAGATGCATGTGATGGCCAAGGCACTGCTGGAGTGGGAAACCATCGACGCGGACCAGATCGAGGACATCATGAACGGCCGCCCGCCGAAGCCACCGAAGGACTGGGTTCCTTCGGTCAACAAGCCGCCCGGCGGACCGTCGAATCCGTCCATCAGTTCCGGTAACGCGACAGCGCCGGCCTGAGATTCACTGATTCATACCGAAAAAACGGGGCGCAAGCCCCGTTTTGCATTCCACGATGACATTTCCGTTACCCGCCCCAACGTCCGCCAGTCCAGTGTGGACCACCACCCGCTTTGCGCTGGACCTGCAGACTGTGCAGGTCATGGGCATCGTCAATGTCACGCCCGACTCGTTCTTCGATGGCGGGCGATCCTCCTCGTCCGAAGCACTGGCGCATTGCGAACTGCTGCTGCGTCAGGGCGCGGATCTGCTGGACATCGGGGGCGAATCGAGCCGTCCGGGGGCTGACTCCATTCCGTGGGCGCTGGAGTGGCAACGCATCGAACCCGTGCTGCGGGCGGCCATGTCACTGGGTGTTCCGCTGTCGATCGACACCTGCAAACCCGAGGTCATGCAACGGGCGCTGGATCTGGGCGCCGACATCGTCAACGACATCCATGCACTGGGTGCCAAGGGTGCGGTGGAGGCGGTCGCCCGGCATCCGCAGTGCGGCATCTGCCTGATGCACATGTCAGGCGTGCCGCAGACGATGCAGGCTGCGCCCTGTCATGCCGATGTCGTCGCCGAGGTCAGGGATTTCCTGTCCGAACGAGCGGCTGGCCTGGAGGCACTCGGGGTCGATCGCGGCCGCATCGTGCTGGATCCCGGCATCGGCTTCGGAAAGCGCGTGGCTGACAATTTTGCGCTGGTGCGCGGCCAGCAGGCGCTGCTGGACCTTGGATATCCGGTGCTGGCGGGATGGTCACGCAAGTCATCGCTTGGCGCCGTGACCGGCAAGGCGGTGGCGGACCGACTCAGCGCCAGCGTGGCCGCGGCTCTTGCCGCTGCCCACTGCGGCGCACGGATCCTTCGTGTCCACGATGTGGACGCGACGGTTGACGCGCTCAAAGTGTGGAGAGCCGCCGGTTTGCTGTGACGCGTGGCGCGAGTCCCTGTCCAGGATTAAGGAAATGTCGTCAAGCGTCGGTAACATGGGCGATTCATCTGGAATTGCCTCACGGGACGACATCGACATGAGCAGAAAGTATTTTGGGACGGACGGGATTCGTGGCGCGGTTGGTACCTATCCGATCACACCGGATTTTGTGCTTCGGCTCGGCAATGCTGTAGGCCGCGTGTTGCGGGCGACCCATGAACGGCCTGTGGTCCTGATCGGCAAAGACACCCGCATTTCCGGCTACATGCTGGAGTCGGCGCTGGAGGCCGGGCTGAACTCCGCCGGGGTGGACGTGATGCTGACCGGCCCGCTGCCGACGCCGGGTGTCGCCTACCTGACCCGTGCGCTGCGCCTCAGCCTGGGCGTGGTCATCAGTGCCTCGCACAACCCCTACGCTGACAACGGCATCAAGTTCTTCTCGGCCCGCGGCGAAAAGCTGCCGGATGCCTGGGAAGAGGAAGTCGAGGCCGCACTCGCCGCCGAGCCGCTCTGGGCCGATTCCAGTTCACTCGGCCGTGCGCGCCGGCTGAACGATGCGCCGGGTCGCTACCTCGAATTCTGCAAATCGACGTTCTCGAACGACCTGTCGCTCAAGGGGCTCAAGATCGTGGTCGATGGCGCCAACGGCGCTGCTTACCACATCGCGCCAGATGTGTTCCACGAGCTGGGCGCCGAGGTCATCCGCATCGGTTGCGAGCCGGATGGCTACAACATCAACGACGGCGTAGGGGCGACATCGCCCCAGGCGCTGGTCGATGCCGTGAAGCTGCACCGTGCCGACTACGGCATTGCCCTCGATGGTGACGCCGATCGGTTGCAGGTGGTCGATGGGGCCGGGCGCCTCTACAACGGCGGTGAGCTGCTCTATGTGATGGTCGTCGATCGCCTGGCGCATGGTGAAACCGTGCCGGGTGTGGTCGGGACACTGATGACCAACATGGCGGTCGAAGTGGCGATCAAGCGCAAAGGTATCGAGTTTGTGCGCGCCAAGGTGGGTGACCGCTACATCCTCGAAGAGCTGTCCCGCCGCGGCTGGCAGCTTGGTGGAGAAGGCTCCGGCCACTTGCTGGCACTCGACCGCCACACGACGGGTGATGGCATCGTCAGCGCTCTGCAGGTGCTGCAGGCGCAACAGCGTTCCTGCCGCTCCCTGGCCGATCTGCTCGACGGTGTCGAGCTGTTCCCGCAGACGCTGCTCAACATCCGGCTGGCGCCCGGACAAGACTGGAAGAGCAACCAGGCGTTGTCGGCCGAGCAGGAGCGAATCACTGCCGAACTCGGCGACAGCGGGCGTGTACTGATCCGAGCCTCGGGTACCGAGCCGCTGCTGCGCATCATGGTGGAGGCGCGCGATGCCGAGGTGGCGCGCACTTGCGCCGAACGCATGGCGCAGACGCTGCGCGTGTGATCCACTGAATCGCTCGGTGGCTGTTTTTGCGTCGACCCCCGGGGCTGTCAAGGTGCCGGGGGTTTTTCTTTGGGGGTCACAAATATGTCACACAATGACATTACAGTGCGTGCGGTCGGCATAGGCGCCGTGGTTCAGCTACAAGGACAGTTCATGAAATTCAGCGTTTGCGGTCAGGCTCTGGTGGCGGTGTCGCTTCTTTCCACGGCCACGCTGGCCACCGCGCAGGATGCCACTGGCGCTGGCGCTACCTTCCCTGCACCGGTCTACGCCAAATGGGCTGATGCCTACCACAAGGCTACCGGCGCCAAGATCAACTACCAGTCGGTTGGCTCGGGTGCCGGCATTCGCCAGATTCAGGCCAAGACGGTGGACTTCGGTGCCACGGACATGCCGCTCAAGGACGAAGAACTCGCCAAGGACGGGTTGGTCCAGTTCCCCACCGTCATCGGTGGTGTCGTGCCGGTGGTCAACATCAAGGGCATCCAGCCGGGCCAGATCAAGCTGACGGGTGAACTGCTGGGCAACATTTACCTCGGCAAGATCACCAAGTGGAATGACCCGGCCCTGACCGCGCTCAATCCCGGCGTGCCGCTGCCGGATGCGGCGATTTCGGTCGTGCGCCGGGCGGATGGGTCCGGGACTACTTTCGTGTTCACCAACTACCTCTCCAAGGTCAACGCCGAGTGGAAGTCCAAGGTCGGCGAAGGCACGGCGGTGAACTGGCCGGCTGGCGCTGGTGGCAAGGGCAACGAGGGCGTGTCGGCCTTCGTGATGCGCCTGCCCAACGCGATCGGCTATGTCGAGTACGCCTACGCCAAGCAGAACAAGATGTCCCACGTACTGCTGAAGAACAAGGACGGCCAGTTCGTGGCCCCCGACGACCTCAATTTCAAGGCGGCTGCGGCGGGCGCTGATTGGAGCAAGTCCTTCTACCAAGTGCTGACCGAGCAACCCGGCAAGGACGCCTGGCCGCTCACCGGTGCCACGTTCATCCTGATGCACAAGGTGCAGGACAAGGCAGACAAGGGCTCGGCCTCGTTGAAGTTCTTCGAGTGGACCTACGCCAATGGCGACAATATGGCCAATGAGCTGGAGTACGTGTCGCTGCCGGATGCGCTGAAGGCGCTGGTGCGCAAGCAGTGGGGCGAGGTCAAGGACACCTCCGGCAAGGCTGTGGCCTACAAGTGACCATGGGGCCGCAAACCGAGGCGCGCAGCTTGCCGACCGTGAAACGCCATGCCTGGGCCGACCCGCTGTTTGCGGTGCTCGCGCAGGGGGCTGCCTGGCTCACGCTGGCGCTGATGGCCGGCATTCTGGTGTCGCTGCTGCAGGGGGCCATGCCGGCGATCCGCGAATACGGACTGTCTTTCCTGTGGTCGAGCGAGTGGGATCCGGTCCAGAACCGCTACGGTGGTCTGGTGATGATCTACGGCACGCTGATGACCTCGTTCATCGCATTGCTGATCGCCGTGCCGGTGAGTTTCGGGATCGCGATGTTCCTGACCGAGCTGTCACCGTCGTGGCTGAAACGCCCGCTGGGCATCGCGGTGGAACTGCTGGCTGCGGGGCCGTCGATCGTCTATGGCATGTGGGGCCTGATGGTGTTCGGGCCGTTGTTGGCCGAATACGTGCAGCAGCCGCTGCAAGGGGTGTTTTCCGGGGTACCGGTGCTGGGGGATCTGTTCTCCGGCCCGCCCGTGGGCATTGGCATCATGGCGGCAAGCATCATCCTGGCGATCATGATCATCCCGTTCATTGCCTCGGTGATGCGCGACGTGTTCGAGATCACACCACCGCTGCTCAAGGAATCGGCTTACGCACTGGGCGCCACCACCTGGGAAGTGGTGTGGAAGGTGGTGCTGCCCTTCACCAAGAGCGGTGTGGTGGGCGGAATCATGCTGGGACTGGGTCGCGCGCTGGGCGAGACCATGGCGGTGACGTTTGTCATCGGCAACATGAACCAGCTCAACTCCATCTCGCTGTTCGACGCCGCCAACAGCATCACCTCGGCGCTGGCCAACGAGTTCGCGGAAGCGGGCGAGGGGCTGCACCAGGCTTCGCTGATCTACCTCGGGCTGGTGCTGTTCTTCATCACGTTCGTGGTGCTATCGCTGTCCAAGGTGCTGCTGTCTCAGCTCAAGAAAGGCGAAGGCCGCTGATGAGCCACGACGCCCTGTACGCATCGCGCGCCGCGATGCACCGCAAGCGCAAGCTGGTCAACCGCGTGGCGCTCACGCTGTCGCTGTCGGCAATGGCCTTCGGCTTGTTCTGGCTGATCTGGATCCTGATCGAGACGGTCCGACTCGGCATCGGTGGCTTGAACCTGCAGACTTTCACCGAAATGACACCCCCGCCGCAGGCCGAAATCGGCGGGCTGGCGAACGCCATCTTCGGCTCGCTGACGATGGTGACGCTGGCCACACTGCTGGGCACGCCCATCGGCGTGATGGCGGGTGTCTATCTGGCGGAGTATGGCCAGTCGAACTGGCTGGGACGCATCACGCGCTTCGTCAATGACATCCTGCTGTCGGCACCGTCGATCGTGGTTGGCCTGTTCGTCTACTCGATCTGGGTGGCGCGGGTCGGTAACTTCTCGGGTTTCGCAGGCGTGCTGGCACTGGCGATGATCGTGATCCCGGTGGTGATCCGCACGACCGAGAACATGCTCAGTCTGATTCCCAACGCGATGCGCGAAGCTGCTTATGCGCTGGGCACGCCGAAATGGAAGGTGATCTTGTCGATCACGCTGAAGTCCGCCCGCGCTGGCGTGATGACGGGTGTGCTGCTGGCGATTGCACGCATCTCCGGCGAGACGGCGCCGCTGCTGTTCACCGCGCTGTCCAACCAGTTCTGGACCAGCAACCTCAACGAGCCGATGGCCAGTCTGCCCGTGACGATTTTCAAGTTCGCGATGAGCCCGTATGAGAACTGGCAGAAGCTGGCCTGGGCGGGTGTGTTCCTGATCACCGTGGGGGTGCTGGCGCTCAACATCGTCGCCCGTACCTTCCTGCGCAACAAACAATGATGACGCCGATGCCCATGGACACCAAGGCCGCCAACGCCGCTGTCGAGAAGACCAAGATCTCGGTGCGCAATCTGAACTTCTACTACGGCAACTTCCATGCCCTGAAGAACATCCAGATGGAGATTCCCGAGAAGAAGGTCACCGCCTTCATCGGGCCATCCGGCTGCGGCAAGTCCACGCTGCTGCGCACGTTCAACCGCATGTTCGAGCTGTACCCGGAGCAGCGCGCCGAGGGCGAAATCCTGCTCGACGGCAGCAACATCCTGACCAGCAAGGAAGACATCTCGCTGATCCGTGCCCGCGTCGGCATGGTGTTCCAGAAGCCCACACCGTTCCCGATGTCGATCTACGACAACATCGCCTTCGGGGTAAAGCTGTTCGAGAATCTGCCAAGGGTCGAGATGGACGAGCGTGTCGAGTGGGCACTGAAGAAGGCCGCACTCTGGAACGAGGTCAAGGACAAGCTCGACAAGAGCGGCTCGGGCCTGTCGGGTGGCCAGCAACAGAGGCTGTGCATCGCCCGCGGTATCGCGATCAAGCCGGAGGTGCTGTTGCTCGACGAGCCGTGTTCGGCACTCGATCCGATCTCCACCGGCAAGATCGAAGAGCTGATCGACGAGCTGAAATCCGATTACACCGTGGTCATCGTCACCCACAACATGCAGCAGGCCGCGCGCAGCTCGGACTACACCGCCTACATGTACCTGGGTGACTTGATCGAATTCGGTCCGACGTCTGATATTTTCATGAAGCCCCGGAAAAAGGAAACAGAGGACTACATCACCGGGCGATTCGGTTGAGCGCGAACGCGGCACACTGATTGTTGCGATTCTTGCGTCTGTCACCAAAACCTATATCGCCGGAGTTCCCCCACCATGGACAAGCATCTCTCCAGCCAGTTCGACGCCGAGCTGAGCGGCATTTCCACCCGTGTGCTCGAAATGGGCGGCCTGGTCGAGTCCCAGGTGGCGCAGGCCATGCTGGCGCTGACCCAGTTCAGCGAGGAGATCGCCGTGCAGGTGCTCCGCGTCGAAGAGCGGGTGAACCAGATGGAGATGGAGATCGACCATGATCTCTCCACCATCATTGCCCGGCGCCAGCCGACGGCGCGTGACCTGCGCCTGCTGATCGCCATCTCCAAGACCATCGGCAACCTGGAGCGCGTCGGCGACGAGGCGGCGCGCATCGCCCGCACGGTGATCCGGCTGGTGCAATCGGCGGCGTCGAGTCGGCTTCGTTTTCCCGTGTCGGATGTGTCGGTCGAAGCGAGCCTGGCGACCGCGTCGCTGCGCAAGGCGCTGGATGCCTTCGCCCGCCTGGACGTGAACCAGGCGCTTGACGTGATCCGCCAGGACGATGAGATCGACCGTGAGTTCGATGGCCTGCTGCGCAAGCTGATCACCTACATGATGGAAGATCCGCGCACCATTTCGGTCTCGATTGACCTGGTGTTCGTGGCCAAGGCGATCGAGCGGGTCGGTGACCATGCCAAGAACCTCGCCGAGCAAATCATCTACATCGTCAAGGGCACCGATGTGCGGCACAACACGCCGGACGCAGTGGCCGACATGGTGCGGTGACATGGCCCGTGTGCTGGTGGTCGAGGACGAATCGGCGATTGCCGAGCTGATTGCGATCAACCTGCGACATGCCGGGTTCGATGTGGTGCTGGCGGCCTCTGCGGAACAGGCACAGGCGGCCATCGACGCCGTGCTGCCCGACCTGGTTCTGCTGGACTGGATGCTGCCGGGGGCGTCGGGCGTGGAGCTGGCGCGGCGCTGGCGGCTTGCGCCGCGCTCGCGGGAGCTGCCCATTCTCCTGCTCACGGCCCGGGCCGAAGAAAAAGACAAGATTACCGGCCTCGACGCGGGCGCGGACGACTATCTGGTCAAGCCGTTTTCGCCGGGTGAATTGCTGGCACGCATCCGAGCCGTGCTGCGCCGGCGGGCGCCGATGGCGACCGACACAGTCATCGAGATCAGTGGCCTGCGGCTCGACCCGATCACCCGCCGGGTAGGCCGCGGTGAGGCGGAATGCCGGCTCGGTCCGACCGAGTTCAAGCTGCTGCACTATCTGATGACCCATCCCGAGCACGTACACAGCCGCGCGCAGCTGCTCGACCGCGTCTGGGGTGACCATGTGTTCATCGAGGAACGGACGGTCGATGTCCACATCAAGCGTTTGCGCGAGGCCCTGTTGCCGGTACATTGCGCGCAGTTGATCGAGACCGTGCGTGGCGCGGGCTACCGACTCACCCACTCTGCTCCCACCGTCTGAAATGAGCCTAGTCCTGCGGCGTTTGTTCGCCTCCTTGCTGCTCATGAGCCTGATGGCGATGGTGGGCGGCCTGATCGGGTTGCGCCTGCATGCCCCTGTGCTGGGCACCTGGGCAGGGGCTGTGTTTGGCCTGCTGCTGTCGGGCTGGCGTGATGCGCGCCGGGCGGGGCGGCTGGTGGCCTGGCTGCGCGGCAATCTGGAAGGCGATGCCCCCCGTGACGGTGAACTCTGGGGCGAAATGGCCTACCGCACTGAGCGTGCCCTGCGCCAGCGCGAGCTGGCCTTGAAAGCCGAGCGGCAGCGGCTGGGCGAGTTTCTGCGGGCGATCGAGGCCTCGCCCAACGGCGTGATCCTGCTGGATGCGGACGAGCAGATCACCTGGCTGAACCAGATCGGTGCTGTGCATCTGGGGCTGGATCCGCAGCGCGATCTGGGCCAGCGCATCACCAATCTGGTCCGTTCTCCCGCTTTCGTGACTGGCTTGCAGGCCGGAGAAAGCAGCGAAGCCATCAGCCTCCCGCACTACCAGTCCCGGCTGTCCCTGTCGCTGCTGGTGCGCGCCTATGGCGAAGGCCAGCGTCTGTTGCTGACGCAGGACGTCACCGAGCGCATGCAGGCCGAAGCCATGCGCCGCGACTTCGTGGCCAATGTGTCACACGAGATCCGCACGCCGCTCACGGTGCTGGTCGGGTTTGTCGAGACGCTGGCGAATCTGCCGCTGGGCGAAGCGGATCGACAGCGCCTGCTGGGTTTGATGGGCCAACAGACCCACCGGATGCAGACCCTTGTGGCCGATTTGCTGACTCTGGCCCAGTTGGAGGGCAGTCCGCAGCCGTCGGCGGACCAGTGGGTGTCCACGCGGGAGCTGCTGGAGCAGATCGAGGTGGAGGCGCGCGGCCTGTCCCGCGGCCGGCACCTGATCCAGTTTCCGGACGAGGCCACCTTGCGTGCGCAGGCAGCCGACATCGCTGGCATCCGCACCGAGCTGCTGTCGGCGCTGACCAACCTCACCAGCAACGCGGTGCGCTATACGCCGGAGGGCGGGCGTGTGTCGGTGAACTGGACGCTGCGGCCGTCGGGCGGCGGCACGTTCGAGGTCCGTGACAGTGGCATCGGCATCGCGCGCGAACACCTGCCGCGTCTGACCGAGCGTTTCTACCGCGTCGATGGCAGCCGTTCGCGCGAGACGGGCGGCACCGGGCTCGGCCTGTCCATCGTCAAGCATGTGGTCCAGCGCCACGGTGCCGAGCTGGAGCTGGACAGTGAACCCGGCAAGGGCTCTGTCTTCCGCATCACCTTTCCGGCCTCGCGGGTGCGGGTGCCGGCGCCACTCAGGGGCGCCGATAGACCAGCATGACCTCGTCTCGGTCGGACGGGCGCCGCTCTCGGGCGACCAGTGTCCAGCCGGGCAGTGCGGGTGTCTGCTGCAGCGGCGGGGGGGTATTGATGCGCTCCTGGAGGCCCATCAGCAGCCAGCGGCAATCGGTGGCCCGTGGATCGAGCGACAAGCGCCAGTTGCCGTGGACTTCCAGCGCGGCGAGCTGGCTGCGTGAGATGTTCTGTGTCGCCACGCAGCCGGACGTCGGCAGGTGCAGGGCCAGCCGCTGCACCAAGGGGCGGTAGCTGCGGGCGTGGTCCAGCAGCGGCAGCCACAGCGTCATCAGCAGCAGCCAGCTCAGCGCCACACCACCTGCCGGCAGCACCAGGCTTTTCCAGAGGGCGTGGCGGTGGTGCCCGGTGCGCCAGCGGACCAACGCCAGCCACGCGACGGTACCGACACTGGCGAGGCCCAAGGCGGGCAGGCTGAACTGCGGCACGAATTCGGGTGCGAGGCGGGCGACGTTTGCGGCGGGCTGTGCCGGCACACCGGTGTGCATCGCCACGTAGACCACCCAGATGACCAGCGCACTGAGGGTGAAGAAAAACACCGAAAACCAGTCGATGGCCGCACTGACACTGCGCTGCAAGGTCGGCAGCGCAAACGCTCCCAGCACGGCCAGCGCCGGCAGGGCCAGCATGAGCGCGCGGTCCGAGGCGCCCATCGACGCGCTGGCGAGCAGGGCCACCAGCACGAGGGCCAGCGGCACCGCCAGGTGGCGCTTGAGCAATTGCCGGCGCCAGCGCCAAAGCGTCCAGGCGGCCAGCGGCCACACCGGCCAGGTGAACCACGCGATCAACTTGGGCAGCGCCATCACGTCCAGCATCGGCGTGACCCGCCAGACCCAGGCGCCGAGCAGCGTGCCGATGACCGCGGCCACGGCGCAGGAGCCGAGCAGCCATGGCACCAGCTTGCGTGAATCCGCGTAGCTGGAGCGCCAGCACACGACGCTGCCGGCCAGGCCCATCAGCAGCCCGGTGGTCGCGGCACCGCTGGCCGCCAGCGTGGCCAGTGCCAACAGGGTGGCCCAGCGGCTCGATGCCGGACGGTAGGGGCTGGCGGCCAAGGCATAGAGCAGGAGGGCGATGCCGGCGAGCTGGACCAGCTCCGGCGTGGTTTCGTGGCCGAGTTGCAGCAGGCCCAGGCTGGCCATCAGCGCGAGCAGCGCACCATCGGCGACCGCGCGGGCGTAGTCCACCGGATGGGCCTCGCCGCCAAAGGCAAACGCGAGGGGTTGGGCCGCTTCGGTGCGCGCGAGGTGCAGCGTGGCATACCAGACCAGGGCCAGCGTGGCGGTCAACAGCAGCGCAAAGGGCAGGCGTGCTGCGAGCGCTGGATCAATCCAGGGCGTCAGCACCTTCATGAAGGCCGCGCCGATCCAGTAGGGCAGGACACCCCCCTCCGTGCCCGCCCATCCCGCGATGGACGGATGCAGCCAGGACGCTTCGCCTCGCAGCAGACTCGTCATGTAGCCGAACGCCGTGATATCGGCGTTTTTCCAGGGGTCGCGCCCGAACACGCCCGGCAGGACATAAGCAGCACACAGCAACAGCAACGCGAGACGCGGCAGACGCTGCACGGCACGTTGCGTCACGAGGGCGGGGTTAGGGGAGTGCGCGGACACGAATGGCGAAGGGGGTGAACGTGGTCAGACCATAAAAAAAGGCAGCTCTGGCTGCCTTTTTTGCGCACGTGATGTGCGTAGCTCCAGGGGGCTGGATTACTTCTTGATGCCGACCTTGAACTTGTTGCGGAACTTCTCGACACGGCCGCCCAGGCTGTCGATGCTCTTCTGCGTGCCCGTGTAGAACGGGTGCGTTTCGCTGGTGGTTTCCAGCTTGAACAGCGGCAGTTCGCGGCCGTCTTCCAGCGTGATCTTCTCGCGGCCGGGGGCGCACGAGCGGGTCACGAACTGGAAACCGTTGGACAGGTCGACGAAACAGACGTCGCGGTAGTTCGGGTGGATGCCGTCTTTCATGGGGAGTCCTCGCTGTGTGCCGGGAGCCACGCATGCACCATGCAGACGCACTTTCCGACAGCGGAAAAACGGAGATTATAGCGTGCGCAGCCCTGGCTTCAGCCGCCGCGCCGCATCATGTCGAAGAAGTCGACGTTGCTCTTCGTGGCCTTCATCTTGCCGAGGATGAACTCCATCGCCTCGATCTCGTCCATCGGGTAGAGCAGCTTGCGCAGGATCCAGCTCTTCTGCAGGATCTCCGGCTTGAGCAGCAACTCCTCGCGGCGCGTGCCGGACTTGTTGAGCAGGATCGACGGGTAGACACGCTTCTCGGCCATGCGGCGGTCCAGGTGGATCTCGCAGTTGCCGGTGCCCTTGAATTCCTCGTAGATCACCTCGTCCATGCGGCTGCCGGTATCGACCAGCGCGGTGCCGATGATGGTGAGCGAGCCACCTTCCTCGACATTGCGGGCTGCGCCGAAGAAACGCTTCGGGCGCTGCAGCGCGTTCGCATCGACACCACCGGTCAGCACCTTGCCCGATGACGGCAGCACGTTGTTGTACGCACGGGCCAGCCGGGTGATGGAGTCCAGCAGGATGATCACGTCCTTGCGCAGTTCGACCAGCCGCTTGGCGCGCTCGATCACCATCTCGGCGACCTGCACGTGGCGCGCAGCCGGCTCGTCGAAGGTCGAGCTGATGACTTCGCCGCGCACGGTGCGCTGCATTTCGGTCACTTCCTCGGGGCGCTCGTCGACCAGCAGGACGATGAGGTGGACCTCGGGGTGGTTGGCGACCAAGGCGTGGGCGAGGTGCTGCATCATGACTGTCTTGCCGCTCTTGGGCGGCGAGACGATCAGGGCGCGCTGGCCTTTGCCGATCGGCGCGATCAGGTCGATGATGCGGCTGGTGATGTTTTCTTCACCCTTGATGTCACGTTCCATCCTGAACTGCTCCTTGGGGAAGAGCGGTGTCAGGTTCTCGAACATGATCTTGTTCTTGCTCTCCTCGGGCGTCAGTTCATTGACGCGGTCTACCTTGACCAGGGCAAAGTAACGCTCGCCGTCTTTCGGCACGCGTACTTCACCTTCGATCATGTCGCCGGTGTGGAGGTTGAAGCGTCGGATCTGGCTCGGGGATAGGTAAATGTCGTCCGTGGAGGCGAGAAAACTCGTGTCCAGGGAGCGCAGAAAGCCGAAACCATCGGGCAAGACCTCCAGTACGCCATCGCCGAAAATCTGCTCACCCTGACGGGCGCGCTTTTTCATGATCGCGAACATCAGTTCCTGCTTGCGCAGGCGACTGGCGGACTCGATCTCCAGCGCCTCGGCCATCTGGATGAGCGCCGAGATGTGTTGGGCCTTGAGTTCGGAAAGATGCATAGGGGCGGACCCTGAAAGCAGGTCTGATCGGTGCCAGCCGGACAGACCGGGGGTGGTCGGGACCTGGCTCCGTCGCTGCTCGGAGTGACCATCCGGTGAATGCCGGGAGGGCAATCAGACGGGGGGAGTCCGGGACGATCTGCGCGGGGAGTAGGGGGGCCGACGCTGCGCGCGCTTCAGAACCGGTGTGAACGGGCTCTTCGACAACTGGCGCGCAGTGGCATTCGCAAGCGGTGCAGACACAGTCGGTCAGCACCTCTGGAACGAATTATAGATGAGATTCGACGAAGCTCTTCAACTGGGGAAACGCCAGGGCGCCTACCTTCGTGGCGACGGGCTGACCGCCTTTGAAAACCATCAGTGTCGGGATGCCACGGATGCCGAACTTGCCGGAGGTGGCCTGATTGCTATCCACATCAAGCTTGACGATCTTGATCTTGCTGCCCAGTTCTTCAGCGACCCGGTCCAGCCCAGGGGCCATTTGCTTGCAGGGGCCGCACCATTCGGCCCAGAAATCGACCACAACCGGCGTTTCGGATTTGAGGACTTCGGATTCGAACGTGGCGTCGGTGATGTTTTGGATGAGGGGGCTGCTCATGTTGGTTCCATCGGGAGGGAAATGGCTGAATGGAGTTCATCAGGTGGCTGGATGGGAACGATTTTGGCATGAACGCAGCAGATCCCGCGCGGACCGTCGTGAGTAAATGGCTATCGTCGTCTTAGGGTCTCACCGGATACGCCATTGAAACTGCGCTCATTTTCACCGTTGACGGACCGTCGTCGGCGGGTCCAATCGGCGTGTTTCTGGCCTCCTTTCCCCCACACCATGACCGATGCTGTAACGACGGTACCGGCGCCTGCACCGGCGCCCGTGCTGCGAACCTTTGGTACCTTCGGACTGCTGCGCCTCCTTGGGCGCAGCTCGCTGACCATCGCGTGGCTGGCGATCGACAACCGGACCGGGGAGCCCGTGCGCCTGCTTGCATCGACACAGCCGGTCATCGCTCCCGCTACGCGAGAACGCTGTATCGAGGATGCGCAACGTGCCGCCCGTCTGGTCCACCCCCGCATCGCGCCCGTGCGCCAGGTCGGCTGTGTCGACCGGTTCCCCTATCTCGTCTGCGACGCCGAACCTGCTGATCTGGATGCGCCATCGCTGACCGCCACAGTGCTCAGTCTGGACGACCTCATGCGCCGTGGACACGACCTGCTTGACGGTCTGTCCTACCTCCACGAAGCTGCCATGGTGCACGGGGACCTTGGCCAGCACACCACCATGGTCGATGCCTCCGGGCGCCTGCGTATTTGGGGTTGCGGATTGGGTCTGGCGCTCGCCAACGCCCGCCAGGCGCCGTCGCCAATGGGTACGCATATGCCCGGAACGGCCGCACCAGCAGCGCTGAGCCTCGGTTTCCTGCTGTCGCGGGAGATTGCGTCCTGCGGGCTCCTGATCCAGCACTGGCTGCTGGGTCGTCCACCGGTTGGCGAGCCGGACATGCCGACGCTGGTGAGCCAGATGGCCACCATCGACCTGCGCCTGCCGACGGACCTGCCGCAGTCGGTGCCGGTGTCGCTGCGCCTGATCATCAACCGTGCCATCGACCTGCACCCACAGCGGCGCTTCGTGCATGCACGCAGCTTCGAGCGGGTGCTGAGCAACTGGCGCCAGACCCAGTTGCTCGGCGACAACGGCTTCGACGCTGTCCTCGCCGAGCGCATCCGCCGTGGCGGCCACCTGCCTGCGCGGCCGATGCTGAGCAACCGGGTCACGCTGATCGCTGGCATGGAAAAAGAGCGGCTCGATACGGTGGTGGATGTTCTGCTGGAGGACATAGGTCTCAGCCTGGGCCTGCTGCGAAGCGCCAACTCGGCCGACGCGGCCGCGGTGACGGCGGAGGAGCCGGTCCTCACCGTGAAACGCGCCATGCAGTTGATGGGTACGTCGGGACTGCGCCGCGTCGCCAGCGGCATGAAGACATGGCCGGGCACGCTCAAGCCAATGGGTGTGCGTGCGCTGGAAATGACCATGAATCAGGCGCTGCTCGCCGGCCATCTGGCCGAATACCTGGTGCCCGCCGGCATGGATGCCGAAGCCGCCATGCTGGCCGCACAGTTCCAGCATCTCGGCCAGCTGCTGGTCGCCTATCACTTCCCCGAGGAGCTGCAACAGATCGCCAGGCTCAAGGCGGCTGGCGACGTGGGCAGTGGATACCCGATCAGTGCGGAGACTGCAACCCTGGCCGTGCTGGGTGTGGACCTGCCGGGGTTGATGGAGTCGTTCCTGCGCCTGTGGGGCCTGAACGAATCGCTGCGGCAGCGGGTCCGGCCGATCCCGCTCGACCGGCGTGTGCAGAGCCCGACCACGCCGGGCGGCTG
Organism: Sphaerotilus sp.; assembly: GCF_031429695.1. Taxonomy (GTDB): domain Bacteria; phylum Pseudomonadota; class Gammaproteobacteria; order Burkholderiales; family Burkholderiaceae_C; genus Sphaerotilus. The sequence continues at coordinate 194,011 of NZ_JANPAB010000061.1, forward strand.
GATCAAGCTGGTGGCCAGTTGCGCCAACGAGATCGTGATGGTGACGGAGCTGCCACAGCCCGAGCAGCCGGCCGCGCTGACACTGGTGCTCGACCGGTACCACGACGCACTCGCGCTCGAAACCGAACAGGTCCGCAGCGCCATGCGCCAGGCACGCGATAAGCTCTCGCGTCACCTCGTCAACGCTGCCGCGGGGAGCTGAACCCGGGAATCTGGTTTGGCGGACCTGCGGATCAGCCTCAGCCGGCGCTCCGCATGCCCACCTGGATCGATTCGCACTGTCATCTCGATGCGCCGGAGTTCGACGCAGACCGCTCCGCCGTCTGTGCACGCGCCTGCGCTGCGGGGGTGTCGCTGCTGGTGATCCCTGCGGTGGCGTGTGCGCACTTCGAGGCCGTGCGCGCACTTGCCCATGCCACCGGAAACGCCTACGCGCTTGGCCTGCATCCGCTCTACGTGCACCGCCAGCCCGAGGACGCCCTGGCGCAGCTGGCGATCGCGCTCCACACGCACCGCGACGACGAACGCCTCGTCGCCGTCGGCGAGATTGGCCTGGACGGCTTCGTGCCGGGGCTGGACTTGGCCACCCAGGAGCGGTTCTACGCAGCGCAGCTCGCCCTGGCCCGCAGGGTCGATCTCCCGGTGATCCTCCATGTGCGTCGATCCGCCGATGCGCTGCTCAAGCACCTGCGCCGCACCGGGGTACGCGGTGGCATCGCCCACGCCTTCAACGGCAGCGCGCAGCAGGCGCAGGCCTTCATCGACCTCGGATTCAAGCTCGGCTTTGGCGGTGCGATGACCTTCGACCGTGCCCTGCAGATCCGTCGGCTGGCGCAGACCCTGCCTGCAGAGGCGATCGTGCTGGAAACCGACGCACCTGACATCCCGCCGCACTGGCTTTACCGCACGGCGGATGCGCGTGCGCGGGGGGAGGACAGTCGCAATGAGCCCGCCGAGCTGCCTCGCATTGCCGAGACACTGGCGGCCCTGCGCGGCTGGTCGCTGGACGAGACCGCCGCCATCACCTCGGCCAACGCCTGCGCCGCCTTGCCGCGGCTGGCGCAGTGGCTGCCAGCATGACGCGGCTGACCGGCTTCGCGCCCGTGGTCGCGCCGAACACGCGGCTGATGGTGCTGGGCAGCTTCCCCGGCGTGGCGTCGCTGCAGCAACAGCAGTATTACGGCCATCCGCGCAACCAGTTCTGGCCGATCCTGTCGGCGCTGTGGTCGGTCGATCTGCGCAGCCTGCCGTATGCCGAGCGGCTCGACCTGGTGCGTGCCCGCGGACTCGGTATCTGGGATGTCTATGCCCACTGTCGCCGCGAGGGCAGCCTTGACACGGCCATCGAGGCGGCTGAACGCAATGACTTCTCGGCGCTGCGCGTGCAGGCGCCCGGCCTGGTGGCCGTGGCGCACAACGGGGGCGAATCGGCCCGGGTGATGCAGGCCCTGCGCGCGCTCGGTTTCGAGGTGCATCGCCTGCCGTCCACCAGCCCTGCCAACGCCAGCTGGTCGTTCGAACGCAAGCTGGATGCGTGGCGCGCCGTGTTTGCGCTTTACGATCTGGCATGACTTCGCCAACCTTGCCCGACGACGACTCGTCCTCCCCGGTCGCCAGACCGACCAGATCCCGACGCAAGACGGGCGCTGCCCGGCCGCTGCCCGCCGCGTCGATCTCCGAATTCGATGGCGTGCGTTACCTGCACCTCGGCGAAACGCCGTGGGTGCAGGGCGCCATGCGGCTGCGCAAGCCCCGCGTACTGGAGCTGGAATACGTGCAGCGCATGATGGTCTGGCTGCTGCTGCGCGACCCGGACACGCTGGACGCCACCCGCGTCGTACAGCTCGGCCTGGGCGCCGCCGCGCTGACCCGGTTCTGCCACACCGAACTCGGGTTGCACACGACGGCCGTGGAGCTGAATCCGCAGGTGATCGCCGCCTGCCGCCAGTGGTTCCGCCTGCCCGCCAACGATGAGCGGCTGAATGTGGTCGAGGCGGATGCTGCGGCCTGGGTGGTTGATCCCGCCCACCACGGCAGCGCCGACGTGCTCAGCATCGACCTCTACGACCACCAGGCCGCCGCTCCGGTGCTGGACGACGAAGCCTTTTACCGCGACTGCCACGCCGTGCTGGCCGAGGGCGGGTTGCTGGTGGTCAACCTGTTCGGCCGCAATGCCAGCTTCGCGCGCAGTGCCCGGCGCATCGACGCTGCCTTCGCGCCCGAGGGCGGGCAGGTGCTGATGCTCGCGCCGACCGACGAGGGCAACACCATCGTGGTGGCACTCAAGGGAGGACAGCGCCCGGACGACACCGTGCTGCGCGAGCGCGCGGCGCAGATCACCGAACGCTGCGGCCTGAAGGCGGTACGCTGGCTGGGTCTGATCGGGCCGCTGCCGCGGCGCCGAACTTCCGGGAGCCCCCCATGAGCCTCACCCCCCAACGTCCCGCCCCCAGCCTGCAGTCCCACGAAGGGCCGCTGACCTGGCGTGATCTGCTGCACTGGCTGGTGGAGGACGAGATCGTGCGCGCCAGCGACGCTGCGCTATTGGCCCAGCGGCTCGGTGCCGGCGACAGCGCGCAGCACCCGCTGGTGCGTCTGGCCAACGCCGGGCTGCGCCACACCCGCACGCTCGACCCGCTCGACCTGGAGACCCTGACCCGCTGGCTGGCGCAGCGCGTGAGCCTGCCCTACCTGCGCATCGATCCGATCAAGGTCGATGTGGCGAAGGTGACCGAAGTGATGTCGGTCGGCTACGCGGAGCGGCGGCGCGTGCTGCCCGTGCAGGTGGGGGCGGCGGAAGTGGTCGTCGCCACCAGCGAGCCGTTCGTGGTGGACTGGATCAGCGAGATCGCGCAGCACACGCGCAAGACGGTGCGGCTGGTGGTCGCCAATCCGCTGGACATCGCGCGCTACACGGTCGAGTTCTACAACCTCGCCCGCTCGGTGCGCGCGGCGCAGAAGACCGGCGAGGTCAGTGCCTCGGTCAACTTCGAGCAGCTCGTCGAACTCGGCAAGCACAAGCAGCTCGACGCCAACGACCAGGGCGTCGTGCAGGTGGTGGACTGGCTGTGGACCTACGCTTTCGAGCAGCGCGCCAGCGACATCCACCTCGAACCCCGGCGCGACCAGTGCGTGATCCGGCTGCGCATCGACGGCGTGCTGCACACGGTCTACCAGTTGCCCCAGACCGTCATGGCCGCGGTCACGGCGCGTATCAAGCTGCTGGGGCGCATGGACGTGATCGAGCGCCGCCGTGCCCAGGACGGCCGCATCAAGACCCGCAGCCCCAAGGGCGACGAGATCGAGATGCGCCTGTCCACGCTGCCCACCGCGTTCGGCGAGAAGCTGGTGATGCGCATCTTCGATCCGGAGACCGCCGTGCAGCCGGTCGAAGGCCTTGGTTTCACGGCGCAGGACGCCCAACGCTGGCAACACCTCACCGCCCAGCCCCACGGCATCATCCTCGTCACCGGCCCGACCGGCAGCGGCAAGACCACCACGCTCTACGCCACGCTGAAGCGGCTGGCGACCGACGAGGTCAACGTCTGCACCATCGAAGACCCGATCGAGATGATCGAACCTGCCTTCAACCAGACGCAGGTGCAGGCCGCGCTCGATCTCGATTTCGCCAGCGGCCTGCGCACGCTGATGCGGCAAGACCCCGACATCCTCATGATCGGCGAGATCCGCGACCTGGCCACCGCCGAGATGGCGGTGCAGGCGGCGCTCACCGGGCACCTCGTCTTCTCCACGCTGCACACCAACGACGCTGCCAGCGCCATCACGCGGCTGCTGGACCTGGGGGTGGCGCCCTACCTCATCAGCGCAACGCTGATCGGCGTGCTGGCGCAGCGGCTGGTGCGGCAGTTGTGCCCGGTCTGCCGCCAGCCGGACCCGTCGCTGACGCTGCCCGCACTGCAGGCGGCACTGCCGGGCGTGCCGGTGCTGGCCGACGACGAACCCTTCCAGCCGCACCGCCCCGTCGGGTGTCCGGACTGTCGGCAGAGCGGCTTCCGCGGGCGGCGGGGGCTGTTCGAGCTGCTCACGGTGAACGAGGCGGTGCGTGGTGCCGTGCGCGAGGTGCCGGATCTTGCGCTGCTGCGCCGCCAGAGCCTGTCCGACGGGCTGCAACCACTGCGCAGGGCCGGCCTGCGTCAAGTCGCCGAGGGGCGCACCACGCTGGACGAGGTGCTGCGATCGACACCCGGCTGGGAGACGTGACTTTCGTCCGCTAAGTGGAATCCACAGCAGACTGCACGGAGGCGCTTCCTAAAATCGGTCATCCGTTTTGTTGATCGTTGAGGAGATGACTCGTGCAAATAAAGAGCCAGAAAGACTTCTGGTCGGGACTGATGTTCATCGGCGTGGGGGTGGCGTTTGCCATCGGCTCGCTGGAATACAGCTTCGGCAGTTCGGCCCGACCCGGCCCGGCCTACTTCCCCTTCGGACTGGGGGTCGCCATGGCGATCCTGGGCGGAATGGTGCTGTTCAAGGCACTGACCGTGGACACCGCCGACGGCGAGCCGATTGGCAAATGGGCCTGGAAGCCGCTGTGCATGATCGTCGGTGCGCTGCTGGTGTTCGGCTGGGGCTTGCCGCGCCTGGGCATGGTGATCACGCTGCCGCTGCTGATCATCATCTCGGCGATGGCCGGCGATGAATTCCACTGGAAGGACGCCGTGCTGAACGCCGTGATCCTGACGGTGATGTCCTATGTGATCTTCGTGTGGGGTCTGTCGCTGACCATCCCGCTGTGGCCCACGATGTTCGCCGCCAGCGGCACCTGAGGAGCAGCACACCATGGACCTGTTCAACAATCTGGCGCTGGGTTTTCACACCGCGCTGACGATGCAAAACCTGTTCTACGCCTTCATGGGGTCGATTCTCGGCACCCTGATCGGCGTGCTGCCCGGCCTTGGCCCGGTGGCGACGATCGCGATGCTGCTGCCGTCGATCTACTCGCTGGACGCCACCCCCGCGCTGATCATGCTGGCCGGCATCTACTACGGCGCCCAGTACGGCGGCTCGACCACGGCCATCCTGATCAACGTGCCCGGTGAAGCCTCGTCGGTGGTGACAGCCATCGACGGCTACGCCATGGCGCGCAAGGGCCGTGCCGGTGCGGCGCTGGCAGCGTCCGGTCTCGGTTCCTTCTTCGCGGGTTGCGTGGGCACGGTGATCATCGCCGCGTTCGCGCCGCCGCTGACCGAGCTGGCCTTCAAGTTCGGCCCGGCGGAATACTTCTCGCTGATGACGCTGGGTCTGGTCGGTGCGGTCGTGCTGGCATCGGGTTCGCTGGTCAAGGCGATTGCCATGATCATCCTCGGCCTGCTGCTGGCGCAGATCAACACCGACGTGATCTCGGGCGTGCCCCGCTTCTCGTTCGACATCGCCGAGCTGACCGACGGCATCGGCTTCGTGACGATCGCGATGGGCGTGTTCGGCTTCGGGGAAATCATCTCGAACCTGAGCCTGCCGGCGGAAGACCGCGAAGTCTTCACCAAGGACGTCAAGGGCCTGTGGCCGACCAAGCAGGACGTGAAGGACGCTTTCCCTGCGGTTCTGCGTGGCACGGCGCTGGGTTCGATCCTCGGGGTGCTGCCAGGTGGTGGTGCGCTGCTGGCGTCGTTCGCGGCCTACACGGTCGAAAAGAAGGTCAAGGGCCGCCCCGGTGAAGTGCCGTTCGGTCAAGGCAACATCCGCGGCGTGGCCGGTCCCGAGTCGGCCAACAACGCCGGCGCACAGACCAGCTTCATCCCGATGCTGACGCTGGGCATCCCGCCGAACGCCGTGATGGCGCTGATGGTGGGTGCGATGACCATCAAGGGCATCCAGCCGGGTCCGCAGGTCATGACCAGCAACCCCGAGCTGTTCTGGGGCCTGATCGCCTCGATGTGGGTCGGCAACCTGATGCTGGTGATCCTGAACCTGCCGCTGATCGGCATCTGGATCAAGCTGCTGACGGTGCCTTACCGCTTCCTGTTCCCGGCGATCGTGGTGTTCTGCTCGATCGGTCTCTACACCCTGAGCAACAACAACTTCGACGTGTATGCAGGCGCCTTCTTCGCGGTGGTCGGCTACGTCTTCTTCAAGCTGGGGTGCGAACCGGCGCCGCTGCTGCTGGGCTTCATCCTCGGCCCGATGATGGAAGAGAACCTGCGCCGCGCGCTGCTGCTGTCGCGTGGTGACTGGAGCACGTTCATGACCCGTCCGCTGTCGGCCGGTCTGCTGTTGGCGGCCTTCGCGATGGTCGTGGTGGTGATGCTGCCGTCGATCAAGAACAAGCGCGAAGAAGCGTTCCAGGACGCGGACTGACCTGCATTGCGCGGGACTTGCACAGTCCTGCTACCCTCTGAAGCCCACCCTCCGCGGTGGGCTTTTTCGTTTCCGGAGACCCTCTGATGATCGACCCCGATCGCTTGCCCATTGCGCTGCGGGCGCTGTACCTGCCGGTGTTCCGCATGCTGTGGTTCGCCTGGCTGGCGGCCAACATCACGATGTGGATGAACGATGTCGCCGCCGCGTGGCTGATGACGCAGCTCACCGACAGCGTGGTGATGGTCGCGATGGTCTCGGCGGCCTCGACGCTGCCGGTGTTCCTGCTGGGCCTGCCGAGCGGGGCGCTGGCCGACATCGTGGACCGGCGGCGCTGGTTCGCCTCGACGCAGTTGTGGGTGGCCCTGGTGGCGACGCTGCTGGCGCTGCTGTCGCTGGCCGGGGGGCTGACGGCGCCGCTGCTGCTGGCGCTGACCTTCGCCAACGGCATCGGGCTGGCGGCGCGCTGGCCGGTGTTCGCCGCGATCGTGCCGGAGATCGTGCCGGCGGCGTCGCTCTCCGGGGCGCTGGCCTTGCAGGCGATGGCGATGAACCTCTCGCGCATCATTGGCCCGATCGTGGCGGGCGCGCTGCTGGCGGCGTCGGGCAGCACGGCGGTGTTCGTGCTCAACGCGGTGCTGTCGCTGCTGGCGTTCGCGCAGATCCTGCGCTGGAAGAGCGAGCCGCGCATCAGCGCCTTGCCGGGCGAGCGGTTCGTCGGGGCGATGCGGGTGGGCGTGCAGCATGTGAAGGAGAACCCGCGGATGCGCGCCGTGCTGCTGCGGGTGTTCGTGTTCTTCTTCCTTAGCACGGCGCTGACCGCGCTGCTGCCGCTGGTGGCGCAGCGGCTGGGCGGAGGGGCCAGGGGGTTCACGCTGCTGATGGCGTGCATGGGGGCCGGGGCGATGCTGGCGGTGATGGGCCTGCCGCGCTGGCGCGACCGCTACAGCCGTGACCGCATCGTCGGGCTGGGCTCGCTGGTGGTGTCGGTGATGACGGTGGTGGTGGCGCTGGCGCCGTGGCTGTGGCTGGCGGCGCTGGGGATGGCGGTGGCGGGGGGCGCGTGGATTGCCACGGCGAACACGCTGACGATGGCGGCGCAGCTCGCCTTGCCGAACTGGGTGCGGGCGCGGGGCATGTCCACGTACCAGATGGCGCTGATGGGCGGCTCGGCGGCCGGGGCGGCGACATGGGGGCAGGTGGCGGGGCTGGCGGGATCGGTGCCGGTGGCGCTGGTGGCGGCCGGGGTGTGCGGGCCGCTGGTGCTGCTGGCGGTGCGGCGCTTCACGGTGTCAGGGGAAGAGGCGGATCTGCGCCCGGCGTCGCCCGCGCAGACGCCGCACCCGGCGATGGACATCGGGCCGGACGAGGGGCCGGTGATGGTGACGGTGGAGTATCTGATCGACCCGGCGCGGGCGGGCGAATTCGCCGAAGTGATGCGGCTCACCCGGCAGGCGCGGCTTCGGCAGGGCGCGCTGTCGTGGGGCTTGTTCCGGGATACCGAGCGGCCGGGGCGGTATGTCGAGTATTTCGTCGATGAAACCTGGGTCGAGCACCTGCGGCGGCTGGAGCGGTTCACGGCGGATGACGTGCAACTGCGCGGGCGGCGGCTGGCGTTCCATCTGGGGGAGGAGCAGCCGAATGTGCGGCGGTATGTGGGGGAGGTGATGGAGGGGGTGGGGCGGTGACGGGTTGTCAGGTTTTCAGGCGGCCAGCAGTGCATCCAGCGGGCTGCGGGTCGTGCCTGCGGCCATCTTGAGAACGTGGGTGTAAATCATCGTCGTGCTGACATCGCTGTGCCCGAGCAGTTCCTGCACGGGGCTTTGTTGCACAACCCACCCAGCCGGCCGGTGGTCGAGCGGTGAGGTAGGCTGACGGGATGAGCAAGCCGGCGAAGAAGAAGTACACGACGAAGAACTGGTCGCCCTACACGAAGGCGCTGAGAGCCAGGGGGTC
>NZ_JANPAB010000062.1:0-15959 GCF_031429695.1 Sphaerotilus sp.
CGCCGATGAGTCCGCGCATCTGGGTCTCGATCTCGCCACGGGCGGCCTCCGGCCCGAACACGAGCCCGGCCACCGAGATGACGATGAGCAGCAGCGGCGCCAGCGAGAACAGCGTGTAGTAGGCCAGCGCCGCGCCCATGCTGGCCGCGCGGTCGTCGATCCATGCCTCGACTGCGCGGTGTCCGAGCACGGCCCAGCACGACCACCCCCGGGCAGGTGGCGCCGCGAGATCGGCCGAGGCGCGCGCGGCGGTCACGTCACTCGTCCAGCAGATCGGCCAGTTCGGCGGCGTGTTCTTCCTCGTCGCGCAGGATGCCTTCGAGCATCTGGCGCGTGGTGGGATCCTTGTCGCCGACCAGCGTGATCATCTGCCGGTAGGCCTCGACCGCGATGCGCTCGGCCACCAGATTGGCCCGCACCATGGCCGTCAGCTCGGTCGATTCGTCGTAGTCGGCGTGGCTGCGCTCCAGCAGGGTCGCGGGCGAGAAGTCCGGCATGCCGCCGAGCTGCACGATGCGCCGGGCGAGCTGGTCCGCATGGCCGGATTCCTCGTTCGCATGCACCAGGAACTCGGCGGCGATGCTGGGCGAGGCCAGGCCGTGGGCGGTGAAGTGGTGGCGCTTGTAGCGCAGCACGCAGACCAGCTCGGTGGCCAGCGCCCCGTTGAGCAACTCGACCACCGAGGCCCGCCACGGCCCGTAGCTGGGGGTGACCACGCCGTCCCCCAGGTGCTTGCGGGCCTGGTCGAGCGCGGTCTGGTCGAGGGCGAGGGTGGGCGTTTCGTTCTTCATGGACAACTCCTGGAAGGGATTCGGGGCACCACCACGCGCGGCGACGCCAGCATCCATCCTGGGTTGCGTGGTGCCCGGCGGGCGTCAGTCCCGACATCGCCTTGCTGTAGGACAAGGGCGCGAAGTCCTCTGGCGGTGCGGGCCTGTCGTGGTGCGTCCTATACTGATTTCCCATGACCGATCTCACCCTCCCCATCACCGGCATGACCTGCGGTGGCTGCGTGCGCAGCGTCACCGCCGTGCTCCAGGCGCTGCCCGGCGTCGAGTCCGTCAGCGTCTCGCTGGAACCGGGTCAGGCGCAAGTGCGCTTCGACGCGGCGCAGGTCACGCCCGCACAGCTCCAGGCGGCGATCGAGGACGCCGGATTCGACATCCCCGCATGAGCGGCGGCCCGCGCATCGCGCTCGTCACCGGCGGCCACGCGCGGGTCGGGCTGGCCATCTCGCGTGCGCTGGCGGCGCAGGGCTGGCAGGTGCTGCTGCACGCGTTCCGCGGCGTCGAGCGGGCGCAGGCCCTCGACCGTGCACTCAACTCCGTGCCGCTCGGGGTCTGGCAAGCCGACTTTGCCGATGTGGAAGCCACGCTCGCGTCCTTCGACCGGCTGCTCGACACCTTGCCACCGCAGGCCGAACTGGCCGTCGTGTTCAACGCCAGCATCTTCGACAACGACGACCGCGACTCGGCGACGCTGGCGAATTTCCGGGCCAACCACGCGGTGCATTACGAGGTGCCGGTGCTGATGACGCTGGCGGCGGCGCGGCGCTTTCCGGACGGACAGGCGCTGGTGCTGCTCGACCAGAACGTCGAGAACCTGCACGACCAGTTCCTGAGCTACTGCCTGTCCAAGGGCGCGATGTATGCCGCGCTGAAGCGGCTGGCGCTGACGCTGGCGCCGTTCCGCGTCAACGCCGTCGCGCCGGGGCCGACGCTGCTGCCGCACGGCGCCGACGCGGTGCGCTTCGAGGCGGCGGCGCTGGCCTCTCCGCTGCGGGGCGCGAGCACGCCCGAGGACGTGGCCGATGCCGTGGTCTGGCTGATGGGGGCCGGGCGGGTCACGGCGCAGACGATCTTTGTCGATGCCGGTCAGCACTTGAAACAGTGGCGCGAGCCCGCTGCCCCGAGCGTCTGACACCGGTCCTCCGTCAGCGCCTGTAACCCGTCTGTTCCCTAGAATCCGGGGCATGACGACCCCCACCTACCGCATCGCCCCCTCCATCCTCTCGGCCGACTTCGCCCGCCTGGGTGAGGAAGTTCGCCACGTGCTCGCCGCCGGCGCCGACTGGATCCACTTCGACGTGATGGACAACCATTACGTGCCCAACCTGACCTTCGGGCCGATGGTCTGCCAGGCGCTGAAGAAACATTCGGTGAAACCGGATGGCACGCCTGCACCGATCGACGTGCACCTGATGGTCTCGCCCGTGGACGCGCTGGCGCAGGCGTTCTGCAAGGCCGGCGCCGATCTCGTGAGCTTCCACCCTGATGCCTCCGCGCATGTGGACCGCACCTTGCAGCTCATCCAGGCCGAGGGCGTGAAAGCGGGCCTCGTGTTCAACCCGGCCGAGCCGCTGGACGTGCTGGAGTGGGTGATCGACCGGGTGGACCTGATCCTCATCATGAGCGTGAACCCCGGCTTCGGCGGCCAGAGCTTCATCGACAGCGCGCTGCGCAAGATCGAGAAGGCCCGCAAGATCATCGACGCGAGCGGGCGCGACATCCGGCTGGAGGTGGACGGTGGCATCAAGATCGACAACATCCGCCGCGTGGCCGACGCCGGGGCGGACACGTTCGTGGCCGGCAGCGCGATCTTCAACACGCCCGACTACGCCCGCGTGATCGACGCGATGCGCACCGAACTCGCCCGCTGATCTGCCCAAAAGGTTCGCCCATGTCCGCCACCTGGTCTGCCCGCTGGGCCGCCGCCGAGCCGATCCTGGCCCACGCGGCGCCGGCCGCTGATGCACGCCAGCACCCGCTCGCGCCGCTGCGGGTGCTGGACCTGTCGCGCTTGCTGCCCGGCCCGATGGCCTGCAAGCATCTGGCGGATCTGGGCGCGCAGGTGCTCAAGGTCGAGCCGCCGCTGCCCGGTCGCCCCGGTCTGCCGGGCGATGACGCGGCGTACATGGGACCAGGCGAGGACGGTGTTTCGCACTTCTACCGCGTCGTCAACCACGGCAAGCGCCGGATGGTGCTCGACCTGAAGCAGCCGGACCAGCTCGCCACGCTGCGGGCGCTGGTCGCCGAGGCGCACGCCGTCGTCGAGGGTTTCCGCCCTGGCGTGATGGAGCGGCTCGGTCTGGGTTACGAGGCGCTGCGGGCGATCCACCCGGCGATCGTGCTGACCAGCATCAGCGGCTACGGGCAGGAGGGACCGCTGCGGCTGGCAGCGGGGCACGACCTCAACTACCTGTCCCTGGCCGGCGTGATCGACCAGACCCGCACACCCGAGGGCCGCCCGGTCTTCAGCCACCTGCAGATCGCCGACCAGCTCGGCGGCGCGCAGACGGCGGCGATCGGCACGCTGGCTGCCGTGCTCGGCGCACAGTGGACGGGGCAGGGGCGCTGGGTCGATGTGTCGATGACCGACGCGGTGCGCCAGCACCAGGTCATTCTCGGCACCGATGCGCTGGCTGATGGCGCGGCGCCGCAGGCGGGGGCGTCGCTGCTCAATGGCGGCGTGCCTTGCTACAACCTTTACCGCTGCGCCGATGACCGCTGGCTGGCGGTGGGTGCGCTGGAGCTGAAGTTCTGGCAGGGCGTGTGCGCGGTGGTCGGGCGGGATGACTGGGCCGAGCGGCACTGGAGCTTGGGAGAAGCGCCGGGCAGCGAGGCCGCACGGGCACTGATCGACGAGCTGGGGGCGTTGATTGCCAGCCGGCCGCTGGCGGTGTGGATCGCGCGGTTTGCCGAGGCGGATTGCTGCGTCACGCCGGTGGTCGATGCGCATGAGGCGCTGTTCGGGCGGGGGGCGATGACGCAGGAGGAAGGGTTGCGGCGGCTGACGGTGCCGGCGGTGACGCTGCGCTGACGCGATGACTTGGGGGTCAGTGCCTTGCCCGTGCTGCGCGGATCTTCGAGCGTCGCCAGGCGTTGCCGCAGGAAGGCCGTGATGCGTTTGGCCTCGGCCTTGTCCAGCTTGCCGAGCTGTCTGGCCGCTGTGGCGGTCAGGTCAATCCGCCAAGCCAAGATCCTGCTCCACCTCGTCCAGCGTGAACACGCGTTCTGCGCCCGCACGAACACGGGCCATCGTCGCGTCGGCCAGGTAGTAGTCCTCCAGATCGTCGAGTCCCTTGGCCACCAGCTCGCGCAGGTAATAGGCTTTGGTGCGACCGGTGGCAGTGGCCAAGTGATCGAGACGTTGCTCGATCGCCGGATCGAGTCGGATGGATGTTGGCATGGGCGACTCCGTTGACTACTTGTATTCAGTGTATCGCAACCATGGATCCATGCGAAGTTTCCCGCCCCATTCAGGGCGCCGGATCGACCACCTGCGCCGGATCGACCCTGCGCGCCCGGATGTCGACGTAGTAGCCCCCGACCTCCTCGTAGCGCAGCACCAGGCCGGCGCAGGCGTTCAGTTTGCAGTCGCAGGCCGCTATGGCGCGCGAGGCCAGCGCGACCAGCGTGTCGCGGTCCATGGGGTCGGCGCAAGGGGTGTCGTCACTCATGGCGGGAGCATAGTGCGGCAGGGGTTCGACAGCTACGCCTGCTCGACGAGGGGCCTGAGATCCCAGTCCCGGCGCGGATCAGCCTCGGTGCTCCGCTCCGCGCTTTCGTGCCGCTTGAGCGCGATCTGCAGCTCGACCGTGCGCACCGCGTCGGGCAGACCGCTCCAGCTCATGGCCGTGGCCGTGGCCACGCCACGCCGAGCAGGTCCGCGCCCAGCGCCTCGGCCACCTCGATGCCGTCCACGCCTGCCGACATGATCCCGCCCGCGTAGCCCGCGCCTTCCCCCGCCGGGAAGAGGCCGCGCACGTTCAGGCTCTGGAAGTCGCGCCCCCGCGTGAGGCGCAGCGGCGACGAGGTGCGGGTCTCCACGCCAGTCAGCACGGCGTCGGCCATCGAGAAGCCCTTGATCTGCTTCTCGAACGCCGGCAGCGCCTCGCGGATCGCGTCCAGCGCGTAGACGGGCAGCGAGCCGCGGTCCTTCTGCGCCAGATCGGTCAGCAGCACGCCCGGCTTGTACGACGGCTCGACGCTGCCGAGCACGCGGCTGCGCTGGCGTTTGATGAAATCACCGACGAGCTGCCCCGGCGCCTGGTAACCGCCTTCGCCGAGTTCGTAGGCGCGCGATTCCCAGAGGCGCTGGAACGCCATGCCGTCGAGCGGGTTCACGGGGCCGGTGCCGCCGGGGTCTTGCCGGTAGTCCTCGGGCGAGATGCCGACGACGATGCCCGCGTTGGCATTGCGCTCGTTGCGCGAGTACTGGCTCATGCCGTTGGTGACGACCCGGTGTTCCTCCGAGGTCGCCGCCACCACCGTGCCCCCCGGGCACATGCAGAAGCTGTAGACGGCGCGGCCGTTCTTGGCGTGGTGGACCAGCTTGTAGTCGGCGGCGCCGAGGATGGGGTTGCCGGCGTTCGGGCCGAAGCGGGCGCGGTCGATGAGGCCCTGCGGGTGCTCGATGCGGTAGCCGATCGAGAACGGCTTGGCCTCCATGTAGACGCCGCGTTCGTGCAGCACCGTGAAGGTGTCGCGGGCACTGTGGCCAAGCGCGAGCACGACATGGTCCGCGCGGATCTCCTCGCCCGACGCCAGCGTCACGCCGCGGATGTGCCCGTCCTCGATCCGCACGTCGCTCACCCGCTGCTCGAAGCGCACCTCGCCGCCCAGCGCGATGATCTCGGCGCGGATCTTCTCGACCATGCCGACGAGCCGGAAGGTGCCGATGTGCGGCTTGCTGACGTAGAGGATTTCCTCGGGCGCACCGGACTTGACGAACTCGGTCAGCACCTTGCGCGTGAGGTGGCGCGGGTCGCTGATCTGGCTCCAGAGCTTGCCGTCGGAGAAGGTGCCGGCGCCGCCCTCGCCGAACTGCACGTTCGATTCCGGGTTCAGCTCCCGCTGGCGCCACAGTGCCCAGGTGTCCTTGGTGCGCTGGCGGACTTCCTTGCCACGCTCCAGCACGATCGGCTTCAGGCCCATCTGCGCCAGGATCAGCGCCGCGAAGATCCCGCACGGCCCGAAGCCGATCACCAGCGGACGCCGACGCTCGCCGTTCACCGCGAAGTCGGCGGGCGCGTGGCCGACGAAGCGATAGGCCGTGTCCGGCGACGGGCGCACCTGCGGATCGCCCTCGAACTGCGCCAGCACGGCGGCTTCGACGCCATCACGCAAGGTGCAGTCAAGGGTGTAGATCAGCACGATGGCCGTCTTCTTGCGGGCGTCGTAGGCGCGCTTGAAGACGGTGAAGGCGACGAGGTCGGCGTCGTCCAGGCCCAGGCGGTCGAGGAGGGCCGGGCGCAGGGCGTCCTCGGCGTGGGTCAGGGGCAGGCGGAGTTCGGTGAGGCGGAGCATGGCGGGATTGTCGCCGCGCCGCGCGGCATCTCAAGTCACGTCCGGTAGCCCGGATCCGTCCGCTCCAGCTTGCGCAGCAGCGCTGGCCACACGAACGCCCCGCCCAGGTTGCCGGTCTGCACCTTCATCGCGTGCGCCGTGCCTGCGACGATGGCCGGATGCACCGGGATCAGCTCGCCGCCGGCCTGCGCGGCGATCTGGATCTGGCAGGCGCTCTCGAAGATGTACATCGCCAGGAACGCGTCCGCCACCGAGCGGCCGACCGTCAGCAGCCCATGGTTGCGCAGGCACAGGAAATTGGCGTCGCCCAGATCGGCCTGCAGGCGCGGCTGCTCCTCCGGGCGGAAGGCCACGCCCTCGTAGCCGTGGTACGCCAGCGAGGCCAGCACGAAGGTGCTCTGCTGCGAGATCGGCAGCACGCCGCATTGCTGGGCCGCCACCGCCACCCCCGCCCGCGTGTGGGTGTGCAGCACGCACTGGGCGTCGTCCCGCACGGCATGGACCGCGCTGTGGATCGTGAAGCCGGCCGGATTGACCGGGAAGGGGCTGTCCTGCAGCTTGTTCCCGGCCTGGTCGATGCGGATCAGCGACGAGGCGGTGATCTCCTCGAACATCAGCCCGGAGGGGTTGATCAGGAAGTGGTGGTCCGGGCCGGGCAGGCGGGCGCTGATGTGGGTGAAGACGAGGTCGCTCCAGCCGTGGAGCGCGACCAGCCGGTAGGCGGCGGCCAGGTCGCAGCGCAGTTGCCATTCTTCGGGGCTGACCTGGTCTTGCAGGGAGGGGATGTGCAGGGGGGCGTGGGAACTGGACATGCGGGGGCTCCTTCGCAGCGGACAGACGGATGGACGAGCCGCACTATCCGGCCGATCACGCCTCCAGCGGCGACACCCGCGCGACACTTCGGGATTGTCCGGGTGCCCATTCGGCGATCGGCACCGGCCGGCCGAACAGATAACCCTGGAACACGGGGCAGCCGTGCAGCAGCAGGAAATCGCGCTGGGCTTCGGTTTCGACGCCTTCCGCGACGACCCGCAGACCCAGCGATCGGCTCATCGCCAGGATGGCCTGCACGATGGCGGCGTCGTTGCTGTCATCGACGAGATCGCGGACGAAGGAGCGATCGATCTTCACTTCGTCCAGTGGCAGTCGTTTCAGGTACGACAGCGAGGAGTACCCGGTCCCGAAGTCGTCGAGCGAGAAATGCACGCCCAGCAGGTGCAGCTGCTCCATGCGGTCGATCACCTCCTCGACCCGCTCGACGACGATGCTTTCGGTCAGCTCCAGCGTCAGCCGCGTCGGCGGGGCACCGCTGGCGGTCAGGCTGCGGCGCACGCGCTCGACGAAGTCGGGCTGGTGGAACTGGCGCGCGCTGACGTTGACGGAGAGCTGCAGCGTGCGCCACAGCGGGTCGGCGGCCCACTGCGCGAGCTGCCGGCAGGCGGTGTCGAGCACCCATTGGCCGATCTCGACGATCAGGCCGGTCTCCTCGGCCAGCCGGATGAACTGGTCCGGTGGCACCAGGCCGCGCACTGGGTCGATCCAGCGGATCAGGGCCTCGGCGCCGGTGCAGCGGCCGTGTGCATCGACCTGCGGCTGGTAGTGGAGCTGGAACTGCCCCAGCGCGAGCGCCTGGCGCAGGGCGTTTTCCATCGCGATGCGGGCGTCGATGGCGGCCTGCATGGCGGGGTTGAAGAAGCGGATGGCGTTGCGGCCGGCGTCCTTGGCCTGGTAGAGCGCGACGTCGGCCTGCTTGAGCAGCCCGTCGAGGGCGGTGTCCTTGCCGCGCAGCAGCGTCATGCCGAGGCTGGGGCTGCTGCGGTGGTCCTGGTTGGCGTCGTTGAGCGCATACGGCTGGTTCAGGAGGGCGTGGATCTTCTCGGCGACCTGCTCGGCCTGCCGGGCCGCGAGGGTTTCATCGGGGCCCAGTTCCTCGATCAGCAGAGCGAACTCGTCGCCGCCGAGGCGGGCGACCGTGTCGGTGTCACGCACGGCACCCTGCAGCCGTTGTGCCACCTCGACCAGCAGCCGGTCACCAACGTCGTGGCCCTGCGTGTCGTTGAGTTTCTTGAAGTGGTCCAGGTCGAGCAGCAGCAGGGCGTGGTGCGTGTGGCTGCGCTCGCTGGCGGCCATCGCGTGGCCGAGCCGGTCGAGCAGCAGGCGCCGGTTGGGCAGGCCGGTGAGGGCGTCGTAGTAGGCGAGCTGGCGGATTTCCTGCTCGGCCTGTTCGCGGCGGTGGGAGGTGCGGCTGATGGTGCCGATGCCGGCCAGCACAAAGCCGATGCACAGGAGACCCGTGCCGGCGATCAGCAGCGCCGTGCGTTTCCAGGCGGCCAGGAAGATGCTTTCGGGCACGACCAGCGTGACCACCAGCGGGTAGCGTGCCGTCCGGCGTACCGCAGTCAGGCGCAGCCCGCTGCTGCCGTCCGAGAAGCGGGGCGAGTTGGCCAGTTCCACGGCGTCCTGTGCGCCCCGTTCGGCGATGACCTGGTGCGTCGTGCCGGAGTCGTTGACGCGGCCGATCAGCGGGTCCAGATGAGGGGCACGTGCCAGCAGGGTCAGGTCGCCTCGGTAGAGCGAGACGGAGGCGCCCTCGCCCAGGCTGCTGACCACCCGTCCGTACAGGCCGGTGAAGGCATCGACCGACAGGCCCACCAGCACGAGACCCAGGAAACGCCCCTGCGCATCGTCGATCCGGCGGCTGACGTAGAAGGTCCACCTCCCGTTGCCCTTGTTGCGCACGGCGGTGCTGATGTGGTCGCCGAGCTGGGGCTGGTCCCGGTGGGCCTTGAAGTAGTCGCGCTCGGCGACGTTGATCGCAGGCACCGGGTAGGCGCGGCTGAAATTGATGTTGTCGCCGTCGGCCGCGACGATGGCGGCGACATCCAGTTGCGGCAGACCCCGGATCTTCTCGCGCAGCAGTTGGTGCACCTCGACCGTGGCGAGCTTCTGCCGGAACTCCGCCTCGTCCTGGACGCCGACCTGGCGTACGCGCTCCGTGATCGCGTCCAGCACGAGAAAGGCCGAGAACACCGTCTGCGTGGTGTGCTCGGTGAGCAGGAAGGAGGTGCTGCGCAGGTTGCGGCGCCAGTCCTCGATCTCCTTGGTGCGCAGTGCGACGATCGACAGCAGCACGCCGACGGCGATGGCAAGGATCAGAAAGGTGCCGTACAGGCGCACGATGGCGCTGGTGTCGGTGGGAGCTTTCCGTGCGGGGCTGTGCGGGTTCATGCAGTCTGGGATCGTCGGCGGCATTGCTTGGCGGCAAGCGTAGAAGACTTCGGGGGGATGCCCTTGGCGAATCTGCGTCAATCGGCAGAAATGCCGACAATCCCGGCTGTCCTGAACTTTCCCCGCCAGCCGGTCAGCCGATGTCCCTTCCTCTCCTGCACGCCGCCATCGTCGATCTCGACGGCACCATGGTCGATACCCTTGGCGATTTCGTGGCCGTGCTGCGCCTGACGCTGACCGAACTTGGCCTTCCCGTCGTGGACCGCGCCTTCGTCGAGCACACCGTCGGCAAGGGCAGCGAGCACCTGATCCGCTCGACGCTGGCCCATGTCGGCGGGGATGCCGGGCTGTATGACGCGGTGTGGGCGGCGTACCAGCGGCATTACCTGGTGCTCAACGGGCAGCACTCGGCCGTGTACCCGGGTGTGGTCGAGGGGCTGCAGCGCCTGCGCGACGCGGGCTTGCGGCTGGCCTGCCTGACCAACAAGCCGGTGGCCTTCGCCCGGCCGCTGCTGGCGAGCAAGGGGCTGGACGGCTTCTTCGAGGTGGTCTTCGGCGGTGACAGTTTCGCGCGCAAGAAACCCGACCCGCTGCCGCTGCTGGAAACCTGCAAGGCGCTGGGCACGTTGCCGGCGCAGACGCTGATGGTCGGCGACTCCCGCAACGACGCGCAGGCCGGGCATGCGGCCGGCTGTCCGGTCGTGCTGGTGAGCTATGGCTACAACCATGGCGAGCCGATCCGGGCGGTGCCGGCGCTGGCGCATGTCGATCGGCTGGATGCGCTGCTACACTGACAGCACCATGTTCATCTCGCGCACACACAGCATCGGCCACGCCGCCGGGTCGCAAGACCGGGGAGCCTGGCCCTGGCGTCGCTGAAGCCGACGCCTGACCCGATCTGCTGATGTCTGTCGCCGCGTGTGTGTTCCGCACCGCGCCGAGTCCCCCGATCTAGATCAACCAGGCCCGCGGCACGCACGCGAGTCCCTGAAGTCGTCACGACGACGCCAACACGCGAGCATGCCGGTGGGCCGTTTGGAGCGCACACCGTGATCACTGAACTCGAATTCAAGCGCCTGGCCGAACAGGGCTACAACCGCATCCCGCTCGTCAGCGAGGCCTTTGCCGACTTGGAGACGCCGCTGTCGCTCTACCTGAAGCTCGCGGGCGGCCAGCCGCACAGCTTCCTGCTGGAGTCCGTCGTCGGCGGCGAGCGCTTCGGGCGCTACTCCTTCATCGGCCTGCCAGCGCGCACGCTGCTGCGCACGACGCTCGGCATCACCGAAGTGGTCACCGACGGCCAGGTCGTCGAGCGCCACGACGGCAACCCGCTCGACTTCATCGAGGCGTACCAGCAGCGGTTCAAGGTGGCGCTGCGGCCGGGGCTGCCGCGTTTCTGCGGCGGGCTGGCGGGCTACTTCGGCTACGACGCGGTGCGCTACATGGAGCCGCGGCTCGCCAAGGTGCGCAAGACCGGTGGCCTCGACACCCCCGACATCCTGCTGCTGCAGACCGAGGAGCTGGCGGTGATCGACAACCTGTCGGGCCGGCTCTACCTGATCGTCTACGCTGACCCGCAGCAGCCGGATGCCTATGTCCGCGCCGAGAAGCGCCTGGCCGAGCTGGGCGACCAGTTGCGCCATTCGGTGACCGCGCCCGCGGTGCTGCGGGGACCGTCGCACCCGGTGGCCCGCGAGTTCGCCAAGGAGGATTACCTCGCCGCCGTCCACCGCAGCAAGGAGTACATCGCCGCCGGTGACCTGATGCAGGTGCAGATCGGCCAGCGCCTGAGCAAGCGCTACACCGAGTCGCCGCTGTCGCTGTACCGGGCGCTGCGGGCGCTGAACCCGTCGCCGTACATGTATTTCTACGACATGGGCGACTTCCAGATCGTCGGCGCCTCGCCCGAGATCCTGGTCCGCCACGAGCACACGCCGGACGGCGACAAGGTGACGATCCGCCCGCTGGCGGGCACGCGGCCCCGCGGCGCCACCCCCGAGCTGGACAAGGCGGCCGAGGCCGAGCTGCTCACCGACCCGAAGGAGCGTGCCGAGCACCTGATGCTGATCGACCTGGCCCGCAACGACATCGGCCGCATCGCCAAAACGGGCAGCGTCAAGGTCACCGAAGCCTTCGTCGTCGAGCGGTACTCGCATGTGATGCACATCGTCAGCAACGTCGAGGGCTTGCTCAAGGACGGCACGAGCAACATGGACGTGCTGCGCGCCACCTTCCCCGCTGGCACGCTGACCGGGGCACCCAAGATCCGCGCCATGGAGCTGATCGACGAGCTGGAGCCGGTCAAGCGCGGGATCTACGGCGGTGCCTGCGGCTACCTCAGCTTCGCGGGGGACATGGACGTGGCGATCGCCATCCGCACCGGCATCGTGCAGAACGGCACCCTGTACGTGCAGGCCGCGGCCGGCGTGGTGGCCGATTCGGTGGCCGAGATGGAGTGGAGAGAGACCGAGCACAAGGCGCGGGCGCTGATCCGCGCCGCCGAACTGGTCGAAGAAGGCTTCTGAAGCGAAGAAGGAGAACCCCCATGCTGCTGATGATCGACAACTACGACTCCTTCACCTTCAACCTCGTCCAGTATTTCGCCGAACTCGGCGAGGACGTGCGGGTGCACCGCAACGACGAGATCACCATCGCCGAGATCGAGGCGATGCGACCCGACCGCCTCGTGCTGTCGCCGGGGCCGTGCTCGCCTGCGGAGGCCGGTATCTGCATCGAGAGCATTCGCCACTTCGCTGGCAAGCTGCCGATCCTGGGCGTGTGCCTGGGCCACCAGAGCATCGGCGCCGCACTGGGCGGCCACATCGTGCGGGCACAGGTGCAGATGCACGGCAAGTCCGACACGATCACGACCGACCAGCAGGGGGTATTCGCCGGACTGCCGCAGCAGTTCAGCGTCGTGCGCTACCACTCGCTGGCCATCGAGCGCGCCACGCTGCCCGCGGACCTGGTTGTCACCGCCACCAGCGCGGACGGCGAGATCATGGGCGTGCGCCACCGCACGCTGGCGATCGAGGGCGTGCAGTTCCACCCCGAGTCCATCCTCAGCGAGCACGGCCACGCGATGCTCAAGAATTTCCTGGAGTCCACCCGATGAGTTCTTTGATCACCAACACCGAAGCCCTGACCCGCGTCATCGACCACCGGGAAATCTTCCACGACGAGATGCTGGCGCTGATGCGCCGCATCATGGGTGGCGAGATGTCGCCGGTGATGATGTCGGCGCTGCTGGTCGGCCTGCGTGTCAAGAAGGAAACCATCGGCGAGATCACCGCCGCCGCGCAGGTGATGCGCGAGTTCGCCGTCAAGGTCGTCGTGGCCGACCGCACGCACCTGGTGGACATCGTCGGCACCGGCGGCGATGGCTCGCACACCTTCAACATCTCGACCTGCGCGATGTTCGTCGCCGCCGCGGCCGGCGCACGGGTCAGCAAGCATGGCAACCGCGGCGTCTCCAGCAAGTCCGGCAGCGCCGACGTGCTCGAAGCACTGGGCGTGCCGATGACGCTGTCGCCGCAGGCGGTGGCGCAGTGCATCGCCGACACCGGCATCGGCTTCATGTTCGCGCCGAACCACCACCCGGCGATGAAGAACGTCGGCCCGGTGCGGCGCGAGCTGGGGGTGCGCACCATCTTCAACATCCTCGGCCCGCTGACCAACCCGGCCGAGGCGCCGAACATCCTGATGGGCGTGTTCCACCCCGATCTGGTCGGCATCCAGGTGCGTGCGCTGCAGCGACTGGGCGCCGAGCACGCGCTGGTCGTTTACGGCCGTGATGGCATGGACGAGGTTTCGCTGGGCGCGGCCACGCTGGTGGGTGAACTGCGCGACGGCGAGATCCGCGAGTACGAGATCCACCCCGAGGACTTCGGCCTGACGATGGCCAGCAACCGTTCGTTGAAGGTGGAGACGCCCGAGCAGTCACGCGCGCTGCTGCAGGCGGTGCTGGACAACGAACCCGGTCCGGCGCGCGACATCGTCATGCTCAATGCCGGTGTGGCGCTGTACGCCGCCAATGTCGCCCCGACCATGGCCGAGGGCATCGAGCGCGCCCGCGAGGTGCTGGCCAATGGCCAGGCCGCCGAGCGCCTGAAGCAGTTCGTCACCCGCACGCAGGAACTGGCCGCAGCATGAGCCGAACCCTTCCCCCCGGTGTCCCCGACATCCTCGCCCGCATCGTTGTCACCAAGCACGAGGAGGTGGCCGCGGCCCGTGCGCGGCGCTCGCTGGCCTCGCTGCGCGAAGAGGCGGAAGGCCGCACCGACGTGCGCGATTTCGAGGCCGCGCTGCGCACGAAGATTGCCGCGGCACAGCCCGCCGTGATCGCCGAGATCAAGAAGGCCAGCCCGAGCAAGGGCGTGATCCGCCCGGACTTCCACCCCGCCGAGATCGCGCAGAGCTACGAGCGCCACGGCGCCGCCTGCCTGAGCGTGCTGACCGACGTGCAGTACTTTCAGGGCGCCGTCGAGTACCTGCAGCAGGCGCGGGCGGCCTGCGCTCTACCGGTGTTGCGCAAGGATTTCATGGTGGACGAGTACCAGGTCCACGAGGCGCGGGCGATGGGCGCGGACTGCATCCTGCTGATCGCGGCGTGTCTCGACGACGCGCAGATGGCCGATCTGGAGGCGGTGGCGCTGGCGCACCGGATGAGCGTGCTGGTCGAGGTCCACGACGGCGAGGAGCTACACCACGCGCTGCGGCTGAAGACGCCGCTGGTGGGCATCAACAACCGCGACCTGCGCAGCTTCGACGTGACGCTGGACACGACGATCGGTCTGCTCGGCGAGGTGCCGCCGGACAGGTTGCTCGTGACCGAATCCGGCATCCTCGGGCCGCAGGACGTGGCGCGGATGCGGGCTGCGCAGGTGCATGCCTTTCTCGTCGGCGAGGCGTTCATGCGGGCGGCCGATCCGGGTGTGGCGCTGGCTGCGCTGTTCCGCTGATGCTGGACAACCGTTTGACGCGGCCGCTGGCCGAGGCGCTGGCGGACGTGGCGCCGGGGTGGGATGACCTGGTTGCAGCGTTTGTCGCCAGCCCGCGCGGCGCGGTGCTGTGCAGGGCGGTTGACGCACGGGTGGCGGCCGGGGCCGAGGTCTATCCGGCGCGGCCGCTGCGGGCGCTGGAGACCCTGATGCCGCAGCAGGTGCGGGTGGTGATCCTGGGCCAGGATCCGTACCACGGGCCGGGCGAGGCCGAAGGGCTGGCGTTTTCGGTGGCCGATGGGGTGAAAATTCCACCGAGCCTGCGCAACATCCGGCAGGAGCTGGTGGCGGATCTGGGGCTGGCGCTGCCGGTGTCCGGAAGCCTGCGTGCCTGGGCAGGGCAGGGCGTGCTGTTGCTCAACACCTGCCTCACTGTCGAGCGTGACCGGCCAGCCAGCCATGCCAGGCTGGGCTGGGAAGCGCTGACCGATGCCGTGATCGATCGCGTCGCCGCACAGCCGCACCCGAAGGTGTTCATGCTGTGGGGCGCGCACGCGCAAGCCAAGGCTATGCGACTTGGCGGGGCTGGCGAGCAGAACCGAATGTTGGTGTCGAACCATCCCTCGCCGTTGGCAGCACGCCGACCGCCGGTGCCCTTTGTGGGCAGTCGCCCGTTCAGTGCGGCGAACGACTGGCTGGTTGCGCAAGGTGTGGCGCCGATCGACTGGCGGCTGACAGAACCGGATTGAGGGCGGTCTGAGAAAAAACCGCAGAAAGTACTTGCGGTGCAAAAACAGCTTTGTTAAAGTCTATGGCTCGCCTAGGAGGGGTGGCCGAGTGGTTAAAGGCAGCAGACTGTAAATCTGCCCGCGAAAGCGTACGCTGGTTCGAATCCAGCCTCCTCCACCAGCGAACAGCATTGAAGCGATGGACTGGTTCAGTTGTATGGCTGAACGGGTCGGTTGGCTTGATCGGGCGGGAGTAGTTTAATGGTAGAACCTTAGCCTTCCAAGCTAATGACACGGGTTCGATTCCCGTTTCCCGCTCCAGTGTCTTGTCGGGTCGGAAGCCTGAATCTGTTGTGGTGTTGATTGTGTCGGCACCGGTCTGTGTGTTTCTTGTATGCATGCAGACCCGTGTCGATGCCCATGTGGCTCAGTGGTAGAGCACTCCCTTGGTAAGGGAGAGGTCACGCGTTCGATCCGCGTCATGGGCACCACTTTTATGCACCGTCTGTCCAATCCATTGCAGGGAACGCCCTCGGGAGCGCGAAATCATGGCTAAGGAAAAGTTTGTCCGCAGCAAGCCGCACGTGAACGTGGGCACCATCGGTCACGTGGATCACGGCAAGACGACGCTGACGGCGGCGATCACGACCGTGCTGTCGAAGAAGTTTGGCGGCACCGCCAAGGCGTATGACCAGATTGACGCGGCACCGGAAGAGAAGGCCCGCGGCATCACGATCAACACCGCGCACGTCGAG
>NZ_JANPAB010000063.1:0-92752 GCF_031429695.1 Sphaerotilus sp.
CAGGATTGGAAGTCCGCCATGAACCAGTTCGCGATACTCTACGGCGAGCGGTTCACCCACGCCGCCTACGGCGGCTTTCGATAACCCGGCCAACTGGCCAGTTCAACCAACCGCCTCACACACAGAAATCCGGACACTCTCGGGCGGTGTCGGGCTACGGCCGTTTCCGCTGGAACCTGGCCCGGCGCCTGCGCTTCAACCGTGGCGGCAGCGACCTGTCCCACATGCTGGACCGCCAGATGGCCGGCAAGATCGATTCGTGGTCCATCCGCTTCTGTTTCCACCAGTTCAACCACGGGCTGCTGGATGTGTTCCCGGTGCGCTCGCTGGTCGAGAACATCGGCTTCGGGGCGGGCGGGCAGCATTGTCGGCAGGACGTGCGTGGCTGGACCTCGCAGGTGCAGACCGAGCCGCCCGCTGTCTTCGATCTGCCGACCGAGGTGCGCACGGATCCGGAGGTGCTGCGGCAGTTCCGCCGCTTCAACAGCCTGTCTGCGCGGGCGGTGCGGGTGGTGAAGCGCTGCATGCTCGCCTGCTCGGCGCCTGAACCGGGCGTTCGGGCAGCCGCGCCGCCGCCCGCTGCGCCGCGCGCCACAGCGGACGCAGTGCGGCGCGTTGTCCGGCCGGTGCATAGCGCCACTGGCTGAGCGTCTCCAGCAGGTGGGCGAGGCCGACGAGGTCGGTGTCTGTCTGGCCGCGCAGGTGCTCCAGCAGGCCGGCGGTGGCAAGGTGGTCCGGCGCGTCGTAGCCCCGGCGCCGCAGGACGTGCCGCAGACGTTCGTGGTCCCGCAGCCAGGGGTCGCGCCGCCGTGTCCGTGCCCGCCACGCCGTCCAGGCTGCTCCGATGCCGACAGCTGCGGCAAAGGCGCCGGCCAGCAGGCGACCCAGATCCTGGCTGTCCAGCCTCTCCTTGCCGAGTGCCGCCAGCAGATCCTGCTGCCGGTGGGTCGAGTAGCCCAGGACCCACTGTTTCCACTGGTGCTCCGCGGCGCCCCAGACCGCACGGGCCTGGTCCAGCAGGCGCGGATCGAGATCCACCAGCGTCTGCCCGATCAGCCCGCGTGGCGCGGCCAGCCGCTCGCCGCGCCGGATCCGCTCCGGTGCCACGGCGCCCGTCGGATCCAGGCGCACCCAGCCGCGTGCTGCGTGCCAGTACTCCACCCAGGCGTGGGCGTCGCGCTGGCGGACCTCCAGTACGCCGTTGAGCGGGTTGACCTCGCCGCCCAGGTAGCCGGTGACGATGCGTGCCGGAATGCCCCAGCGGCGCAGCACGACGGTGACCGCGGCGGCGTAGTGTTCGCAGAAGCCGGCCCGGCCGTCGAGCCAGAAGTCGTCGACCGGATCCTTGCCGAGCAGCCCTGGCGCCAGCGTGTAGACATAGGGCTGCTGGCGGATGTGGTCGAGCAGCCACTGGGCGCGGCGGCCGCTGTCGGCCGGGTCTGCGCCGAAGACCACCCGTTGCGCGTCCGCCCAGGCGCGGGTTCGCGGATGCTGGCCATCCGGCAGTGCAAGGTAGGGCACCCAGCGCGGGTCGTCTGCGTCGACCGGGGGGCTGGGCGCGGCCTTGGCGTCGTGCTGCGGCGTCTCCAGCACGGCGGTGGCGAGGACGCGCATCCGCTCGGTCAGCGGCCGTTGGGTGTACCAGTCACCTTCCGGGTGGCGCCACCACGGCAGGTCCAGCTCGGCGTCGGGCAGCGTCGGGCGGGTCCGGGCGTTTTCCAGCATGGGCAGCGTACCGAGGCCGAGCGGCTCCACGGTCATCTCATAGCGCACAGAAGGGGCGGTGCGCGCGGGTGGTGGCTGCGGCGTTGGATCCGTGGCGTGTGCGGTCCGTTGCTGGCGCTGCCAGCCGCTGCCTTCCGGCGCGCTCAGCACCGGCCCGCGGAAATACAGCAGCGACGGCGCGGGCACGGCGCCCTCGAACTGCAGGCGCAGCGCCAGCGTGTCGTCCTGGGCCAGTTCGGCCACATCGCCGAGCGCGAGGTGGTCCGACAGGCCCGTCTTGCCGGTGCCCGGCCCCGGCATCGCCCACAAGGGCGCCACCCGCGGGAATAGGAGAAACAGCGCGATGACCAGTGGCAAGCCGGTCAGCAGCAGCCGCGTCGACAGGGCCAGCGCATGCCGCAGCGGTGGCAGGCCACCGGGATGGTCCGGCAGGTGGGCCAGTACCAGCGCGGCGATCAGCAGCCACACCGAGAGGCCCATCGCCAGCGCCGTGGCCAGCGACTGGGAATGCAGGAAGTTGGCGAGCACCAGGAAGAAGCCGAGAAAGAAGACCACCGTGGCATCGCGGCGCGCGCGCAGCTCCAGCGTCTTGAGCGCCGACATCACCACCAGCAGCGTCACGCCAGCCGACGGCCCGAGCAGCGACTGGTGGCTCGCCAGCGTGCCCGCCGAGGCGCCCGCCAGCGCCAGCACCAGCAGCCAGCGCGACGGCAGTGCGCCCCCGCTCCAGGCTAGCCACGCCCGCCAGCCCAGCGCCGCATACGCCAGCGTGGCGCACCACGGCGGTACTTGCGCGAGTTGCGGCAGCAGTGTCCAGGCCAGCGCCGCCAGCAGGAACAGGGTGTCGCGGGATTCGCGCGGCAGCGTCGCCCAGGTCATGGGGCACTCCAGAGGGCGAGCGCGTCCAGGCACTTGCGCCGATGGCCAGGACCGGCCCCGGCGTCGACCTGCAACGCACCCAGGCTCAGGCGGTAGTGCAGGCCCTGCGCGTCCGCCTGCAGCACCCAGGCGCTCAGGCGGCGCAGGCGGGCCTCGGGGTCGAGGCCGTGCAGGCGGTCGCCATCCAGATGTCGCTCGCGGGACTGCCGGGGCGGCGGCACCTCGCGCACCAGCAGCCCGCCGCCGGCCGCCAAGCTCTGCGCCGAGCGGCGCCAGAGCACTTGCGATGGCCGGTCCTCGCGCCGCCAGGGCCGTGCGCCGTCGTCGTCCCCCGGCTCGGGCAGGAGGCTGGTCCGGCGAGCGGGCGCGTCGGCCGGATCGGTGGTGTCATCCTGCGGGATCGGCGGGGCATCGACCTCCGGTGCCGGCCAGGCGAGCGGCTGGTGCGCGATCCGCCACACCGTCCAGACCCGGAACAGCCCGAGCGGAAAGCGGCTGGAGAGTTCCAGTGGCGGCAGGGTCTGCAGTCCGCGCTGCGCGAGGGTCCGCGTCAGACGCTGCAGCGCGTCCGGACCGGGTGTCCAGGCGAGCGGGACGCCCTTGGCCGCATCGCGCCAGCGCATCACCAGCCCGTGGCGGCCGAGGCGCATGGGGTGGCGCCAGCCGGTGGCCGAGGTCTCGTCCTGCAAGATGATGTCGATGTCGATCGTCTGGCCGACAAAACCTGGCTCGCTCGTCCTTGCACGCAGGTGCAACCCGCTCAAGGTCGCGTGCGTGGCGTGCAGGGCGACCAGCGCGGCGCTGGCGAGCGTGAAGGTCAGCAGGTGGCCGAGGTTGAGCTGGTAGTTGATCGACGCCAGCAGCAGGCACGCCAGCAGCACGCAATACAGCAGGCCCGATGCGGTGGGCACGATGTAGAGCTTGCGGTGGTCGAGCCGCACGGCGTCGGTGCGCGGATGGCGCCGGACCCACCAGGTTTGCCAGCGCACGGTCCAGGGCTGGCGCCAGTCGGGCAGCAAGGCCGCTCGCCTCAGACCAGCCGCACGGCTTCGAGCATCGCCCGCACCTGCGCGGCCCGGCTGCGCCCGGCGCCGCTGCGGGGCGGCAGGCGGTGGGCCAGCACCGGCACGGCCAGCGCCTGCAGGTCTTCCGGCGTGACGTGGGAGCGCCGGGCGAGAAAGGCCCGAGCGCGTGCCACCCGCAGCCACGCCAGTGCCGCCCGCGGCGACAGCCCCTGCGCGAACCACTGGCCGTTGCGCGTCACGGCGATCAGCGCCTGCAGGTAGTCCAGCAGCGCGGGCGCCGCATGCACACGCTGCACCGCGGCCTGCGCAGCCAGCAGCTCCTGCGCGGACATCACCGGCTGCAGGTGCCGCACCGCCTCGCGCCGGTCGTGGCCTTCGAGCAGCGCCCGTTCGGCCGACGGGGACGGATAGCCGAGCGTGAGGCCCATCAGGAAGCGGTCGAGCTGGCTTTCGGGCAGGGCGTAGGTGCCGAGCTGCTCGGTGGGGTTCTGGGTGGCGATGACGAAGAAGGGCGCCGGCAGGGCGCGGGTCTGGCCGTCGAGGCTGACCTGGCGCTCTTCCATCGCCTCCAGCAGCGCGCTCTGGGTGCGCGGGCCGGCGCGGTTGATCTCGTCGGCCAGCAGCACCTGCGTGAAGACGGGGCCTTGATGAAAGACAAATCCCTCGCGTGCGCGCTCGTAGACACTGATTCCGATCAGGTCGCTGGGGGTCAGGTCGGCAGTGAACTGCACTCTGGAGAAGTGCAGGCCGAGCGAAGCGGCCAGGGCCTGGGCGAGGGTGGTCTTGCCGACACCGGGAACATCCTCGATCAGCAGGTGGCCGCCGGCGAGCAGGCAGGCCACGCTGTCGAGGATCTGTGCATGCTTGCCCACCACCACCGACCCGACCTGGTCGATCAGGCGTTCCAGCGCTTCGGTCAGCGGTGTCTCCGGGACCGAGGATGGCGGGGGCGTCAGGAGCGTGTGATGTGGGCGGTTCATCATTGGTGATACCTTACCCGAACCGAAACGAAGCTTGAGGGACAACACAGCGGGCGACGGATGCCCGGTGTGCCAGACAACATGAGCACTGCCTTTTATTCCCACCCCGACTGCCGCGGCCACGACATGGGTCCCGGCCATCCCGAGTGTCCCCAGCGCCTCGATGCGATCGAAGACCACCTGCTGTCCACCGGCCTGGACATCGCGCTGCTGCGTCCCGACGACGTGCCGCTGGCGAAGCACTCGGACCTGATGCAGGCGCACAACGAGGGGTACCTGCTCGAACTCGACGAGTTCATGCAGCAGGCGATCCTCACCGGCGAACACCGCGCGCTCGACCCGGACACCACCGTCTGTCCCGGCACACGCCAGGCGATGCTGCGGGCGGCCGGGGCCGCGGTCGCCGCCACCGACGCGGTGATCGATGGCGTCTACCGCAACGCCTTCTGCGCGATCCGCCCGCCCGGCCACCACGCCACGCGTTCGCAAGCGATGGGCTTCTGCTTCTACAACAACGTCTGCATCGCGGCGCGCCATGCGCTGAACGTGCGCGGCCTGAAGCGCGTGGCGATCATCGACTTCGATGTTCACCACGGCAACGGCACCGAGGACATCATTGCCGGCGACGACCGGGTGCTGATGGCCAGCTTCTTCCAGGACCAGCTCTATCCCTACAGCGGCGGTGTGCCCATGGGCGACAACATGGTCAACGTGCCCGTGCCGGCCTACACCCGCGGCATGGACGTGCGCGAGCTGATCGAGATGTACTGGATGCCGCGGCTGGAGGCTTTCCAGCCCGAGATGGTCTTCATCTCCGCCGGCTTCGACGCGCACCGCGAGGACGACCTGGGGCAGCTCGGGCTGGTCGAGGCGGACTACGCCTGGATCACGCAGCGGCTGGTCGACGTCGCGGACCGCTACAGCCAGGGCCGCATCGTGTCGTGCCTGGAAGGTGGTTACGTGCTGAGTGCGCTGGCACGCAGCGTCGCGGCCCACCTGCGGGTGCTGGCCGACGTCTGATCGGGGCCTGGTCCGGGTCAGCGCGCGGCGGTCTGCGCACTGTCGCGCAGCGGCTCGGTGGCGTATTCGACCTCGATGCGCAGCCGCGAACGGGTCGGGCGCCCATCCACCTCGCCCGGCACGAAGGCACTGCGCAGGAACGTCTGCCGGGTCGCGTCTTCGAGCAGCGGAGGCAGGCCACTGTCGTCTGCCTCGTCGATGCGCACCCGCTGCACCACGCCGCGGTCGTCGATGAACAGCGTCACCACGGCCCGGAAGCGGCCGGACGGCGCCAGCTCCGGGTAGAGCAGGTCGATGGACTGCTGGGGTGCCGGGGCCTTGCTCAGCTGGTTGCGTGGCAGGTAATCGGCGTCTGGATCGCCGGCCGGACCCTCTTGTGGTGTGGCGGGTGGCGCTTGCGCTGCGGCTGCGGGACCGGCGCCGGTGGGCGGCAGGGTGTCCGGATCCCCGCTTGGCGGTGCTGCGCGGTTGGCCGTGGCGGGCGGGATGAACGGCGCCGGGCGGGCTGGCCTGGCCGCGGTCTCGGCGCGTATGCGCACGTCCATGCCGGACGGACTGCCATGTGCCGGACCGCTGTGCGCCGGCACTGACGCAGGCAAGGCGCCAGACAGCAGTGCGCCAACATGCAGCGCGACCGAGCCGGTCACGCAGGCCGCCAGTACCACGCCGCGCACTGCCATCTCAGTTCAGCTCGCGCCAGGCCGCGCGTCGCAAGGTGTTGGATTTGCTGCGGATGCCGAGACCGGCTGCCTTGAGCTGGGTGCTCTGGTCGCGCTTGGTGAAGAAGGCGCTGACCCGCCCGGCACTGTCCATCACCCGGCTGACCCCGACGATGAGCGAGGTCGAGATCTCCACGTCCCGCACGTCGCCCGACGGCAGCAGGAACTGGTAGAGGTAGGAGCTGCCGCCATTGCCGCAGGGATCGCCGTTCGGCACGGTCGAGGCGAAGGCGATCAGGCCCGAGGCCAGCGGAATGCCGTCCAGCGCCACGCGCTCGCCGCTGGACTGGTTCAGGTCGACGTACCAGCCGTTCTGGGCATTCCAGTCCACCGATTTGGCTTCGTCGAGGCGGCGACTGGTGTTGAGTTCCTGGCGGACCAGCCTGGCGTTCGGGTCGCGCAAGGGGCCGATGCCGGTGCTGCCGAGCGTGTCCCGGATCGAGTAGATGCTCTGCAGACCGGTGGACGCCAGATCGGTGTTGTTGATCAGGCGCCCGGTGCCGAAGGACACGACGGTGACCGGCACATTGTCGAACACCAGTTCGGTGAGGACCGGCTTGCCGGTGATGGGTTGCGGCACCAGACTCGGCCCGAGTGCCTGACCGAGCAAGGTCGCTTCGATGCCGGAGGGGGCGATCCGGTCGTCGTGGTCGAAGCGCCAGAGGTTGCCCAGCATGTCGCCCGCATAGAAGCGCAAGGCCGTGTTGTCCGTGTCGCTCGGTACCCAGGCGTTGAGGCGACCCAGGTTGCTGGGCGTCGTGGTGTCGCCGGCCGAGGTGATGATCTCGCCCGCGCCGGTGCGCAGCTTGCCGGTCATGGCGTCCACCAGGTAGATCCGGCCGCGGCCGTCGCCGACGTTGTTGATGCCGGAGGTGAAGGCCACCAGCCAGGTGCCCTTGGCGTCCTTGGTGATCACCGGATTGCCGAAGGTCAGACCCAGGTTGGCGTCCGAGAACTCCCAGAGCAGCGCCGGGGAGGCCGGGTTGGTGATGTCGAGTGCGTAGTAGTAGCGGCCGCCCGCGCCCATGCCACCGACGAGGACGGTGTGCCACTGACCGTTGGCGAAGACGTCGCCGATGGTGGGCGTGGCGTCGAGCAGGTTGCTGTGGTTGGCGTCATAGCCCACGTCCGCAAGCCGCCGCAGGTGAGACAGCACACCGCGCGGCACGAAGGCCCACAGTTCATCGCCGCCGACGGGGTCGGTTTCGTTTTCGCCGACCTGGAAGGCGTGCAGCATGCCGTCGTTGGCCGGGGCGTAGACCATCTTGGCGCGGCTGGCGTGGTCGGTGACAAATTGCGCATAGCCCGCGTCGGCGTATTTGAACGGGGGTTTGGCGACGTAGACCGGCGCAGCGTTCACGAAGTCGCCCAAGCGGGAGTACCGGTTGCGGAAGACCTGGTTGTCCGGTGCGGATGCACCCATCTGGAGCAGCAGGTCACCGCGCAGGAAGTTCACCAGGTTATTGCCGGTGGCCTTGTCCATCGCGGCTGGCGTGAGACGGGTGCATTGCGACAGCGGGCGCGGACCGGCGCAGAGGTCGTCGAAGTCCGAGTTGTATTTCAGGCTCAGCAGGTTGGCGTAGGTGAAGTCGAGCAACTTGCCCGCACCGTTGCCGAACAGCACGCGCCGCGGACGGGCGACGAGGTCACGCGCGTCGAGCCGGGTCCGGGCGCTCCAGACGGCCTTGCCGTCGCTGGTGTCCGGGGCGATCAGACCCGCGGTGACCGCGTCCGTGGTGAACTGGAAGGCGCGCAGGTCGCCGTGCCAGGTGGGTGAATTGCTGTAGCTCGGCAGAAAGACCCAGTTGTCGCCGGTCACCGGCGTGAGCGAGCTGGCCGAGGCGGCGGCGCTGGAGCCGGCGTCCTTGCTGATCTCGTTGAGCGTGGTGCCGATGGCGTCGGACAGGGTCTGCGGGTCGGTGGCCGAGAAGTACTGGCCGCGGCCGTTGACGGCGGCGTGCCACAGGTCGTCGATGTGGGTGGCGTTGGTCGTGTTCGGGGTGGTGCTGACCGTGCCGATCGGCACCGGCCACACCTTGTTGTTCCGGCCGGCGACTATGTCGGCATAGTCGCCGGTGCCCAGCGTGAGGTAGTTGCGGTCGTAGGAGAGGGTTCCCTGCACGCCCAGCCCGACCGTGAAGGTGTTCAGGTGCTGGTGGGTGGCCGAGTCGCGCTTGGTGGCTGGCACGTTGTTGGTGAAATCGGTGCGCAGGTCGGTGGCCCAGAAGTACTGGGCCACGTCGGCCAGCGAATCGCTGTCGCCGCCGCCCGAGGTGCCGGTGCTGTCCTTCATGGGCCTGGCCTCGGCGCCATCCTGCTGGCCGACACGGGTCCGACCGTCGAGCTGGAGGGGGCCGTAGGTGGCGGTCTCCAGACCCGGGTAGGGGCTCTGCCCGCTGTTCCAGTAGCCGTCGGTTGACAGCAGCGCGTAGTTGCGCTGGCAGGAATACTGGACCGGGTCGGCGCGCTGGCCGGCGATCTTGTTGGCGAAATAGCGACCGGTCTTGGACAGGGCCCCCCGCAGCGGCGTGAAGCCCTCGGCGGTCTGGGCGGTGTAGAGCAGGTCGTAGAAGCTGCTGCGCTGGGTCGCGGTGAAGTCCTTGACGTCGAGGAAGCTGCTGCTGGTGACGCTGCTGTCGCTGATGACGGTGAAGCCGACGCGGAACTCGTCGCCGATGCCGCGGAAGGCCTCGCCGGCGGCGGTGCGCATCAGCAGGCGGCGCGTGCGGTAGTAGGCGTGCCAGTTGGCGTATTTCTGCCGCAGTACCGCGTCGGACGTGGTGGTGACGGTGACCGGGATGAACTGGTCCGAGGGTTCGCTCCTGCTGAGCGTGCAGTCCTTGTAGAACGGGGTTGACCTGTCGGGGTTGCCGTCCGGCCGGTAGGACCAGGACAGCGGGGTCAGCTTCTTGTCATTCTTGTAGGCGTAGTAGACGCTGCCGTCGAGCGACGTGGCGCCAGCCGACAGATTGAAGCCGTCGTCCGGTGCCGCGGCAAAGCTCGCATCGGGGTAGGAGGTGCCGTTGGCGCGGACCGGCGGGCGGTAGGACAGGCCCGGGTTGAAGGCCAGACCATTGCAGTGGGCCGAACGGTAGCCGTAGTTGTCACCGAGGACGGCATCGCCATCGTAGATGCCGGCCTCGTCGGGCATGTAGGAGTACGCCATCGAGCCGGAGTCGTCCAGGATGAACATGATGTTCGGCTTGACCTGGGACAACGAGGCACTCAGCGGCACATTGGACACGTCGATCAGCGCTGCGTGCGCGCTGCCGATCGTCCCGCAGCAAGCCAGTGCGGCGGCGAGGGCCAGCAGGCCGAGAGGGTGGCGACGGGTGGGCATGCGGTTCATGGCGACTCAGAAATGCACCAGCGTTTCGGTGGTGCTGACCGTGTTGCGCGCGCCCTGGGCACGCACGACGATGCGGTAGTACTCGGCCACGCTGCTGGAGCCGATGCGCACCGGGTTCTGGCTGTTGATCTCGCCGCGTTCGCTGGTGACCTGGCTGGTGGCGTTGAGCGGGCGAGGGCACTGGTTGGTGCCCGTGGTCGAGCTGCCGGCTTCCGAGCACAGCCGCACGATGAGGAAATGCGCCGTGATCTGGTTGGCCAGCGACTTGGTACGGGTGGGCAGGCAGTCCACCGGAGTCGGGCCGCGCTGCGAGCGGCAGCTGTCGCTGTTCCAGTCGATGGCCACGCGGCTGGCGGACAGGCTGGTCGAGGTGGGGTCGAGTCCGGGCACCAGTTGCGCCCAGTAGCCCTGGTCGCGCTGGGTGACGTTCAGGCCATCCGGGTCGGTCTTCTGCCGCTCTTCGAGCCACAGGATGGCGAGCCGGGTGGCTTCGTCCGTGGCCATCAGGGTGTCCTGCTTGAAGCTCAGGTTGCCCAGGATGGTGGTGCCGGTGTCGACCGAGCGGATCATCGCCACCGCCGCCAGCGACAGCGCGACCACGGTGACCATGGCGAACAGCAGCGAAACGCCGCGCTGCTGGCGGTGGTTCAGCGGGGATGGGTTCATCGCGAGGTGCTCCATGGGCGGCTCACGCGGGTTGCCACAGCAGGTTGCGCAGGGGGATCACGGTCTCGAAGACCTTGTAGCGGTAGTTGCGCCAGTCGTCGCCGGCACCGGGCGGTGCTTTGTCGACACGCAGTGGCTCGGCAGTGACGCCGTCCGGATACCAGACCGGCAGCGTTGGCGTGACCCACTCGCTGGCGGTCCGCACGGCCGACTGGGTGGGGCGCTGTTCGTTCTGCGTGCTGCGGGCGACCACCGCCACGCGCACGGCCACCACGCGCTGCCAGCCCTTGGCCGTGGTCGGTGACACCGCGGTCCAGATGTCGGCGACCTGGTCGGCGATGGCGCTGGTGTCGATGCCGTAGACGGCCTGGAGCTGGACGATCTGCGGATAGAGGTCATCGGCCGTGGTCTGGCCGGTGCCGCTGTCGAAGGAAATCTGGCGCAACTGGTAGGGGATCTGTGACGCAGGGGTGTCGCATCGGGCCTCGGCCAGCCCGGTCACGCAGAAGCGCCGGCTGACGAGGGTGCCCAGGTCGAGCAGCAGGCTGCCAGCGGCGTAGGACAGATCGGTGCTCTGGGTACCGGGGAAGACGGTGTTGGTCAGGTCTTGGTTCCAGGGGCCGTCGGCGCCGGCGTCATGGAAGAGCTGGTTGCTGGCGGCCACTGGCTCGGCGCTCACGTTGAACAGGCTGCAGTAGCGGGCCGGGTCGGTCGGATCGGGTGTCGGGGTGGGCACGGCCAGCATCAGGTCGCCCTTGTGGTGGCCCAGGCCGGTGTTGTTGCCGATGACGAAGACGTTGCTTGCGCGCAGGTGGCTGCCCGCGACGCGGGTCGGCAGCGCAAAGTCGGCGTGGTTGCTCATCAGGACGTCGAGGCTGTCCGCCGCGCCGTCCGCCCCATCGGTGATGACCACCGGTGCCAGCGTGCGCTCGAACCGGGTGGCCACGCCGGCCCGCTGGCCGACGATGCGGCAGCCGGTGGCGCCACCCTCGGACATGCCGTAGCCGCTGGTCTGCACGTCGCGCTGCAGGGTCTGCAAGGCCAGCGCGCCGTTGACCTGGGCGTCGGAGCCGGCGGTGATGGTGCGCTTGCGGCCTTCGTAGACCGTGGTGACCTGGGCGATCACCAGCACGGCGAGCAGGCCGATGACCATGCCGACCATCAGCTCGATCAGCGTGACGCCGCTCTGGGCGGCGGGGGAGGCGGGAGACGCGGTCATGTCGCTCGGGTCAAGGCTGGACGGGGTTGGGGTTGACCGCGGTGGTGGTCTGGAACTGGCGAAGCTCGTCGCTGGGCGCCTGCCAGGTGACCTTCACGGTGACCTGCCCGGGTTCTGTCTTCGAGACCTCGGCCTTGCCGACGCCGGTGGGCAGGCGCTCGCTGACGCGGTCCATCCAGCGCTGGCAAGGTGGATGGCCGGCGCAGTTGCCGGCGTCATAGAGCGCCAGGTTGCGGCTGTCGGTCCACATCAAGCCAACCAGGTCGCTGGCGAGGTAGGCGGCGTCGGCGCGGTACTTGGCGCCGCTGGTGGCGCGGGTCATCGAGGCCTGCAAGCCGACCAGACCAAGCACGGCCAGCGAGAAGATCAGCAGCGCGATCAGCGCTTCCAGCAGCACGAAGCCTTGGGTGGATGGCGCTGCAGCGGTGCGGGAGTGGATCACGGGCATCTCCTCAGTTCACCAGGCAGCGGCGGGTGTCGCGCGGATCGGTTGCGGCGGGGTCGCAGGTGCGCACGGTGCCTCCGATGTTCAGCACCACGTGCAGCGTCCGGCTGGTGCTGCTGCCGGGGTGCTTGACCACGATGCAGCGGATCGGCGCAGGCACCGGCTGTGCACGTCCGAAGCCGTTGAACAGCACCTGGGCCTGACCGGTGGCGTTCCCGCAGGACGCATCGCGCACTTCCAGCGTGACGCCCGGCGAGCCGTCGCCGCGGGCGTGCCTGGCGACGAGGCGGGTGCCGGTGGTGGTGCCCAGCGGTTGGCCGCACTGTCCCGCGGGGTTGTCCAGGCTCACGACCCACGAAGGCGAGGTGGACGACACCGTGCAGGTGTTGTCCAGCGTGCCTGGCTGGGCGTCGTTGGACACCAGCGAGAACAGGATCGGTTCGTTGCGCCGCACGGCCTCGGCGCGGGCGCGGTTCAGGCCGCTGCTGATCGATTCGGCGGCGTTGCGGATCTCGGTGTCGAGCATCCAGTCGCGCACCAGTGGCGTGACCGCCATCAGCAGCGCGCCCAGCACCGCCAGCGTCACCATCAGCTCAATCAGCGAGAAGCCGGGCGCAGCGCGTGGAGGCACCAAGGTCACCATGCTTAGCACTCCGTGCCGCGCTTGAGCCAGCACGCTTTGCTGGTGACGGCGCCCTTGAACTGGGTGGTGCCCTGCTCGCCAGCTTCGTTGAGCGTGTAGTCGTGGCCCTTGGTGTGGCCGCTGGTGCCGGTGGCGGTGAGGGTGTAGGCCTGGTTGCCGTTGTTGCCGCTGAGCTTGCAGGCGTAGCTGAACTTGGCGCCGGTGGCGGGCTGGTCCGAGAACTTGATCTTGCCCTCGCCGCAGGTGTTGGTACCGTATTGGCGGTTGTCCTGGTAGTACTGCTCCATTGCCACGCGCTGGCTGGCGAGCGTGCTGAAGGCCTCTGGCAGTTCGCTGCGGCGGATGTAGTCGCTGTAAGCCGGCATCCCGATGGCGGCGAGGATGCCGATGATGGCCACGACGACCATCACCTCGATGAGCGTGAAGCCGCGTGTGCCCGACGAACAGGTGCGGCGGACGGAAGCGAGGGCGGATGCGGGCAGGGCCATGTCGGCTGGCGACCGGGAAATCGCGCAAAAATGAAAAGGTACCCCGATCGTAGGTGCCAAGCGCCTCGGCGTCACGCGGGCGGCCCGCCGTTGATCGGCCGCAGCGGGCCGTTCGTCGGCTGGGCGGCGGGCTGGGTGACAATACGCGATTGGCAACCGACAACCCCACAAGACACCCATGGCCCAGTACGTTTTCACGATGAACCGCGTCGGCAAGATCGTGCCGCCCAAGCGGCAGATCCTCAAGGGCATCTCGCTGTCCTTCTTCCCGGGCGCCAAGATCGGCGTGCTCGGCCTGAATGGTTCGGGCAAGTCGACGCTGCTGAAGATCATGGCCGGTATTGACAAGGACATCGAGGGTGAAGCCACCCCGATGCCCGGACTGAAGATCGGATACCTGCCCCAGGAGCCGCAGCTCAACCCGGACCAGACCGTGCGCGAAGCGGTCGAAGAAGGCATCGGCGGCGTGATCTCGGCCAAGAAGCGTCTGGACGAGGTCTACACCGCCTACGCCGACGAAAACGCCGACTTCGACGCGCTGGCCGCCGAGCAGGCCGAGCTGGAGGCGATCATCGCCGCCGCCGGCAGCGAGAACACCGATCTGCAGCTCGAAATCGCCGCGGATGCGCTGCGCCTGTCGCCGTGGGATGCGGTGATCGGTAACCTGTCGGGGGGTGAAAAGCGCCGCGTGGCCCTGTGCCGCCTGCTGCTGTCCAAGCCCGACATGCTGCTGCTGGACGAGCCGACCAACCACTTGGACGCCGAGTCGGTCGAGTGGCTGGAGCACTTCCTGCAACGCTTCACCGGCACCGTGGTGGCCATCACCCACGACCGCTACTTCCTCGACAACGCCGCCGAGTGGATCCTGGAACTCGACCGGGGCCAGGGCTTCCCGTACAAGGGCAACTACTCCGACTGGCTGGAAGGCAAGGGCAAGCGCCTGGAGCAGGAGCAGAAGACCGAAGACGCCCGTGCCCGCGCGATGAAGGTCGAGCTGGAGTGGGTACGCAAGAACGCCAAGGGGCGTCAGGCCAAGAGCAAGGCGCGTCTGGCCCGTTTCGAGGAACTGAGCGACGTTGACTACCAGAAGCGCAACGAAACCAACGAGATCTTTATCCCGGTCGCCGAGCGCCTGGGCAATGAAGTGATCGAGTTCGACGGCGTCACCAAGAGCTTTGGCGACCGGGTGCTGATCGACAATCTGAGCTTCAAGGTGCCGGCAGGTGCCATCGTCGGCATCATCGGCCCGAACGGCGCCGGCAAATCAACGCTGTTCCGCCTGATCCAGGGTGTGGAGAAGGCCGACACCGGCGAGGTCAAGATCGGCAAGACCGCGCGTCTGGCCTTCGTGGACCAGAGCCGCCAGAGCCTGGACGACACCAAGACGGTGTGGCAGGACGTCTCGGGCGGACTCGACAACATCGTGGTCGGCAAGTTCGTCATGCCCAGCCGCGCCTACATCGGCCGCTTCAACTTCAAGGGCAACGACCAGCAGAAGCTGGTCGGCAGCCTGTCGGGCGGTGAGCGGGGTCGTTTGCACCTGGCCAAGACGCTGGCACAGGGCGGCAACGTGCTGATGCTGGACGAACCGTCGAACGATCTGAACGTGGAAACCCTGCGTGCGCTGGAAGAGGCGCTGCTGGAGTTTGCCGGCTCGGCCATGGTCATCTCCCACGATCGCTGGTTCCTGGACCGCATCTGCACCCACATCCTGGCGGCCGAAGGCGATTCGCAGTGGGTCTTCTTCGACGGCAACTACCAGGAGTACGAGGCCGACAAGAAGCGCCGCCTGGGCGAAGAGGGTGCGCGGCCCAAGCGGTTCCGCTACAAGGCCCTCAAGTGACGCCCTTGATTGATGCTAAATTGACCTGAACCCAGTCGGAGCACCCCCATGAAACAGATCACCGCCATCATCAAGCCCTTCAAGCTCGAAGAGGTCCGCGAGGCACTCGCCGAGGTGGGCGTCACTGGCCTGACCGTCACCGAGGTCAAGGGTTTCGGCCGCCAGAAGGGCCACACGGAGCTATACCGCGGTGCCGAGTACGTGGTCGATTTCCTGCCAAAGGTGAAGATCGAGGTCGTCGTGAAAACGGTGGATGTCGATCGCTGCCTGGAGGCCATCGTCAAGGCAGCCAAGACGGGCAAGATCGGCGACGGCAAGATCTTCGTGACCGCCGTGGAGCAGGTGATCCGCATCCGCACCGGCGAGACCGACGAAGCGGCGGTCTGAGCGGCTCTAGCCCATTCAGGCGATGAACCGGTGCCAGAGGGCCGCGGCCCAGATGGCGCCGGTCACGGCCAGGGACAAAAAAACCGCGGCACTGCCGAAATCCTTGGCCCGCTTGGCGAGTTCGTGCAGCTCGAACGAAATGCGATCGACTGTGGCTTCGACGGCCGAGTTGAGCAGCTCGACGATCAGCACCATCACTACGCTGCCCGCGAGCAACGCGGTCTCGATCCAGGTCTGGCCGACCCAGAAGGCCAGTGGAACCAGCATGACGGCGAGCCAAGTTTCCTGGCGAAAGGCACTCTCGCCGAGGTAGGCGCTGGTGAGTCCTTGGAGGGAATAGCCAGCGGCGTGGCGGATGCGATCTAGGCCGGTGCGGCCCTTGTGGGGATTCGTCATGGTGGCGCCGATTGTGCCAGCGCCAACCTCCCTGGTGCGCGGTTCAGCGGTGGCGCGGGGCTGGGCGCCAAGTCACTAGCCGGGTCTGGCAGAGGCGGTCGTGCAGGAACTGCTGGTCTGGCAACAGCCGCGTCAAGGCGGCGTAGGCAACCACGCCTGCCAGCAAGGCCAGCGCGTATTCGCCGGAGGTGTGGAGCTTCAGCGCGGCGGCCACTCCAAGTGCTGGCAGAAACCACAACCAGCTCAGCGTGTAGCGGGCCAGCGCGTTCATCCAGCCCAGTGGGTGCCCGTCTCGGCGAACGACCCGGATATGCCAGGTCTTCATTGCCACGGTCTGGCCGCTGTGAATCCAGAACCAGGCGAAATACAGTCCCAGCATCCCGAACAGGAACGCCTGCAGCTCGACCCGGCCTTGCAGCGCGTGGCGTTGATCGGTGAGGGTTGAAAATAGCAGCCCTGCAATCATCAGCACGCCAAACAGAACCACACCCTCGTAGAGCATGGCGGCCACGCGCCGACGCAGGCCAGGTGTCGGCAGTGCAGCCAGATCGGCGTTGTCAGGGGTGTAGGGCAGGGCGGAGCGGGAAACCATCAATCAGTCAATCAGCGAACGGAACGGTCAGGGCACATCCGGGCTCGGCGCAGGGCTGGTGCCGACACCTTGCGGGCCGCGCTGCGGCAACAGGGTGTCGTTCTGGACGAATCCTTGTGTCGCGGCGATCTTCGGCAGGCCCGCCTGCTGGTGCCGCGGGGGCGTCGGTGGCTTGTTGATCGGCCGCGTGCTGGCACCGATGCCGGCCTGCACCGTGCCGGGTGCCACCGATTGCGGCCGGGCCGTCTGGGGTGCTGTCACGATGTTGGACTTGGCTGGCGTGCTGTCCACCGTCGGCGTCTTGCGCGCGGCCGCGGCTTGAGGCGCCGAAGCAGGAGCAGGTCGATTGCCGGCCTGGGTGGACAAGGCCTGGCGCTGTTCGGCAGGCAAGTTCTGATAGGCCTCCCAGCGGGTCTGGCGCTCGGTGGCGGGCACCTTGCGCAGCTCCTCGAAGCTGATGCGCGCCACATTGCGCTGCGCGGGAGTCATCGAGGCCCACTCGACCATGCGCTCGCGCAGACGCTCTTGTTGCACAGCGGGCAGGCCGGGGTAGCGAGTCGCGACATCGCGCCACTTCTGCTTGCGCAGACTGTCGATGTCGCTCCACTGGCTCTGCAGCGGTTGAAGCGCCTGGCGTTCGCCAGCACTGAGTTCGGCCCAGGCCGGACCGGTCTGGGCAGCGACTTGCATCGACAAGGCGAGTGCAATGCCGGCCAGTGCGCCTGTCCCCGACCAGGTCCGAACGACTTTTCGCGCCATGGTGTCAGTTCCCCGCCGATGCGAGCATGCTAGGGGAGTCCTCGGCGGGGGCTGCCGTCGATGCAGGTACTTCTGGTGGGCGGCGCAGGAACTCGCCGAAACCCGCGTCAAGATAGGCTGCTGGAGGCAGGTCATCGCCCAGCAGCGCAGTGTCGATCTCGGCAGCTTGGGCGATCTGCTCGCGTGATTCCCACTCGCCCAGCCCAGTCAGGCCGACAGCAAGAACCAGTGCCGGCACCAGCCAGCCCAGCCGACTCCACCACACCGACTCGCTTCCGCCGCCCATGTGCCCGAGGGTGGTGGCACCGGAGTGCGCATCAATGCCGACGATCGAGATGTCCGGTGCCGAGGCCGCCTGGGGTCGCCGCATCGCCACGGCCTGGTGGCGGGCCTGCGCCAGCGCCTGCATGCGCGCCACACGCAATCGCTCGCTGATGTCGTGGGGCAGCGTTTGGGCGCCAGCTTCGAGATGGGCGGTCAGGCGCAGGGCGAAGCGCGCCTCCAGGGCGTCTGCTTCTCCGGGCAGCAGGTTGCGTGCAATCGACACGGTGTTCACAGTGAAATTCCCTTGGCTTTCAGCGCTTTGGCCAACGCATGCACTGCGCGCGAACAGTGCGTCTTGACACTTCCCTCCGAGCAACCCATGGCCGCGGCGGTCTCGGCAACATCCATTTCCTCCCAGTAACGCATAAGGAAGGCTTCACGTTGACGGCCAGGAAGCTTCGACACCTCTTCTTCGATCCTTTGCAAGGTTTGTACCCGTGCGAAGGCGCTGTCGGCACTTTCGGTATCACCTGCAGTGGTTTCGGTTGCCAGGTGTTCCAGCAGATCGAAGTCCGCATCCCCGTCGTTGCCCTCGAAGTCGGAGAAATTCTTCAGGACGGCGTTGCGGACCTTCTGGTGGCGAAACCAGTCCATCGTCGCGTTCGACAGGATGCGCTGGAACAGCATCGGCCACTCGTTGGTGGGTCGATCGCCATAACGCTGCGCCAGTCGGATCATGGAATCCTGGACGATGTCGAGCGCAGCATCCTCGTCACGCACCATGTACACGGTGCGCTTGAAGGCGCGTTTTTCGACACTTTGCAGGAAGTCGGAGAGGGCTTGATCTTCGGCCAAGGAGGTTGCGCCGGATGGGGCGGCGTGCGTCGGGAGCAGGGGTGGCGGGCGTGTTGATGTCGGCGGGCGCGATTATGGCACCGGCCCACTTTGCGCCGCACTGCAGCAAGGCTGCCACGCAAGAGTGCGATAATCCCGCCTTCGCACGAAGCGTGCAATGGTCTGCGCTGCTCGCCCGACCCGGGTGACAGCGTCAACGACCCCCCGGCACCAATCCCACCTCACAAGGGCGAGGGGAGGCGCACCGATCGATTTTCGTCAGAGAAAACCCGAAAGGTTCATTCACATGGACAACGCTACGCCCGAGCTGAACGGCTCGGAAATCCTGGTCCGCTGTCTGCAGGCCGAAAACGTCGAATTCATGTGGGGCTATCCCGGTGGATCGGTCCTCTACATCTACGACGCTCTCTACAAGCAAGAGACGATCCAGCACGTTCTGGTGCGCCACGAGCAGGCGGCCGTACACGCTGCTGACGGCTATGCGCGCGCCACCGGCAAGGTCGGCGTCGCACTCGTCACGTCCGGCCCTGGTGTCACCAATGCGGTGACCGGCATCGCCACGGCCTACATGGACTCGATCCCGATGGTCGTGATCACCGGCCAGGTGCCGACGGCCGCAATCGGCCTCGACGCCTTCCAGGAGTGCGACACCGTCGGCATCACGCGCCCGATCGTCAAGCACAACTTCCTGGTCAAGGACGTGCGCGACCTGGCCATGACGCTCAAGAAGGCATTCCACATCGCCCGCACCGGCCGCCCCGGTCCCGTGGTCGTGGACATCCCGAAGGACGTGTCGCTGAAGACGACCACGTTCCAGTATCCGGACACCGTCGAGATGCGTTCGTACAACCCGGTGCGCAAGGGCCATGGCGGGCAGATCCGCAAGGCTGTTGCGCTGCTGCTGTCGGCCAAGCGCCCCTACATCTACACCGGCGGCGGCGTGATCCTGGGCAACGCCTCGGCGGAGCTGCGCGAGCTGGTCGATCTGCTGGGCTACCCGGTCACGAACACGCTGATGGGCCTGGGGGCGACGCCGTCCACCGATCCGCGTTTCCTCGGGATGCTGGGCATGCACGGCACCTACGAAGCCAACATGACGATGCAGAACTGCGACGTCCTGCTGGCGGTGGGCGCGCGTTTCGATGACCGCGTGATCGGCAACCCGAAGCACTTCGCCTCGGTCGAGCGCAAGATCATCCACATCGACATCGACCCGTCCTCGATCTCCAAGCGCGTCAAGGTGGACATCCCCATCGTTGGCGACGTGAAGGACGTGCTGCAGGAACTGATCACCCAGATCCGCGAACACCAGCAGCGCGCCGAGCCGGCCGCGATGAACGCCTGGTGGTCGCAGATCAACGAGTGGCGTGGTCGGGAGTGCCTGAAGTACAAGAACTCCGACGAGGTCATCAAGCCGCAGTACGTCGTCGAGACCCTGTGGAACCTGACCCGCGGCCGTGACACCTACATCACGTCCGACGTGGGTCAGCACCAGATGTGGGCGGCGCAGTATTTCGGCTTCGACGAGCCGCGCCGCTGGATCAACTCCGGCGGCCTGGGCACGATGGGGGTGGGCCTGCCCTACGCCATGGGCATCAAGCTGGCCAAGCCCGAGTCGGACGTGTTCTGCATCACCGGCGAAGGCTCGATCCAGATGTGCATCCAGGAGCTGTCCACTTGCCAGCAGTACGGCACGGCGGTCAAGGTCATCTCGCTGAACAACCGCTACCTGGGCATGGTGCGCCAGTGGCAGGAA
Source organism: Sphaerotilus sp. (assembly GCF_031429695.1). Taxonomy (GTDB): domain Bacteria; phylum Pseudomonadota; class Gammaproteobacteria; order Burkholderiales; family Burkholderiaceae_C; genus Sphaerotilus. Next base: position 20,011 of record NZ_JANPAB010000063.1, read on the forward strand.
CTGGACTACCAGGGCCGCTACTCGCACAGCTACATGGATGCGCTGCCCGACTTCGTGAAGCTGGCGGAGGCTTATGGCCACGTCGGCATCAAGATCGAGAAGCCCTCCGAGGTCGAACCGGCCCTGAAGGAGCTGATCCGTCTGAAGGACCGCACCGTGTTCCTCGACGTGCGCACCGACCGGACCGAGAACGTCTGGCCGATGGTCAAGGCAGGCCAGGGCATCACCGAGATGCTGCTCGGCTCCGAAGACCTGTGACCCCGCCCAGGAAAACGACATGAAACACATCATTGCCCTCCTGCTGGAGAACGAAGCCGGCGCGCTCTCGCGTGTGGTCGGCCTGTTTTCGGCCCGTGGCTACAACATCGAGAGCCTGACGGTCGCCCCGACGGAAGACGCCTCGCTGTCGCGCATGACCATCGTCACCAGCGGCTCCGACGAGGTCATCGAGCAGATCACCAAGCACCTGAACCGCCTGATCGAGGTGGTCAAGGTGGTGGACCTGACCGAAGGCAGCTTCAGTGCCCGCGAGCTGATGCTCATCAAGGTGCGCGCCGTCGGCAAGGAACGCGAGGAGATGATGCGGCTGGCCGACATCTTCCGCGGCCGCATCATCGACGTGACCGACAAGAGCTACACCATCGAGCTGACGGGTGACTCCGAGAAGCTTGATGCCTTCATCCAGGCGGTGGACCGCACCGCCATCCTAGAAACCGTGCGCACCGGTACCAGCGGGATCGGGCGCGGTGAGCGCATCCTGCGTGTTTGAACGATCCCCGCTACAGCTCCCACAGCTACAACAGCTACAGACTCAGAACGGAACTCCCATGAAGGTTTATTACGACAAGGATGCCGACCTCTCCCTGATCAAGGGCAAGAACGTCACCATCATCGGCTACGGCTCGCAAGGCCATGCCCACGCCCAGAACCTGAACGACTCGGGCGTCAAGGTCACGGTCGGTCTGCGCAAGGGCGGCGCCTCGTGGTCCAAGGCGGAAAAGGCTGGCCTGAAGGTCGCCGAGATCGCCGACGCCGTGCGCGACGCCGACGTGGTCATGATCCTGCTGCCCGACGAGCAGATCGCCACGGTCTACAACGCCGAAGTCGGCCCGAACATGAAGGAAGGCGCTTCGCTGGCCTTCGCCCACGGCTTCAATGTCCACTACGGCCAGGTCGTGCCGCGCAGCGACATCGACGTGTGGATGGTTGCCCCGAAGGCTCCGGGCCACACCGTGCGAGGCACCTACGTGCAAGGTGGCGGCGTGCCGCACCTGATCGCCGTATACGCCGACAAGACCGGCAAGGCGCGTGACCTGGCCTTGTCCTACGCCACCGCCAACGGCGGCGGCAAGGCCGGCATCATCGAGACCAATTTCCGCGAAGAGACCGAAACCGACCTGTTCGGCGAGCAGGCCGTTCTGTGCGGTGGCGCGGTCGAGCTGATCAAGGCCGGTTTCGAGACGCTGGTGGAAGCCGGCTACGCGCCCGAAATGGCGTACTTCGAGTGCCTGCACGAGCTGAAGCTGATCGTGGACCTGATCTACGAAGGCGGCATCGCGAACATGAACTACTCGATCTCGAACAACGCCGAGTACGGCGAGTACGTGACGGGTCCGAAGATCGTGACCTCGGCCACCAAGGACGCGATGCGCCAGTGCCTGAAGGACATCCAGACCGGCGAATACGCCAAGTCCTTCATCCTGGAAAACAAGGCCGGCGCCCCGACCCTGATCAGCCGCCGCCGCCTGACCGAAGAGCACCAGATCGAAGTCGTCGGCGAAAAGCTGCGCGCGATGATGCCGTGGATCAAGGCCAACAAGCTGGTCGACAAGACCCGCAACTGATGGCGTGAATGCCCGATGGCTTGACGCCATCGCAAGTTGAAAACGGCGCCGATGGCGCCGTTTTTTTTTGCCTGTGCTGCGAGGATGGGAAGATTATGTAATTATTTGTTTCATAACATCTTCACATTCAGGAGGCCACCCATGGCGCAAGCAGGCCCGGTTCCGCACTGGGAAACGTTCTACGCATCGGACGACGTTGTCCGCCACTACGCCCGACAGTCTCGTCTGCAATTGCCGGAGCGGGCCATCTTCAACCGCATTGGCCCAGCGCTGTCCGAGAGTCATCTGCTGGACTTGGGGGTTGGCGGGGGGCGCACCACGATGGAGCTGGCGCTGCGCTGCAAGTGCTACCTGGGGGCGGACGTTGCTGCCCCGATGGTGGCGGCCTGCCGGGAGCGGTTCGCCGAGCTGATCCTGAACCACGGTCTCCGGTTCGAGGTGGTGGATGCGCGTGCCATGCCCTTCGAGGATGCGTCCTTCGACGTCGTGCTCTTCAGCTTCAATGGCATCGATCTGGTGGGTGCCGATGCGCGGGCTACGGCACTGGCCGAGTGCCGCCGTGTCTTGCGGCCGGGTGGGCACCTGGTGTATTCGTCGCACAACCTGAACTGGATGGACAGCCGGTGGGGCATCCGCTGGCAGGGCCTGCGCAACTACATCGAAACCCAGCGTTTCTGGTCGCAGATACAGCGCATCAACCGCAGTGTGTGGCCGATTGTGGCGCGTGACTGGGTGGAGCTGATCGACCCCCTGGCCGGTGGGAGCAACTGCTACATCCGCCCGCTGGAACTGGTCCGTCAGACGCTGGAGCAAGGTTTCGAGGATCTCCAGCTCTATGATCTGCGCGGTCGGCAGATCGACGATCCGCAGCAGCAGGCGCGATTGACCGACCCATGGGTGTACGTCCATGCCCGCGCTTCGCGATAATCCATTCCATGAACGATCAAACATCGCCCGACCGTCCCGATCCCCTTGATGAGCTGGATGGACCGGTTCCAAGCCGTCCCCGCCGCAAAGGCATCTACATCCTGCCCAATCTCTTCACGCTGGCGGGCCTGTTCGGCGGTTTCTACGCCGTCGTGATGGCCATGAACGGGCGCTTCGACCAGGCCGCGATCGGCGTGTTCTGCGCGATGGTGCTGGACAGCCTCGACGGCCGCGTCGCCCGCATGACGAACACCCAGAGCGCCTTCGGCGAGCAGATGGACAGCCTGGCCGACATGGTGTCGTTCGGCGCTGCCCCGGCGCTCATCGTCTACGAATGGGCGTTGCGTGGTCTGGGCAAGCTCGGCTGGCTGGCGGCATTTGTCTACTGCGCGGGTGCGGCGCTGCGGCTCGCGCGGTTCAACACCAACATCGGCATCGTCGATAAACGCTTCTTCCAGGGGCTGCCCAGTCCGGCAGCGGCAGCACTTGTCACGGGCCTGATCTGGGTGATGGATGACATGGGCTACAAGGGTGTGCGCGATATCCCGTGGCTGACCTGGGTGGCGTTTGCGCTGACGCTGTACGCAGGGCTGACGATGGTCACCAATGTGCCGTTCTACAGCTTCAAGGACGTGAACTTCAAGCGCACGGTGCCGTTCATCGTGATCGTCGCGATTGCGCTGGGCATCGCGGTGATCACCTACCACCCGCCGCTGGTGCTGTTTGGGGTGTTCATCGTCTACGGGCTGTCGGGCTACGTGGTCTACGCGATCAAGAAGTCCAAGGGCCGACCGGTGAGCGTGATCGCGACCTCCACAGACGAGCCGGATGAAGAGGGCCTGCACCGCTGAAGCGCGGGTCTTGCGTGCTATAGTGATTTGATGATCTGCGTTGTCTGCTTCCTCTCGCTGCGACTACTAGGAGTGCCCCGGGCGCGCTGATCAGTCACATCTCTACCCCTTGTGGATCAACGGCCCGCCTCAGCGCAACGCAGCGGGCCGTTTGTATTTCTGGTGCGGCGTTGCAGGATCCTCGTTTCCTTCATCCCGTCACACCCCATGAGCATGTTGAGCAACCCCGCCGAGAAATACCGCCCGTTCGCCCCGGTGCGCCTGAGTGACCGCACCTGGCCCGACGCCGTGCTGACGCAGGCGCCGATCTGGTGCAGCGTCGATCTGCGCGACGGCAACCAGGCGCTGATCGAACCGATGGACAGCGAGCGCAAGCTGCGCATGTTCGAGCTGCTGGTGCGCATCGGCTTCAAGGAAATCGAGGTCGGTTTCCCTTCGGCCTCGCAGACGGATTTCGATTTCGTGCGCCGCCTGATCGAGCAGCGGCGCATCCCTGATGACGTGACCATCCAGGTGCTGACCCAGGCGCGCGAGCACCTGATCGACCGCACGTTTGAGGCGGTCGAAGGGGCTCCCCGCGTGGTCGTGCATGTCTACAACGCCACTGCGCCGGTGATGCGCCGTGTGGTGCTGGGGCTTGACGAGGACGGCATCGTCCAGCTGGCTGTGACCCATGCGCAAATGATCCGTGACCGCGCCGCACAACGCCCCGGGACGCACTGGACCTTCGAGTATTCGCCCGAGATGTTCTCCGGCACCGAACTGGCATTTTCGCGCCGCGTGGTGGACGCCGTCACCGCCGTCTGGCAGCCGACACCGCAGCACAAGTGCATCGTCAACCTGCCTTCGACGGTCGAGCACTCGACGCCGAACATCTTCGCCGACATGGTCGAGTGGATGCACCGCCATCTCGCCCGCCGTGACGCGATCGTGCTGTCCGTCCACCCGCACAACGACCGCGGCACGGGCACGGCGGCCGGCGAGCTGGCGCTGATGGCCGGCGCCGACCGCATCGAAGGCTGCCTGTTCGGCAACGGCGAGCGCACGGGCAACGTCGATCTGGTCAACATCGCGCTCAACCTCTACACGCAAGGGGTGGCGCCGGGCCTGGATTTCTCCGACATCGACGCCACCCGCCGCACGGTCGAGCACTGCAACCAGTTGCCGGTGCATCCGCGCCATCCGTATGTGGGCGAGCTGGTCTTCACCTCGTTCTCCGGCTCGCACCAGGACGCGATCAAGAAGGCGTTCGCAGCCCGGCGCGAGGGGGATCTGTGGGACATGCCCTACCTGCCGATCGACCCGAAAGACCTGGGCCGCAGCTACGAGGCCGTGATCCGTGTCAACAGCCAGTCGGGCAAGGGCGGCATCGCGTATTTGCTGGAAGCGGAATACGGGCTGGAGTTGCCGCGGCGGCTGCAGATCGAGTTCAGCCAGGCGGTGCAGGCGGTGACGGACGGCGAGGGCCGCGAGGTCAGCGCCGCCGACCTGTGGACCATTTTCGAGCGCGAGTACGGGCTGGACCGGCGCACGGACGACCTGCGTGTCCTCCACCAGGAGGATGCGGGGGCTGACGGGGTCGTCCGTGTCAGCGCCGAGTGGCATGGCCCGCAAGGCTGGCAGGCGCTCGGCGGGCAGGGCAACGGGCCGCTGGATGCCTTTGTCAACGCCCTGAGCCTGGCGATCGGGCAGTCCGTCGAGGTGCTCGATTACCACGAGCATGGCATCGGCGCCGGGGCCGGCGCACGGGCTGCCGCCTACGTCGAGGTACGTGTCGGGTGCGGCGCGGCCTGTTTCGGCGCGGGCATCGACGCCAACATCGTCACCGCGTCGATCCACGCGGTGCTGTCGGGCTGCGCGCGTGCCGCTCGACTTTCCATGGACTGAGGAGCCCATCACCATGACCGACAAACTCATCATTTTCGACACCACCTTGCGCGATGGCGAGCAGTCTCCTGGCGCTTCGATGACCCGTGACGAGAAGCTGCGCATTGCCCGGCAACTGGAACGGCTGAAGGTCGATGTCATCGAGGCGGGCTTTGCGGCTTCGTCCAACGGTGACTTCGAGGCGATCAAGGCGATTGCGGCGGCGATCAAGGACGCGACCGTATGCTCGCTGGCTCGGGCCAACGACCGCGACATCTCGCGCGCCGCCGAAGCACTGCGTGGCGCCAATTCGGCGCGCATCCACACCTTCATCGCCACCAGCGCCCTCCACATGGAGAAGAAGCTCCGCATGACGCCCGAGGAGGTGCTGCTGCAAGCGCGCATGTCGGTGCGCTTTGCCCGCAATCTGTGTGCGGACATCGAGTTCTCGCCGGAAGACGGCTACCGCTCGGATCCGGATTTCCTCTGCCGCGTGCTGGAAGCCGTGATCGAGGAAGGAGCGACTACGCTGAACATCCCGGACACGGTCGGCTACGCGATTCCCGAGCTGTACGGCAACTTCATCAAGACCTTGCGCGAACGGGTGCCGAACTCGGACAAGGCGATCTGGTCGGTGCATTGCCACAACGACCTGGGCATGGCGGTGGCGAACTCGCTGGCCGGCGTGAAGATTGGCGGAGCGCGGCAGGTCGAATGCACGATCAACGGCTTGGGCGAGCGTGCTGGCAACTGCTCGCTCGAAGAGATCGTGATGGCGGTGAAGACCCGCCGCGACTACTTCAACCTCGACCTGCGCATCGATGCGACCCAGATCGTGCCGGCCTCGCGCATGGTCGCGCAGACCACCGGCTTCGTCGTGCAGCCCAACAAGGCCATCGTCGGCGCCAATGCCTTTGCCCATGCCTCCGGCATCCACCAGGACGGCGTGCTCAAGGCGCGTGACACCTACGAGATCATGCGTGCCGAGGACGTGGGCTGGGCCGCCAACAAGATCGTGCTGGGCAAGCTCTCGGGCCGCAACGCGTTCAAGCAGCGGTTGCAGGACTTGGGCATTTCGCTGGAGTCCGAGGCCGAAGTGAACACGGCGTTCATGAAGTTCAAGGATCTGGCCGACCGCAAGAGCGAGATCTTCGACGAGGACATCCTGGCGCTGGTCAACGACGAAAGCGTCAGCGCCGACGTGGAGCACTACCGCTTGCTCGCGCTGTCGCAGCAATCCGAAATGGGCGAGCGACCGCACGCGAAGGTGGCGTTTTCTGCCGGTCTGACCGAGTACCACGCCGAGTCCGACGGCAACGGTCCGGTGGACGCCAGCCTCAAGGCCATCGAGTCGAAGATCGCCTCGGGGGCTGAACTTCTGCTGTATTCCGTGAATGCCATCACGTCCGGCAGCACGGAGTCGCAGGGCGAAGTCACGGTTCGGCTTCAACATGGCGGCCGCGTTGTGAACGGTGTGGGTGCAGATCCGGACATCGTCGTCGCGTCGGCCAAGGCTTATCTGGCCGCGTTGAACAAGCTGCACAGCAAGGCTGAGCGCGTCGCTGCGCAAGGTTGACGTCGGTATCGCGCGAACAGGGGTACAAAACTGAAAATCATCGGGGCTTGCGGGCCTTGTGGAAATGTGTTTCCTTAACCTAGACTGAAATCAGTTCCCTGTCGTGCGGTATCCAAAGGTATTTTGTGAATCAAAAAAAGCTGAGTGGGGCGCGGGCTGCTTCGAAATGGGTGGCCTTGCTGCTGGGGATATGGGTAGCGATGTCCGGTGCAGCAGACGCCACGCCGCGCACCAGCAAGGCCGAGGCCCATGCGGCCAAGGTTCGCAAGGCCGCTGGTGACCGCAGTGGTCAGAGAACGGTGGCGCTCAAATCGGCTGGTCGTGGCAATGCGGCGCGCAGCCGAGCGCAGATGTTGGAGGCCGCAGAGCCACCGCGCCTGTCCTTTGGTGAGGCGAGTGGTCTGCACGCGGTGCGGGATCCTCTTGATCTGAAATCCAGCGTGGCCCTGGTGGTTGACCAAGACACCTCCGAAGTGCTGTTCAGCAAGAACTCGCAGGTGGTTCTGCCGATCGCGTCACTGACCAAGCTCATGACAGCGCTGGTGGTGGTGGAGTCCAAGGCGCCGATGGACGACATACTGCGAGTGACCGACGAGGACATCGACACCGAGAAGGGCAGTCGATCGCGCTTGGTGATCGGCTCCGAACTCAGCCGGGGCGAGCTGCTGCACCTGGCGCTGATGTCGTCTGAAAATCGTGCGGCCAATGCGTTAGGGCGTCACTACCCGGGTGGGCTCGCCGCGTTCGTCGCCGCCATGAACCGCAAGGCCGCTGTCCTGGGCATGACCGGCACCCGCTACGTGGAACCGACGGGCCTGTCGAGCGACAACCAGTCCAGCGCGGCCGATCTGGCGCGGCTGGTCAAGGCGGCGTACGGCTACCCGCTCTTGCGGCAGCTATCGACCTCGCCGGAGCTGGAAGTCGCACTCGGCCACCGCACTGTGCAGTTCCACAACACCAACAAGCTGGTCAGCAATCCGACGTGGGAAATCGGATTGCAGAAGACGGGCTACATCGTCGAGGCGGGGCGCTGCCTGGTGATGCAGGCGCGGCTGTCGGGGCGGCAGCTCATCATGGTGTTCCTGGATTCCGCAGGCAAGTATTCCCGCCTGGGTGACGCGGAACGGGTACGTCGTTGGCTGGAGTCGTCGGAGTCGGTTCGTCCGGCCAAGCATACGCCGGCACATCCCCCGGTCAGTGCAGGATCTGTGTCCTGAGCTGGGTGCCCGTCAGGGTTGATGGTGGCCGAGCGCGGTGGAAATCGCCGCCGCCGTGTCCCGCAGCTTGTCGCACCAGCTTTCTTCCAGGCGGTCAGCCGGTGCCGAGATCGACAGTCCGGCGATGAGCCGGCCCTGATCGTCGTGGATGCCGGCGGCCATGCAACGTACCCCCAGTTCCAGCTCTTCGTTGTCGCGCGCCATTTCGGTCTGGCGCACGCGGGCGAGTTCACGCTCCAGCATGGGCAGGTCGGTGATGCTGTTGCGGGTGTGGCCGGCCAGACCGGTGCGTGTGGCGTAGCTGCGCACCCGCTGCGGATCGTCGTGCGCCAGGAAGAGTTTTCCGACCGAAGTGAGGTGGAGCGGGGCCCTTCCGCCGACGGCACGGACCACCTGCATGCCCGACCGTTCGGAATACGTGCGTTCGATGTAGACGATTTCGTCACCCTGCCGGACGGACAGGTTGACCGGCTGGTGGGTCAGCTTGTGGAGTTCGCGCATGGGAACGAGTGCCGCGTCGCGCACATCCAGCCGGGCCTTGACGAGATTGCCCAGCTCAAGAAGTCGCATCCCGAGGCGATAACTGCCCGCTTCGGGGCGGTCCACGAAGCGCCCGATGGCCAGATCGTTCAAGATCCGGTGTGCGGTCGATGGATGCAGACCGGTCTGTTCGCTGATCAGTTTCAGCGAGACGGGATCCTGGTGTGCTGCCAGCACGTTCAGCAGCGTGAACATGCGGTCCATCACCTGAATGGCCGGTGTCTGACTGGAACTGTCCTTTTTCGTCATGGTGACTCGAGTGAAATTCAATGCCTATTTTTGCATGGCGAAACACTGGATGCGGGACTGCCTTGCCATTGTTGTCGGCGGCTGGCTGGTGACTGGGGCTGGGCTGGTGTTTGCCCAGGCGACCGAAGCCGGTCCGCAGGCTGCATCCAGCACAGGCGCGGGAGCCTCGGCACCGAACATACGGCCGCGTCCCTTGGTTCGTGTACCCCGCGTCATCGGCCGTTTGCAGGCGCAGGAACTGGGTCTGGTGATCAACACGGCTGACCCGTATTCGGTTGAAGTCGGCGACTACTACCGGCGCGTTCGCCGCATTCCGGAAACGCATGTGCTGCGCATCGAGTTGCCCGTGCAGGCCCGCCTGAGTACCGTCGATCTGGAGCGCCTGCGCCGCCGCATCGACGAGCAGTTTGATGCCGGCGTGCAGGCGCTGGCACTGGCCTGGACACAGCCCTACGCCGTCGAGTGCCAGTCGATCACCTCGGCGGTGACGCTGGGCTTTGACCCGCAACTCTGCAACCAGCCCTGTGGCCGCCGCGCGGCTTCACCGCTGTTCAATTCCGCCACCTCGGCGCCGTTCAAGGATCTCGGGCTGCGGCCATCGATGCTGTTGGCCTCCTCCGATACGGAACGCGCGCGCAAGCTCATCGACCGTGGTGCAGCGTCTGACCATACGCTTGGTCTGGTGGGCGCCGCCCCGGTGCAGGCGCACTTCATGACGACAGCGGACACGTTGCGCAGTGTGCGTTCGGTGCTGTTTCCGCCAGCAGGGCTGCAGCGGCGCATCGGGCTGGACAACCATCTGGGTGAGGGTGATCTGCCGCTTGACACCACCCGCGTGGTGCTGGTGCAGACGGGTGTCGCCCAGTTCCAGGGCGCGGACGCAATCGACTGGGTACCCGGTGCGCTGGCCGATCACCTGACTTCGTTCGGGGGGCAACTCGACCGATCGGCAGGACAGAGCACAGTGCTGGACTGGCTTGATGCCGGTGTCACTGCCAGTTATGGAACTGTCAGCGAACCGTGCAACCATCTGCAGAAGTTCCCGCACCCGCAAATCCTGCTGCTGCATTACCTGCAAGGCAGTACCGCGCTGGAAGCCTACTGGAAGAGTGTGGCTTGGCCGCAGCAGGGCTTGTTTGTGGGGGAGCCTCTGGCCGCACCGTTTGCGCGGCAGTGAGCGAATTTGCAACACCATGTCCAGGAGCACCGCACCATGACGCCCCACATGCCGTTCCGGCCAGAAGCCGGTGCTACAGTCCTCGGCTTGACTTTATAGGTCCTTCCCGTCCCCTTTCCTGGCAACAGCTAAGGCGGGTCGCGATCCGCCAATCGGTTTAGCCGTGTCGCGGAAGGTTGTTCAACCCATCCAAGCCCTGGGTACCGGGGCGCTAGGTGAGCGAAATATGATGAAGCAATACGGGTCCAACTCGTACCTGTTCGGTGGCAATGCGCCCTATGTCGAAGAGATGTACGAAGCGTACCTCGACAATCCGGGCTCTGTCGACGACAACTGGCGTGACTACTTCGACGCGCTCCAGCATGTCCCCGCGACCGATGGCTCCGACAGCCGCGACGTGGCCCACGCGCCCGTCATCGAGTCGTTTGCGCAGCGGGCCAAGGCCAACGCCTTCGCCCACAAGGCCAGCGCGACCGATCTGGCCATCGCCCGCAAGCAGGTGCATGTCCAGTCCCTGATCGCTGCTTACCGCTTCCTCGGTTCGCGCTGGGCAGACCTCGATCCCCTCAAGCGCGCCGAGCGCCCCAAGATCCCCGAACTCGAACCGGCGTTCTACGACCTGTCCGAGTCCGACATGGACATCACCTTCAGCGCGTCGAACACGTATTTCAGCAAGGCTGAAAACATGACGCTGCGCGAGATCCTGCAAGCGCTGCGCGAGACCTACTGCGGGACGCTGGGCGCAGAGATCATGCACATCACCGACCCGACTGAAAAGCGGTGGTGGCAGGAGCGCCTGGAGTCGATCCGCAGCAAGCCGTCATTCACGCCGGAAAAGAAGAAGCACATCCTCGACCGCCTGACCGCCGCCGAAGGCCTGGAGCGCTTCCTCCACACCAAGTACGTCGGCCAGAAGCGTTTCTCGCTCGAAGGCGGAGAGAGCTTCATCGCGTCGATGGACGAGGCCGTGCAGCGCGCCGGCACCAATGGTGTGCAGGAAATCGTGATCGGCATGGCCCACCGCGGTCGCCTGAACGTGCTGGTGAACACCCTGGGCAAGATGCCGAAGGACCTGTTCGCCGAGTTCGACCACACCGCGCCCGAGAACCTGCCCTCCGGCGACGTGAAGTACCACCAGGGCTTCTCCAGCGACGTGTCCACCGTCGGCGGCCCGGTCCACCTGAGCCTTGCGTTCAACCCCTCTCACCTGGAAATCGTCAACCCGGTGGTCGAAGGCTCGGTCAAGGCTCGCATGGACCGCCGCGGCGACAAGACCGGTGACCAGGTGCTGCCTGTGCTGGTGCACGGCGACGCGGCCTTCGCCGGCCAGGGTGTCGTGATGGAAACGCTGGCGCTGGCGCAGACCCGCGGCTACTACACCGGCGGCACGCTGCACCTGGTCATCAACAACCAGATCGGCTTCACCACCTCCGACCCGCGCGACGCCCGCTCGACGCTGTACTGCTCGGACATCGTCAAGATGATCGAAGCACCGGTGCTGCACGTGAACGGCGACGATCCGGAAGCGGTCGTGCTGGCCACGCAGCTCGCGATGGACTACCGCCAGGCGTTCAAGAAGGACGTGGTCGTCGACATCATCTGCTTCCGCAAGCTGGGCCACAACGAGCAGGACACTCCCTCGCTCACCCAGCCGCTGATGTACAAGAAGATCGCCCAGCATCCCGGCACGCGCCGCCTTTACGGCGACAAGCTGGTGGCACAAGGTGTGCTGCCGGCCGATGGCCCGGACGAGATGTTCAAGGCCTTCCGCGCTGCAATGGACGCCGGCAAGCACACGGTCGATCCGGTGCTGACCAACTTCAAGAGCAAGTACGCCGTCGACTGGGCGCCGTACCTGGGCAAGAAGTGGACCGATTCGGCCGACACCGCGCTGCCGATGACCGAAATCCGCCGCCTGTCGGAGCGCATCACGACGATCCCGCCGACGTTCAAGGCCCACCCGCTGGTCGAGAAGGTCATCGCCGACCGCGCCGCGATGGGCCGTGGCGAGATCAACGTCGACTGGGGCATGGGCGAACACCTCGCCTACGCCTCGCTGGTGGCTTCCGGCTACGCCGTGCGCCTGTCGGGTGAAGACTGCGGACGCGGCACCTTCGTGCACCGCCATGCCGTGCTGCACGACCAGAACCGCGAGAAGTGGGACACCGGCACCTACGTGCCGCTGGAGAACATCGCCGAGAACCAGGCGCCGTTCGTCGTCATCGACTCGATCCTGTCGGAAGAGGCGGTGCTGGGCTTCGAATACGGCTACGCCGCGGCCGAACCCAACACGCTGACGATCTGGGAAGGCCAGTTCGGCGACTTCGTCAACGGCGCACAGGTCGTGATCGACCAGTTCATCGCGTCCGGTGAAGTCAAGTGGGGCCGCTCCAACGGCCTGACGCTGATGCTGCCGCACGGCTACGAAGGCCAGGGTCCGGAGCACTCGTCGGCCCGTCTGGAGCGGTTCATGCAGCTTGCCGCCGACATGAACATGCAGATCGTCCAGCCGACGACCGCCAGCCAGATCTTCCACCTGCTGCGCCGTCAGATGGTGCGTCCGCTGCGCAAGCCGCTGATCATCATGACGCCGAAGTCGCTGCTGCGGAACAAGGACGCGACCTCGCCGCTGACCGAGTTCAGCAAGGGCGAGTTCCGCACCGTGATCAGCGACCTCAGCACCACGCTGGATGCGTCCAAGGTCAAGCGCCTGATCGCCTGTTCGGGCAAGGTCTATTACGACTTGGTCAAGAAGCGCGAAGAGAAGAAGACCGACGTGGCCATCATCCGTGTCGAGCAGCTGTATCCCTTCCCGCACAAGGTCTTCGCCAACGAGCTGAAGAAGTACCCGAACCTCGCCGAGATCGTGTGGTGCCAGGACGAGCCGCAGAACCAGGGTGCCTGGTTCTTCGTGCAGCACTACATCCACGAGAACATGCAGGACGGTCAGCGTCTGGGCTACGCAGGTCGCCCCGCTTCGGCCTCTCCGGCGGTCGGTTACTCCCACCTGCACCAGGAGCAGCAGAAATCGCTGCACGACCAGGCCTTCGCCAAGCTCAAGGGCTTCGTGCTGACCAAGTGACCTGGACCTGAGGCCGCGATCCCTGCGGCCTCACCTCGCTAACTTCACAAGATTCGAATCATCATGGCCATCGTAGAAGTCAAAGTCCCCCAGTTGTCCGAGTCGGTTGCCGAAGCAACCATGCTGCAGTGGAAGAAAAAGCCCGGCGACGCCATCGCGATCGACGAGATCCTGATCGAGATCGAGACCGACAAGGTCGTGCTCGAAGTGCCCGCGCCGGCCGCCGGCGTGCTGGTCGAACTCGTCGTGGGTGACGGTGGTACGGTCGGCAGCGACCAGGTGATCGCCCGCATCGACACCGAAGGCAAGGCCGGTGCTGCCGTTGCCGCCTCTGCCGCGGCGCCCGCTGCTGCGCCGGCCGCCGCCGCCGCGGTCAACAAGGGTGACATCGCCATGCCTGCCGCTGCGAAGCTGCTGGCTGACAACAACCTGTCCGTCTCCAGCGTCGCGGGCACCGGCAAGGACGGCCGCGTCACCAAGGGTGACGTGCTCGGCGCTGTCGCTGCGGGCACCAAGGTGGCTGTGCCCGCCCCGGTGGCTGCGCCGGTCGCCCCGTCGGTGGCCAGGCCGCTGCCGACCGTGGCCGCTCCGGCCCCGGTGAACCTGGGCGACCGCCCGGAACAGCGTGTGCCGATGAGCCGCCTGCGTGCCCGTGTGGCCGAGCGCCTGCTGCAGTCGCAATCGACCAATGCCATCCTGACCACGTTCAACGAAGTGAACATGGCGCCGGTGATGGAGATGCGCAAGAAGTTCCAGGAGCGGTTCGAGAAGGAACACGGCGTCAAGATCGGCTTCATGAGCTTCTTCGTGAAGGCGGCTGTCCATGCGCTGAAGAAGTTCCCGGTGCTGAACGCCTCGGTGGACGGCAACGACATCGTCTACCACGGCTACTTCGACATCGGCATCGCCGTCGGCACGCCGCGCGGTCTGGTGGTGCCCATCCTGCGCAATGCGGACCAGATGAGCTTCGCCGACATCGAGAAGAAGATCGCCGAGTTTGGCAAGAAGGCCAAGGAAGGCAAGATCTCGATGGACGACCTGACGGGCGGCACGTTCTCGATCTCGAACGGCGGCACCTTCGGCTCGATGCTGTCGACGCCGATCATCAACCCGCCGCAGTCGGCCATCCTGGGCGTGCACGCGACCAAGGACCGTGCGATGGTGGAAAACGGCCAGGTCGTGGTGCGCCCGATCAACAACCTGGCGATGTCCTATGACCACCGCATCATCGACGGCCGCGAAGCCGTCCTGGGTCTGGTGGCGATGAAGGAAGCGCTGGAAGATCCGGCCCGCCTGCTGTTCGACATCTGATCGGAAGACGCAAACCCATGTCCAAGCAATTTGACGTCGTCGTGATCGGCGGCGGCCCCGGTGGCTACATCGCCGCGATCCGTGCCGCGCAACTGGGCTTCCAGGTCGCCTGCATCGACGAATGGAAAAACGAAAAAGGCGGCCCGGCCCCGGGCGGCACCTGCACCAACGTCGGCTGCATCCCGTCCAAGGCGCTGCTGCAGTCGTCGGAGCACTTCGACCACGCGGCCCACCACTTCAATGACCACGGCATCAGCCTGGACAACCTGAAGATGGATGTGGCCAGGATGGTCGGCCGCAAGGACACCGTCGTGAAGCAGAACAACGACGGCATCCTGTTCCTGCTGAAGAAGAACAAGGTCAGCTTCTTCCACGGCCGCGGCTCCTTTGCCAAGGCGGTCGAGGGTGGCTATGAAATCAACGTGGCCGGCGCTTCGAACGAAGTGCTGACCGCGAAGAACGTCATCGTCGCGACTGGCTCCAACGCCCGCGCGCTGCCGGGCGCGGCGTTCGACGAGGACAAGATCCTGTCGAACGACGGCGCACTGCGCATCGGCGCGGTGCCGGCCAAGCTCGGCGTGATCGGCTCGGGCGTGATCGGGCTGGAGATGGGCTCGGTCTGGCGCCGTCTGGGCTCGGAAGTCACCATCCTCGAAGCGATGCCCGGTTTCCTGGGTGCTGCCGACGAAGGCGTGGCCAAGGAAGCGCTCAAGGCATTCAAGAAGCAGGGCCTGAAGTTCGAGTTCGGCGTGAAGATCTCGAAGGTCGATGCGTCGGGTGACGGTGTGGTCGTGTCCTTCACGGATGCCAAGGGTGCCGAGCAGACGCTGGCGGTGGACAAGCTGATCGTCTCGATCGGCCGGGTTGCCAACACCATCGGCCTGAACCCGGAAGCGGTGGGTCTGCAGCTCGACGAGCGCGGCATGGTCGTCGTGGACGCGGACTGCAAGACCAACCTGCCGGGCGTGTGGGCGGTCGGTGACGTGGTGCGCGGCCCGATGCTGGCGCACAAGGCCGAGGAAGAAGGCGTGGCGGTGGCGGAGCGCATCGCCGGTCAACACGGTCATGTCAACTTCGCGACCATCCCCTGGGTGATCTACACCAGCCCGGAAATCGCCTGGGTCGGCCGCACCGAGCAGCAGCTCAAGGCGGACGGCGTCGCGTACAAGGCGGGCCAGTTCCCGTTCCTGGCCAATGGCCGGGCGCGTGCACTGGGTGACACCACCGGTTTTGTCAAGATCCTGGCCGACGCCAGGACCGACGAGATCCTGGGCGTCCACATCGTCGGTCCGATGGCGTCCGAGCTGATTTCGGAAGCCGTGGTGGCGTTGGAGTTCTAGGCCTCCGCCGAGGACATCGCCCGCATCTGCCATGCGCACCCGTCGCTGTCGGAAGCCACGAAGGAAGCGGCGCTGGCCGTGGACAAGCGCACGCTCAACTTCTGAGCTGGCGCGGGTTCTGCCCGCTGCATGCAACCATGGGGGGGCGGCGCGAGTCGCCCCTTTTTCCGTCTTCCCTTGCCCGCCTTGCCGACCATGCCCACCGTCACCGAGATCTACCACCGGACCCTCGCCGAACGCGGCTACCAGGCCGACCCGGCCCAGTTGCGTGCCGTGGCGGCGCTGCAGCGCTGCGAGGACGAGTGGATCGCGTACAAGTCCCGCCGCAGCAACGCGCTGACGAAGGCGCTGATCCGGCCGCCGCTGCCGCGCGGGGTCTACATGCACGGCGGGGTGGGGCGGGGGAAAAGCTTCCTGATGGACAGCTTCTTCCAGGCCGTGCCGCTGCAGCGCAAGACGCGGCTGCACTTCCACGAGTTCATGCGTGAAGTCCACCGCGAGCTGCAGGAACTCAAGGGCATCGCCAACCCGCTGGACGAACTGGGAAAACGCATCGGGCGGCGCTTCCGGCTGATCTGCTTCGACGAGTTCCACGTGGCGGACGTGACCGACGCGATGATCCTGCACCGGCTGCTGGACGCGATGTACGCCAACCGGGTGTCGATCATCACGACCTCCAACTTTCATCCCGACGAGCTGTACCCGAACGGGTTGCACCGCGACCGCATCCTGCCGGCCATCGAACTGCTCAAGGCCAAGCTCGAAGTCATCAGCGTGGACAACGGCACCGACTACCGCCGCCGCACGCTGCAGCATGTCCAGCTTTACCACACGCCGCTGGGCGCGCAGGCCGATGCGGCGATGACACAGGCGTTTGACGAGCTGGCCGAGGTCAAGGACGAGTCACCTGAGCTGCACATCGAAAACCGCGTCATCCACGCCCGGCGCAAAGCCGGCGGGGTGGTGTGGTTCGACTTCAAGCAGCTCTGCGGCGGACCGCGTTCGCAGAACGACTACCTGGAGCTGGCGACCCAGTTCCACACGCTGCTGCTGTCGGGTGTGCCGATGATGTCGCCGCGCCTGGCCTCGGAAGCGCGGCGGTTCACATGGCTGATCGACGTGCTCTATGACCGGCGTGTCAAGCTGATCCTGTCGGCGGAAGTGCCGCCCGAGCAGCTCTACACCGAAGGCCCGATGTCGCACGAATTCCCGCGCACCGTCTCGCGCCTGACCGAGATGCAGTCGGAGGAGTTTCTGGCGCTGGAGCGGCGCGACGTGGACACCTCGCTGACCTGAGCGTCGGGATGGGCGGTTTCAGCCCAGCGTGTCGAGCCGCACGAGGGCGACCGAGAGGTTGTCGCCGCCACCACGGGCGCGCTGGCGTGCCTTGCTGATGAGCATCTTGCTGGCGTCGCGCGGCTTGAGCGCGTTGACGATGGTGCCCAGCTCGCGGCTGGTGAAGTAGTGCCACAGGCCGTCGCTGCAGACCAGCAGCGAGTCGCCCGTTTCCAGCCGGTCCATGCGGGCCACGGTGATCGGTGGATCTTCGTCCGCACCCAGGCAGCCGGTCAGCAGGTGGGCGTGGGGGTGGTCATTGGCCTCGTCTTCGTTGATCTCGCCGTCTTCCACCATGCGCTGCACGAGCGAGTGGTCGAAGGTGCGGGTGAGCATGTTCGACCCGCGGAACACATACACCCGCGAGTCGCCCGCATGGATGATGTGGCACTCGCGGTTGGGTAGGACGAGGAAGGCGGCGAGGGTGCTGTGCGGCTCCTGCTCGGAGGTGATGGCCGTCAGCTTGATCATCAGGTGCGATTCGAGCACGATCTTGCGCAGCAGTTCGGACGCGGAGTCCTTGGCTGGGGCAAATCGTTCGAAGAGCTGGCGGGCGATCAGCACCACCTGATCGGCGGCCTTGCGACCCCCACTCTTGCCGCCCATGCCGTCGGCCAGGATGGCCAGCAGGCAACCTTCGGCGCGAGGGTGCGTGAAGACCTCCACCTGATCTTGTTGATACAGTCGATCACCGCGGTCGATGCCTGTGGCCGCCAATAATCGATATCCAGGGGAATCCGGTGTCATGTCGAAAACTATAAACGGTTCAGCCTTCTTTTCCGGCGAATGATGCAAATGCCAGCGCCAATACCGGCAATCAGCGCACGTTCTCCCTTGCGCGACGAAGTGGCACGGGCTTTCGCCGCCGACGGTGAACTTGCGCAGGCCGATCGCCGCTTTCAGGCGCGCGAGGTGCAGACGACCCTGGCCGACGCGGTGGCCGAGACGCTGGAGTCGCGCAGCGTGCTGGTCGCCGAGGCCGGCACGGGGGTCGGCAAGACCTTTGCCTACCTGGTGCCGCTGCTGCTGTCCGGGCTGCGGGCGATGGTGAGCACGGCCACCAAGAGCCTGCAGGACCAGCTTTTTCTGCGCGATCTGCCCAGCCTGATGCGTACCTTCGGCCTGCCGGTTCAGATCGCATTGCTCAAGGGGCGCAGCTCCTACCTCTGCCTGCACCGGCTGGAGCAGGCCCGCCACACCAACGAATGGCCGGACCGGCAGGCCCTGCGCCAGCTCGCGCGCATCGAGGTCTGGGCGCAGGGCACCCGCAGCGGCGATCTGGCCGAACTCGACAGCCTTGACGAGCGCTCGCCCGTGATCCCGCTGGTCACGTCGAACCGCGAAAATTGCCTGGGCAGCGAATGCCCGAAATTCCGCCAGTGCCATGTCGTGCAGGCGCGCCGGCACGCGCTGCAGGCGGACATCGTTGTCGTCAACCACCACCTGTTCTTCGCCGACATGGCGCTCAAGGACACGGGCATGGCCGAGCTGCTGCCCACCGTGGACGCCGTGATCTTCGACGAGGCGCACCAGCTCAACGAGGCAGGGGTGCAGTTTCTGGGCAAGCTGCTCGGCACCAGCCAGCTACTGGACTTCAGCCGTGACCTGCTGGCGGTTGGCCTGACCGAGGCACGCGGCTTCGGGCCATGGACAGAACTGGCGGCGCGCTGCGAGCTGGCGGCGCGGGAGCTGCGGCTGGCGAGCGCGGGGCCGCTGCGTGGCGCGGTGCGCTTGCGCTGGGAGGAACGTGCAGGCCGCCCCGAGTTCACCGAAGCGCTGGAGCGTGTGCGCGCGGTGAGCGCCGAGACCCTGGAACACCTGGCTGCCGTGGCCGATGGGGGCCCCGATCTGGCCAAACTCGAAGACCGGGCGCGCGCGCTGGTGTCCCGCGTCGAGGCCTTTCTGCAGGCCCCTGCACACGACCATGTCCGCTGGATCGATCTGACCGCCCACCAGGCCCGCCTGACCGAGGCACCGCTGGACATCCGCGACACCTTGCGCGCACAGGTTGAAGGCGGCAGCCGGGCGTGGATTTTCACCTCGGCCACGCTGGGTGACGATCCGGCGCTGAGCTGGTTCACCCGCAGCGTTGGCATGGAAGAGGCGCGCACGCTGCAGGCGGGCAGTCCGTTCGACTATCCGGCCCATGCCCGGCTGTACGTGCCGACCCGGTTTCCCAAGCCGGCTGAACCGGCGCATCCCGGTGCGGTGGCCGATCTGGCCGGGCGCTGTGCGCAGGCGCTGGGTGGCCGCACCTTCGTGCTGACGACCACGCTGCGCTCCTTGCAGCAGATTGGCGCAGGTTTGCGCGAACGGCTGGCGCCGGACGGCATCGCCGTGTTCGTGCAGGGCGAGGCGCCGAAACGGGCCATGCTGGCGCAGTTCCTGGCGGCGCCGCGCGGCGTGCTGGTTGGCTCGCACAGCTTCTGGGAGGGCATCGACGTGCCGGGCGATGCGCTGCAGTGCGTGCTGATCGACAAGCTGCCGTTTCCGCCGCCGAACGATCCGCTGGCCGAGGCGCGCAGCCGCCAGCTGGAGGCCGAAGGCGGCAACGCCTTCAACGACTATTTCATCCCGGAAACCGCCATCGCGCTGAAGCAGGGCGCCGGGCGGCTGATCCGCAGCGAAACCGACCGTGGCCTGCTGGTCGTGTGCGACAGCCGGCTGGTGCAGATGGGCTACGGGCGCCGCCTGCGGGCCGCCTTGCCGCCGATGACGCCGCTGGCCAGCGAGGAACAGGCGCTGGCGTGGCTGCGGGAGCTGGCCGAGGCCCATGCCGCGGAGTCGCGCACGTCCTCGACGCCGGTGTAGCGCCCTCAGGCGCCCATGTGCTCAGGCGTTCACCACAGGCGCCACCAGCGTGCCTTCTCGTCGTAGTCGCGGCCGATCCACTGGCTGCGTGGATAGTTGGTTTTCAGCACACGCTGGGCGTCGTCGCGCAGCGGCACGAGGCCAAGCTTGTCGTAGCTGGCGGCCATCAGGAACAGCGCCTCTTCGGCGGCCGGCACGCCGCGGAAATCCTGCAGCGCCTGCTGCGCACGGTTGGCCGCGGCCAGATAGGCGCCGCGCATGTAGTAGTAGCGCGCCACATGCACCTCGGAAGAGGCCAGTGCGTTGACGATGTACTTCATGCGCACCTTGGCGTCGGGTGCGTATTTGGACTCAGGGAAGCGATCGACGAGTTGCTTGAAGCTCTGATACGCGTCACGCGAGGCTTGCTGGTCGCGCTCCGAGAGATCCTGCTTGGCCAGATTGCCGAAGATGCCCAGATCGTCATTGAAGTTGATCAGGCCCTGCAGATAGTAGGCATAGTCGCCGGCGGGGCTGGTCGGGTGCAGCTTCAGGAAGCGTTCGACCACGGCCAGCGCGCGGGCCTTCTCCTGGTGCTTGTAGAGGAGATAGGCCTGTTCGAGCTGCGCCTGTTGCGACAGCAGGGTGCCGGCGGCGCGGCCTTCGATGCGCTCGTAGAGCTTGATCGCGCGGTCGTTTGCACCGTTGGAGGCCTCCTCCCGCGCCTCTTCGTACAATTTGGCAATGCTCTTGCCGTCATCGACGTTTTTGGGCTCCGACGCGCAGCCGCCCAGTTGACAGGCCAGGGCCACCCCGAGCACGAGGGAGGCGAGGCGCAGAGCCGGTGTCGGGCAGGGCTTGAACATGGTGGTCATGGGCCGGACCCGCGGGTCGGGCCAGATTGGATACAGAGCGTGAATTATATGAACGGGCCCCAGGGCCAGCATGAAGCTTCGGAAGTTGTCGAGGACATTGAGGAGGAGAGCCCAGAGGAAGGCGTTGCTGCATCGCCTGCCGAGATCGAATGCCGCCGGGCCGAGGTCGATCGGGCCTCGCACGGTCTGCGGCTGGACAAGTGGCTGGTGGGTCTGGCGCCCGAGTTTTCGCGCAGCCACCTGCAGCAGCTCATCGACGCCGGGCATGTCCGCAGTGCCGGGCAGGTGCTGACCAGCGCGTCGCGCAAGGTGGGCGCCGGGCAGATCATCGAGGTGGCGCTGCAGCCCACGGCACAGAGCAGCGCCTTCCGTGCCGAGCCGATCCCGCTGGACGTCGTGTTCGAGGACGCCACGTTGATGGTCGTCCACAAGCCGGCTGGGCTGGTCGTGCATCCGGCGGCGGGGCACTGGTCGGGCACGCTGCTCAACGGCTTGCTGGCGCACCACGCTGGCGCGGCGTCGCTGGCGCGGGCGGGCATTGTCCACCGGCTCGACAAGGACACCTCGGGCCTGATGGTTGTGGCCAAGACGCAACTGGCCCAGACGGCGCTGACCCGTGCGATTGCCGCGCACGAGGTGAAGCGCGAGTACCTGGCGCTGGTCCACGGGGTGGTCGATGGGGAGCCGTTCACCATCGAGGCGCCGATCGGGCGTGACCCGGTGTCCCGCATCAAGATGGCGGTCGTGACCAGTGGCAAACCGGCGCGCACTGACGTGGCCTGCCTCGCGGTGCGGGATTTCGGCCCGTCGCCGCAGGCCGGGCGCGTGAGTGCCGTGCGCTGCAAGCTGCACACCGGGCGGACGCACCAGATTCGCGTCCACCTGGCGCGGCGCGGGCATCCGCTGCTGGGGGACGGCGTGTACGGCGGCAAGCCTGCGCTGGGCGTGACGCGGCAGGCACTGCACGCCACGCACCTCGGACTGGCGCACCCGCTCACCGGCGAGTGGCTGTCGTTCGACCGGGCGTTGCCGGTGGACCTGGCGACGGCCTGGAAGCAGGTCACGCAGGGCTGAAAGGGCTTGGTTGTGCGGGCAGGGTGCATGGCAAGCCGTTCAACGCTACAATGTGGTCCAATCCATCAGGAACGCGCCCTGCGTCTGCGTCCTGCGAGCCCCGACCTTCACTTGGTCCGGGCAACCACCCCAAAACCCGACAGCGATCTTCCCCAGACGGGCTGCCCATGGCGGCGAGCCTGTCAGCTTCGCCCAGGTATCAGACCGAACCCATGAATACACGGGATGCCAAACGCGTCCTCGAAACCGCACTCATCTGTGCGCACCAGCCTTTGCCGGTCCGCGAACTCCGTCACCTGTTTGATGGTGCAGTGAGCGCGGACAGTGTGCGCATGTTGCTGGACGAACTGGCACTGGACTGGCAAGGGCGCGGCGTTGAGCTGGTGTGCGTGGCGAGTGGCTGGCGGTTCCAGAGTCGCCCTGAAATGCGTGTCCATCTGGACCGGTTGTATCCAGATAAACCCGCCCGCTATTCGCGCGCCACGATGGAGACCCTGTCCATTGTGGCCTACCGACAACCCGTCACCCGTGGTGACATTGAAGACATCCGTGGCGTGACGGTCAGCACGCAGATCGTCCGGCAGCTCGAAGAGCGTGGCTGGATCGAGGTCATCGGGCACCGCGAGGGCCCCGGGCGTCCGGCGCTGTACGCGACGACCCGACAATTTATGGACGATCTGGGCCTGAAATCCCTGGATCAATTGCCATCCCTGGAATCTCTCCCCGAGGCCTGAGGCCGAACGCATGAACGAACATCAAGACACCGCTGACCAGACTGGCGCCGACGCCGCTGCAGAGACTCCCGAAGCCCCGAAAAAGCGCCGTGCGCCCCGCAAGACGGCGCTGGCCGTCGTGGCGCCGGATACGGTGACGGCCGACGCCGCGCCGGTGGACGCTGCTGCACCGGTCGCCCTGAAGCCCCGCGCGCTGCGCAAGCCAGCGGTGGTCGCCGAGGTGATCGACGCCGTGGTGCAGTCGGGCGTGCAAGACGTCGCATCGGCACCGGTCGAGGCCACCGAGGCATCTGTGCCGGCCGCACGCCCCGCCCGTGCGCCGCGCAGCCGCAAGAAGGACGAGTCCGCAGCGCCTGCCACCGTGCAGGAAGCGGCTCCGGCCGACGCTGCCGCCCTGTCGGCCCCGGTCGCGGTACCTGTGGTCCACGCGATGGTGGAGCCAGTGGGTTCCATCGCGTCCTCGGAGGCCGCATCGGACACCGCCACGGCCTCCCCCGTGGGTGAAGAAGCCGGTGGGCACCGCCGCGAACGCGACCGCCAGCGCCGCAAGGAACGCCTTGGTCCGCGTGAAGACGGTACGGCTGCCGCCCCCGCCAGCGAGGAAGAATTCGAGGTCATCGTCGTCAGCGGCGGCGATGACGATCCCGTCGACGTCGGTACGCTGTTCGCTGAGGTGGTGTCGGGCGACTACGACGCCGAAGTGGCGCCAGACGCCGACGACGAACTGGTCGATCCGGGCAAGCGCGTGCTGCGCCCTGAGCCCGAGGCGCCCAAGTTGCACAAGGTGCTGGCCCAGGCCGGCATTGGCTCACGCCGCGAGATGGAGCAGCTGATCCAGGACGGGCAGGTTTCCGTCAATGGCGAGGCCGCCCACATCGGCATGCGCATTGCTCAGGGCGACCAGATCCGCATTGCCGGCCGCCCGATCAAGGTGCGCATCGCGCCGCCGCCGGCCCGCGTGCTGGCTTACCACAAGGAAGTCGGCGAGGTCGTCACGCACCACGATCCCGAAGGCCGACCGACCGTGTTCCGCCGCCTGCCCCGCCTGCACACCGGCAAGTGGTTGTCGGTGGGCCGGCTGGACATCAACACCGAAGGCCTGCTGCTGTTCACCAACTCGGGTGATCTGGCGAACCAGCTCATGCACCCGCGCTTCGGCGTCGAGCGCGAGTACGCGGTACGGGTACTCGGCTCGCTGGCGACCGAGCAGCGCGCCCGTCTGCTGGACGGCGTGGACATCGAGGGCCAGAAAGCCGCCTTCAAGTCCATCGAGGATGGCGGTGGTGAGGGCACCAACCGCTGGTACCGCGTCGTCATCACCGAAGGCCGCAACCGCGAAGTGCGCAAGCTCTTCGACAAGGTGGGCCTGGCGGTCAGCCGGTTGATCCGCATCCGCTATGGCACCGTGGTGCTGCCGCGTGGCCTCAAGCGTGGTGTGTGGGTCGAGCTGGACGACCAGGACGTGCGCACGATCCGCACACTGGCCAGCCCCGACCAGCCGCCGGCCCGCGTGGCGCCGAACGATGGCCCGCGGGGTGGCCGGCCGCAGAAGGGCCGCGGGCAGGACCGTCCGGAGCGTGGTGCCGAGCCGCGTGCCAACGACCGCGGCGGACGCGGTGGCGAGCCGCGCGCCGAGCGCGATCCGCAGGCGCCGCGTGGCAAGGGTGCGCAGCATGGCGGTGACCGCGGCCAGGACCGGGGGGATCGCCAGGGTGGGCGTCCGGGTGGTCAGGGTGGTGGTGCGCCGCAAGGCCAGCAGAACCGCCCGCCGCGTGGCCCGCGGCAGGATGGGCCGCCGCAGGGTGGTGGCTATGGCAACCAGGGCGGCAACCAGGGTGGTGGGCAGGGCGGAGGCCGTGCGCCGCGCAATGACGGCGACGATCCGTTGCACATCCCGAATCCGTTGGAGCAGACCTTCGACAAGCGTTTCGTGTCCGGCTCCAAGCGCATCACGACCGGCTTTGGCCGCCCGACCGAAGAGCCGACGCCGGGCAGTGGTGGCGGAAATCGCAAGGGTGAACCGCGCCAGCCGGACCCGATGGAGACCTCGGTGGGCTACATCGGCGCCGAGGCTTACTTCACCCGTCCGGGTGGTGGTAACAACAAGGGGCGCGGCGGCCGTCGGCGCTGAAAGCGCCACACACTTCACCGCTAGAATGCCGGGTTTTCCCCGGTTTCGACCCTGATTCGACCGATTCTGTCCACCCTATCCCACAAGGAACCCATTCCATGGCCATCGAACGCACCCTGTCCATCATCAAGCCCGACGCCGTCGCCAAGAACGTCATCGGCCAGATCTATGCCCGTTTCGAAGGCGCCGGCCTGAAGATCGCCGCTGCCAAGCTGGTGCAGCTGTCGCGTGCCGACGCTGAGGCGTTCTACGGCGTGCACAAGGCACGCCCGTTCTTCAACGATCTGGTGAACTTCATGATCTCCGGCCCGGTGATGATCCAGGCGCTGGAAGGCGAGAACGCCATCCTGAAGAACCGTGAGCTGATGGGTGCTACCGACCCGAAGAAGGCTGAAGCCGGCACCATCCGCGCTGACTTCGCTGATTCGATCGATGCCAACGCCGTTCACGGTTCCGACGCTGCCGAAACGGCCGCCGTTGAAATCGCGTTTTTCTTCCCCGGCATGAACGTTTATAGCCGCTGATCGGCGTCTGAACCCGCGCTGACGACATGACCACCGACGCTGCCCTCGACGCTGTCAACCTGCTCGACTTTGACCTCGACGGGCTGGCCGCGCATTGCGAGCGCCTGGGCGAGAAACGCTTTCGCGCCGTCCAGCTGTTTCGGTGGATACACCAGCGCGGTGCGCGCGACTTCGACCAGATGAGTGATCTGGCCAAGTCGCTGCGCGCCAAGCTTGCCAGCGGCTCGGTCATCCGTCCGCTGCCCATCCTTTCCGAGCACCGCTCCACCGACGGCACAGTCAAGTGGCTGTTCGACGTGGGCGCAGGGGATGCCGTCGAGAGCGTCTTCATCCCCGAAGAAGGTCGCGGCACGCTGTGCATCTCGTCGCAGGCCGGCTGCGCGGTGGGCTGCCGTTTCTGTTCTACCGGGCACCAAGGCTTTTCCCGCAACCTGAGCACCGGTGAAATCCTGGCGCAGCTCTGGTACGCCGAACACACGCTGCGCCGCGACCTGAACCGCCCCGTCGGCGAGCGCGTGATCACCAACGTCGTGATGATGGGCATGGGCGAGCCGCTGCAGAACTATGGCGCACTGGTGCCGTCGCTGCGCGTGATGCTCGATGACCATGGCTACGGCCTGTCGCGCCGGCGCGTGACGGTGTCGACCTCCGGTGTCGTGCCTTTCATGGACCGGCTGCGCGTCGATCTGCCGGTGGCGCTGGCCGTGTCGCTGCATGCACCCGAGGACACGCTGCGCAATGAACTCGTGCCGCTGAACCGCAAGTACCCGCTGGCCGAGTTGCTGTCGGCGTGCCTGCGCTACCTGGACACCGCGCCGCGCGACTTCATCACCTTCGAGTACTGCATGCTCGACGGCGTCAACGACAGCGACGAGCAGGCGCGGGCGCTGCTGGCGCTGGTCGGGCCGAAGGGGCCGGTCGGTCGGCTGCCGTGCAAGTTCAACCTGATTCCGTTCAATCCGTTCCCGGCGTCGGGGTTGAAGCGCTCGGACAACGCCCGTGTCCAGGCCTTCGCCAAGGTGCTGGTCGACGGCGGGCTTGTCACCACGGTGCGCAAGACCCGCGGGGATGACATTGACGCTGCCTGCGGGCAACTGGCCGGCGAAGTGCAGGACCGCACCCGTGCCCGCGAGCGCATGGTGCGTGTGCCGATCCGCGTGGTGCGTGCGGCGCCACCGGCGTTGCCGAGCTGACACCGTCAGGATGGCGATGACCCTGCTGCGTTGGTTCATGGGTGGTGTCGGCCAGCGCGGCGGGCACTTGCTTTCCGCCATGCTGGTCATGGTGTTGCTGACGACCGGCTGCGTATCCGGCCCGGCCCTGCCCGTGCCGATGGGCGAGGCCAGCCCGACCAGCGTCAGCGGGCCTCGCCCAACCGCTTCCTCTGGATCCATGGGAACGGCGTCGTCCACCGTGAATGCCGCTGGCCGGCGCGATCTGGTGACTTCCTCCGATGAACCCGAAACGGCCAAACGCGCCCGTATCCGCACCGAACTGGCGGCCGCCTATTTCGGTCAGGGGCAATACGTGACCGCGCTGGACGAGGTCAAGCGGGCGCTGTCGGTCGATCCGAACCATGTGTCGGCACTGAATCTGCGTGGGTTGATCTACGCCAACATGGGCGAGTTCGCGCTCGCGGAAGAGAGTTTTCGCGCTGCGCTGCGGGTGCAACCTGCCGATGCCGACACGCTGCACAATTTCGGCTGGTTCCTCTGTCAGCAGCGCCGCTACGCGATGGCGCGCCAGCAGTTCGAGGCGGCGATGGCCGTTCCCCAGTACCGCGAGGCCGCGCGCACGCTGCTTGCTGCGGGGATCTGCGAGGCCCGAGCGGGTGAATTGCCGACCGCCCAGATCATCCTGCAGCGCAGTTTTGACCAGGATCCCGGCAATCCGGCCACCGTGTTCAATCTGGCCGACGTGCTGAAGCGCCGTGGCGATCTCGAACGCGCGTTTCTCTACATCCAGCGGCTCAACCAGACACCGGAGCTGGTGAGCCCGGAGACGCTGTGGCTGGCAATCCGCATCCAGCATCGACGAAATCTGACCTCGTCCGTGGAAGAATTGGGGGCATCGCTGCGCACGCGATTCCCGAAATCACGCGAGGCAGCAGCCTACGACCAAGGACAGTTTGATGAGTGATGTGACAACGCCGCCTGCTGGCTCTTCAACGGCCGGCGCCATGCTGCGTGCCGCGCGCCAGGCACGTGGGCTGGAGATCGATGCATTGGCCCAAGTACTGAAGGTGCCTGAGCGCAAGCTGGCGGCGCTGGAGGCCGACCGCTACGACGAGCTGCCCGGGCTGTCCTTCGTGCGCAGTCTGGCGCAGTCCTATGCGCGTCAGGTCGGATTGGACACGGCCAGGGTGCTGGCCCTGCTGCCGAGCGCCGGTCCGCCGCCGCAGCAACAGCTCGAAAATGTGTCCCGTGGCCTGCAGACCCCGTACCGGGAGGGCGCCAGCAGCAACCCGTTCGGTCGCAGCGCAACGGGTCTGCCAGAGTGGCTGAAGCCGGGTTTTCTGGTGCCGGCGATCCTGCTGCTCGCGGCGCTGGCGTTCTGGTTTGCGCCGCCGATGCGCTCGATGTTCGGTGCGATGGGTTGGCCGGCGGCGGGTGCCGAATCGGCGGGCACGGCCTCGGTGTCCGAGGTGTCTGCGTCCCCCGCCAGTGCCGCCAGCGCGGTGAGTGCCGGGATGCTGGTGTCGGCGCCGACGGCGGTCGTGGTGCCTGTCGCGCCGGCGGCTTCGAGTCCTGTCGCTTCGCCGGTGTCCGAAACTGTGCACTCCGCGCCACCGGAACCCGCTCCCAACGAGGCCAGCGCGCCTCCGGCCGTGGGCGGCGCGGTGGTGCTGCGCACGACGGGCGAGTCCTGGATCGAGGTACGGGATGCGGGTGGTGCCGTGCTGCTGTCGCGCACCGTGCTGCCGGGTGAGGTGATCGGTCTGGATGGTGCCATGCCCATGCGCCTGAAGGCCGGCATCGCCAGCGTGACGCAGGTGACCGTGCGGGGTGAGCCCTTCAGTCTGACCCCATTCACCCGCGGCAACATCGCCACCGCCGTTCTGAAGTGAGTCCGACCATGAATGCTCCGATGCCCGTGCCGATGTCCGAACAACCGATTCCGCTGGGTGAGCCCGCCGCGCGCCGCAGCCTCCAGGCCCGTGTCGTCTGGGGCGACCGTGTCGTGACGGTCGGCGGGGATGCGCCCGTGCGCGTGCAATCGATGACCAACACCGACACGGTGGACGTGATCGGCACGGCGATCCAGGTCAAGGAACTCGCGCTGGCCGGCTCCGAGATGGTCCGCATCACCGTCAACACGCCCGAAGCCGCCGAGGCCGTGCCGCACATCCGCGATCAGCTCGACCGGATGCAGATCGACGTGCCGCTGATCGGCGACTTCCACTACAACGGCCACCGCCTGCTGACCGAATTCCCCGCGATGGCGCAGGCGCTGTCCAAGTACCGCATCAATCCGGGCAACGTCGGCAAGGGCGACAAGCGCGACCGCCAGTTCGGCATGATGGTCGAGGCGGCGATCCGCCACGACAAGCCCGTGCGCATCGGCGTGAACTGGGGCAGCCTGGACCAGGAACTGCTCGCCAGCCTGATGGATGTCAACGCCGGTCGCGCCCAGCCCTGGGAAGCGCGTCAGGTGATGTACGAGGCGCTGATCCAGTCGGCGCTCGACTCGGCGGCTTACGCGGTCGAACTCGGCATGCGGCGGGAGCAGGTGCTGATCAGCTGCAAGGTCAGCGGTGTGCAGGATCTGGTCGCCGTGTACCGCGAACTCTCGAAACGCTGTGACTATCCGTTGCACCTCGGCCTCACCGAAGCGGGCATGGGCACCAAGGGCACGGTGGCGTCGGCGACCGCGCTGGGCATCCTGCTGCAGCAAGGCATCGGTGACACGATCCGCGTGAGCCTGACCCCAGCACCGGGCGAGGCGCGCACGCAAGAGGTGACGGTGGCGCTGGAGATCCTGCAGTCGCTGGGGTTGCGTACCTTTGTGCCGAGCGTGACGGCATGCCCCGGTTGTGGCCGCACGACGAGCACCACGTTCCAGGAACTCACGCAGCAGATCGACCACTTCCTGCGCGCGCAGATGCCAGTCTGGCGTGCCAAATATCCGGGCGTCGAGACAATGAAGGTGGCCGTGATGGGCTGTATCGTCAACGGCCCTGGCGAGAGCAAGCACGCCGACATCGGCATCAGCCTGCCCGGCACGGGTGAGGCGCCCGCTGCGCCGGTCTACATCGACGGCGAGAAGGCCATGACGCTGCGCGGCGACGGCATCGCCAGCGAGTTCCAGGCCGTGGTCGAGCAGTACATCGAGCGCCGCTTCGGCCAGAAGATTTCCGTTTCCTGAATTCCCTGATGAGCGAAAAAATCCAGGCCGTCAAAGGCATGAACGACCTGCTGCCGCCGGATTCGGCGCGGTGGGAGTGGTTCGAAGACTGTGTGCGCGCGCTGATGAAGCGCTACGGCTACGCCAACATCCGCACCCCCATCGTCGAGCCGACGCCGTTGTTCGTGCGCGGCCTGGGCGAGGTCACCGACATCGTCGAGAAGGAGATGTACTCCTTTGAAGACAAGTTGAACGGCGATGCGCTGACGTTGCGGCCGGAAGGCACGGCGGGTGTCGTGCGCGCCGTGGTGCAGCACAACCTGCTGTACGAAGGCCCGAAGCGGCTGTTCTACATCGGCCCGATGTTCCGCCACGAGCGCCCGCAGAAGGGCCGCTACCGCCAGTTCCACCAGGTGGGTGTCGAGGCCTTGGGCTTCGCCGGCCCGGACGTGGACGCCGAGGTGATCCTGATGGCGCGCAGCTTGTGGCGCGACCTGGGCTTGACCGATGTACGGCTGGAGATCAACAGCCTCGGCCAGGCGGAGGAACGCAAGGCCCACCGTGTCGCCCTGATCGCCCACTTCGAGGCCCATGCCGCCCTGCTGGACGAGGAGGCGAAACGCCGCCTGCACAGCAACCCGCTGCGCATCCTCGACACCAAGAACCCGGCGATGCAGGCCGTCGTCGAGGCCGCGCCGAAGCTGATGGACTTCCTCGGCGAGGCCTCGCTGAAGCACTTCAATGCGGTGCGCGCGGTGCTGGACGCGGTCGGCCAGCCCTACCGGATCAACCCGCGCCTCGTGCGAGGCATGGACTACTACAACCTGACCGTGTTCGAGTGGGTCACCGACCGCCTCGGCGCACAGGGCACGGTCTGCGGCGGTGGACGCTATGACGGTCTGATCGAGCAGATCGGCGGCAAGCCGGCGCCGGCCGTGGGCTGGGGTCTGGGCATCGAGCGGGTACTGGCGCTGCTGGAAGACAGCGGTGTGGCGGTCCCGGTGCAGGTGCCCGACGCCTACGCCGTCGTGCCCGACGCGGCGGCGCTGGCCACGGCGATGGTCACGGCCGAAGCACTGCGTGAGCGGGGCCTGAAGGTCGTGCTGCACGCGGGCGGCAAGGACGGCCCGGGCAGCATGAAGTCCCAGTTCAAGAAGGCGGATGCCAGCGGTGCCCGTTATGCGTTGGTCTTCGGTGGCGACGAACTCGCGCAGGGCATGGTCGCCGTGAAGCCGCTGCGTGACGGGGGCCGCGCCCAGGCGCTGCGTCCGCTGGCCGATGTCTCCGCCTGGGCGGCCGAGATCGCCGACTGATCCGGCGTGGCACGACCGCGACCCGCATAATCCTTCCCTCCACGGTTACACCTCCGACACACGCGCATGGCATCCCATCTCGACCTCGAAGAACAGGAACAGCTCGACCAGATCAAGCATTTCTGGGCCAAGTTCGGCAACCTGATCACCTGGGTGCTGCTGATCGTGCTGACAGCCTATGCCGGCTGGAACGGCTGGCAGTACTGGCAACGTGACCAGGCCGCCAAGGCCGGTGGCATCTACGACGAGCTGGACCGCTCGGCGCAGGCTGGTGACGCCGAGCGGGTCACCAAGGTGTGGGCCGATCTGCAGAGCCGCTATCCCTCGACCGCCTTCGCGGAGCAGGGTGGTTTGCTCGCCGCAAAGGTGCAGTTCGACAAGGGCCAGGCCGACGCCGCCCGTGGCACGCTGGAATGGGTGGCCCTTAATGCCAAGGAAGACGAATACCGCGCGCTGGCCCGACTGCGGCTGGCCGGTGTGCATCTGGAGGCCAGGCGGTTCGACGAAGCCCTGAAGCTCGTCACCTCGGAGGTGCCCGAGTCGCTGACGGCGTTGGCCGCCGACCGCCGGGGCGACATCCTGCAAGCACAGGCCAAGCCGGCCGAGGCCGTGGCTGCCTACCAGCAGGCCTGGAAGGCGCTGGGCAAGGAGGTCGATTACCGTCGCCTGGTCGAGGCCAAGCTGGTTGCACTGGGTGCGGCGCCGCAGGAAGAGGGCGCTGCCTCGGGGGCTGCGCAATGACCCGGCTGCGCGTGCGCGGGCGCACTGCTGTCTGGCGTTGGCTGGCCGTGTCGGCGGCGCTGGTCCTGGGTGCCTGCTCGTCGGTCGAGAAGCCCAAACCCACGCCGCTGGAGCCGCTGTCGGCCAGGATTGCTGGCAAGCAGGTCTGGCGCGCGAGCATGGGCAAGCCGTTGCACGGCATGACCGTGGCCGTGCTCGGCGACCGATTCATGCTCGCCAGCGAGGATGGCCGCATCACGAGCCTGGACATCGGCACCGGCGCCGTCCGGTCGCAGGTGTCGGTTGGTGCCGCGCTTTCGGCTGGAGTGGGCAGCGATGGCCGACACGCGGCGGTGGTGACGCAGAACAACGAACTGGTGGTCATTGACGGTCAGCGCGAGATCTGGCGGACCCGTCTGAATTCGCGCGTGGTCACGGCGCCGCTGGTGGCGGGTGAGCGCGTGTTTGTCCAGGCGGTGGACCGCAGCGTGCTGGCCTTCGACGTATTCGATGGCCGCCGGCTATGGACCGTGGGCCGCTCGGGCGAGGCGCTGTCGCTGGCGCAGCCGGGCGTGCTGCTGGCCTACCGCAACACGCTGCTGGTCGGCATGGGGGCACGTCTGCTTGCCCTCGATCCGCTGACCGGTGCCGTGCGCGCGGACAGCACCTTTGCCTCCCCCCGCGGCACCAACGAGGTCGAGCGACTCGCCGATCTCGTCGGCCCCGCAGCGCGCAGCGGCGAAGTGGTCTGTGCGCGCGCCTTCCAGGTGGCGGTGACCTGTCTCAATGCCGAGCGCAACGCCGTGCTCTGGAGCCGTCCGCAAGGCGGTTTCGAGGGGCTGGCAATCGACCCGGAATTCGTCGCTGGTGCCGATGCCACCGACCGCATCAGCGTCTGGCGGCGTGCCAGCGGCGATGTGGCCTGGACCTCGGACCGCCTGCGCTACCGGGGTCTGACGGCGCCGTTGTCGGTCGGCTCGACCCTGGTGTTCGGCGACAGCGAGGGCTGGCTGCATGTGTTTTCGCACGACCGCGGCGAGCCGCTGCTGCGCTTGTCCACCGATGGCAGCGCGATCGTCGCGCCGCTGGTGCGGTCCGGACTGACGATGCTGGCGGTCACCCGGTCCGGCAACGTCTTCGCGTTCCGGCCGGAATGAGCCCGCCGTTGCTGTTCCTTCTCCCATAACAACCATTCAACCGCTACAGATCGGAACCGACCCATGAAACCCGTGATTGCCCTCGTCGGACGTCCCAACGTCGGCAAGTCCACGCTGTTCAATCGACTCACTGGACGCCGCGACGCGATCGTGGCCGACTACGCCGGACTGACCCGCGACCGCCATTACGGCGACGGCGCGCTCGCCGGCCATGAATTCATCGTCATCGACACCGGCGGCTTCGAGCCGGACTGCGTCACCGGCATCTTCCAGGAGATGGCCAAGCAAGCGCGCCAGGCGGTGGCCGAGGCGGATGCCGTGATCTTCGTCGTCGAT
This sequence comes from Sphaerotilus sp., assembly GCF_031429695.1. Lineage (GTDB taxonomy): Bacteria > Pseudomonadota > Gammaproteobacteria > Burkholderiales > Burkholderiaceae_C > Sphaerotilus. Next base: position 53,324 of record NZ_JANPAB010000063.1, read on the forward strand.
GTCCGCGCCGGTCTGTCGGCGCAGGACCACGACATCGCCCGCTACCTGCGCACGACCGGCAAGCGCGTGCTGCTGGCCGCCAACAAGGCTGAGGGCATGAAGGACGGGCCGCAACTGGCCGAGTTTCACGAGCTGGGCATCGGCGAGCCGCTGGCGGTGTCGTCGGCGCACGGGCAGGGCATCCGCAGCCTGGTCGAACTGGCGCTGGAGGGCATCGCGCCCGAGGTCGAGGAAGACGACGGCGTGCCCGAAGAGCAGCGCCCGACGCGGCTGGCCGTGTGTGGACGCCCGAACGTGGGCAAATCGACACTGATCAACACTTGGCTGGGTGAAGAGCGTCTGGTGGCGTTTGACCTGCCCGGCACGACACGCGATGCGATCGAGGTGCCCTTCGAGCGCAATGGCCGAAAGTACCAGCTGATCGATACGGCCGGCCTGCGCCGCAAGGGCAAGGTGTTCGAGTCGATCGAGAAGTTCTCGGTGGTCAAGACGCTGCAGGCCATCGGTGACGCCAACGTCGTGCTGCTGCTGATCGATGCCACCGAAGGTGTGTCGGACCAGGACGCCCATATCGCCGGCTACGTGCTTGACGCGGGCCGGGCCGTGGTCATCGCGATCAACAAGTGGGACGCCATCGACGAGTACCAGCGCCAGACGCTTCAACGCTCGATCGAGCAGCGACTGGCCTTCCTCAAGTTCGCGCCCATCCTGCACATCTCCGCCAAGCGCCGACAGGGCCTGGGGCCGCTGTGGAGCGCCATCGACGAGTCCTGGGCCTCCGCCAAGCGCAAGCTGCCCACGCCGGTGCTGACGCGCCTGCTGCAGGAAGCGGTCGATTTTCAACAGCCCAAGCGGGCGGGAATTTCTCGCCCCAAACTGCGTTATGCCCACCAAGGTGGACAGAACCCGCCGTTGATCGTGATCCATGGCAATGCCGTGGAACACATCACCGACGTGTACAAACGCTATCTGGAGAGCCGTTTCCGCGAGCATTTCAAGCTCGTTGGCACTCCGTTGCGTATCGAGTTGCGCTCCTCGCGCAATCCCTTCACGGAAAAGGATTCCTGATCCGTCGGATCGTGGTCCCGGGCGTGTGATAACGTGCGGGCCTTCTTAGACTCCATTTCCAACACGGAGAATATCGTGAGCAACAAAGGGCAACTGCTGCAAGATCCCTTCCTCAACCTGCTGCGCAAGGAGCATGTTCCGGTGTCGATTTACCTCGTCAACGGCATCAAGCTGCAGGGCCACATCGAGTCTTTTGATCAGTATGTGGTTCTCCTGCGCAACACCGTCACCCAGATGGTCTACAAGCACGCGATTTCGACCGTCGTGCCGGGCCGACCGGTGAACTTCCACGCGGCAGAATCGCCGGAAGCCAGCTGACCGCCCGCAGCGGCCAGCCAGATGCGTCACCTCGAAGCACCTTGACTGCAACGGACTCTTCCCCTCTCCCACGCGCTGTTCTGGTCGGGGTCGATTTCGGCGTAACCGCGTCTTTCGATGCGACGCTGGATGAACTGGCCCTGCTGGCGCAGTCTGCCGGTGATGACCCGGTCGCCCGGATCATCTGCCGCCGTCGTGCCCCCGATGCCGCACTCTTCGTCGGTTCGGGCAAAGCCGATGAAATCAAGTTAGTCGTGGCTGAGCACGGCGCCCAGTGCGTGATCTTCGATCAGGCGCTGGGTCCGGCCCAGCAACGCAATCTTGAGAGGCACCTGGGCGTCGAGGTTCTCGACCGAACGGCGCTCATCCTCGAAATCTTTGCCGCCCGAGCGCGCAGCCATGAAGGCAAGCTTCAGGTCGAACTCGCGCGGCTGCAATACCTCTCCACCCGCCTTGTGCGCCGCTGGTCCCACCTGGAACGGCAGCGCGGTGGTGTCGGTCTGCGCGGCGGTCCGGGTGAAACACAGATCGAGCTGGACAAGCGCATGATCGTCGTGCGCATCAAGGCGGTGAAGGACCGGCTCGACAAGGTCAAGCGCCAGCGCGGCACCCAGCGCAAGGCGCGCGAACGCCAAGGCACTTTCCGCGTCTCGCTGGTCGGTTACACCAATGCGGGCAAGAGCACGCTCTTCAACACGCTGGTCAAGGCGCAGGCCTATGCTGCCGACCAGCTGTTCGCCACGCTCGACACGACGACGCGCCAGATGTACCTGGAAGAAGCGCAGCGCAGTGTGTCGCTGTCCGACACCGTGGGCTTCATCCGGGCGCTGCCGCACACGCTCGTCGATGCCTTCCAAGCCACATTGCAGGAAGCGATTGACGCGGACCTGCTGCTGCATGTGGTCGATGCGGCCAGCCCGTTCTGGCTGGAGCAGATCCGTGAAGTCGAGCGCGTGCTGCACGAGATCGGCGCGAGCGACGTGCCGCAGGTGCTGGTGTTCAACAAGTTGGACGCCATGGAGCCTGCACAGTTGCCGCGCGTGCTAGGTGATGTGTACGAGCTGGAGCCCGGGCGTGCGGTGCCGCGCTGGTTTGTCAGCGCCCGCTCGGGTGAAGGTCTGGTCGCGTTGCGCCAGGTCATCGCTGAAGCGGCGCTGAACCAGGAGCGACTGGCCGCGTCGGCGCGTCTGGATCCACGATTCGATCCCGACCGCAGCGATGTCGATCTTGTCGATGACGATGATGAGGTCGATGACACGACGCCAGAACGGGTCGAAACCCTGCTCACGCCGCCGGCGGTGTGATGCGTGTTGTAATTTCGGACATGAACAAAACGAATCCGATGGATGCTTACACGCCTGTTCGGGCCCCGTTGGGGGCCGTGGCTGGATCTGCGCTGAAGCTGATTTCCGGCGCCACCAGGGCCCTTGTGCAGCAGTTGCGCGGCGCCCGTGCTGCCCCGGCTGCCGCAGATGTCATGGCCAATTCCGGTCGCAACGACGGTCCACCGGATCTCGACGAACTCTGGCGCGATTTCAACCAGAAGCTCGGCGGCTTGTTTGGCGGCAAGACGCCCGCAGGGCGTGACGGCGGAGGCCCGCCTCCTTCCGGGCGCCCGGATCCGTCTTCTGATGGTCGGCTGTTCGGTCTGGGCGGCGGGTTGGTGCTGGGTGTAGCGGCCTTGTTGTGGTTCGGAAGCGGCTTCTTCATCGTGCAGGAGGGTCAGCAGGCCGTCATCCTGACGTTCGGCAAATTCAGCCGCACGGTGGATGCGGGCATCCAGTACCGTTGGCCAGGGCCGTTCCAGTCGCATGACACCGTCAATGTGACGCAGACCCGTTCGACCGAAGTGGGGCGCAACTCTGTCGTCCAGGCGACTGGTCTGCGTGACTCGTCGATGCTGACGCAGGACGAGAACATCGTCGATATCCGCTTCACGGTGCAATGGCGCCTGAAGCAGGCCAAGGACTTCCTGTTCGAGAATCGCAATGTCGAGGAAGCGGTTCAGCAGGCTGCCGAATCGGCCGTCCGCGAGATCGTCGGCCGCGGCACGATGGATTCTGTTCTCTACGAGCAGCGCGACGCGATTGCCGTGGACCTGGTCAAGTCGATCCAGGCGCAGCTCGACCGTCTCAAGGCAGGCATCCTGGTGGTCAACGTCAATGTTCAGAGCGTGCAGGCGCCTGAGCAGGTGCAGGCCGCGTTCGACGATGCCTTCAAGGCCGGTGCCGACCGCGAGCGCCTGAAGAACGAAGGCCAAGCCTACGCCAACGATATCATCCCGAAGGCCCGCGGCACCGCCGCCCGTCTGGCGGAAGAATCGGAAGGCTATCGCGCCCGGGTGGTGGCCCAGGCCGAGGGTGATGGCGAACGCTTTCGCAGTGTGCTAGCCGAGTACCAGAAGGCACCCGGCGTGACCCGCGACCGGATGTACATCGACACCATGTCCCAGCTGTACGCCAATGTCAGCAAGGTGCTGGTCGATTCCCGCAGTGGCAGCAATCTGCTGTACTTGCCGCTCGACAAGCTGGTCGCGCAGTCGGGGGCTTCATCGGCGACAGCGGCTTCGGCGGTACCGCTGGTGCCTTCAAGCACCGATGGCGCATCGGGCAGCAGCGTGGACGTGCGTTCACGCGATGGGCAACGCGGCCGCGACCGTGACGTGCGCTGAGCAGGGGAACTCCAAATGAATCGAATCGGACTAATCGCGGTCAGCGCGCTGCTGGCGTTGCTCGTCACCATGTCGATGCTGTTTGTCGTCGATCAGCGCAATTTCGCTGTCGTCTACTCGCTCGGTGAAATCAAGGAAGTCATTGCGGATCCTGGGCTGAAGTTCAAGCTGCCGCCGCCTTTGCAAAACGTGATCTTCATCGACCGCCGCACGCAGACGCTGGACAGCCCCGAGACCCGCCCGGTGTTCACCGCCGAGAAGCAGAGTCTGGTCATCGACTGGTTGGTCAAGTGGCGCATCACCGAACCGCGCCAGTTCATCCGCAACACCGGTGTCGATCTGCGCAATGCCGAGGCGCGCCTGTCGCCAATCGTGCAGGCGGCCCTGAACGAGGAAGTCACCAAGCGCACCGTGCGCGCGATGCTCTCGACCGAGCGCGACAAGGTGATGCAAGGCGTGATGCAGCGCCTGAGCGATGACGCGAAGAACATGGGCATCGAGATCGTGGACGTCCGCATCAAGCGGGTTGATTTCGCCTCGACCATCACCGAATCGGTCTACCGGCGCATGGAGTCCGAGCGCAAGCGCGTGGCGAATGAGCTGCGGTCGGAAGGTGCGGCGGACGGCGAGAAGATCCGGGCCGACGCGGACCGCCAGCGCGAAGTCATTCTGGCTGGTGCCTACCGCGATGCTCAGAAGGTCAAGGGCGACGGCGATGCGAAGGCCTCGGCGCTCTATGCGGAAGCGTTCGGACGCGACCCGCAGTTCGCCCAGTTCTACCGCAGCCTGGAAGCCTACCGGTCGAGTTTTCGCAGCAAGAGCGATGTGCTTGTGCTCGATCCGTCGAGCGAGTTCTTTCGCGTGATGCGCAACGGTAGTGTCGGTGGCAAGTAAGTGTCGGCGGAGACACTGCTGTCGGCGCTTGCGCTGGTGTTCGTGATCGAGGGACTCATGCCGCTGCTCGGTCCCGCACAGTGGCGCAAGTTCTTCGAGCAGGTGCTGGCGCTGGGCGACGGGCAGATCCGGTTCATCGGGCTGGCCAGCGTGCTCGCGGGGTTGCTGCTGCTGTTGCTCATCGCTTGAGCCCACCCTGTCCGATTCAGGCCGGTGGTTTCGCCCGGTAGAATCGACCTTTTGATTTCCTGACCTGCTATGTCTTCTGCTTGGCTATTGCCCGAGCACATTGCCGATGTGTTGCCCCATGAGGCTCGGCGAATCGAGGAGTTGCGTCGCATCCTGCTGGACGCTGCCCGCGGTTATGGCCATGAACTGGTCATGCCCCCGCTGCTCGAACACCTGGAGTCGCTGCTGAGCGGCACCGGGCGTGCGCTGGATCTGCGCACCTTCAAGCTGGTCGATCAACTCAGTGGCCGCACGCTCGGTGTGCGCGCCGACACCACGCCGCAGGTGGCGCGCATTGATGCCCATCTGCTCAACCGTGCCGGACTGACGCGCCTGTGCTATTGCGGCCCGGTGCTGCATACGCTGCCTGCCGGCCCGGACAGCACCCGCGAGCCCCTGCAGTTCGGTGCCGAAATCTACGGGCACAGTGGCCTGGAAGCCGATCTGGAAATCCACGAACTGGCGCTCGAATGCCTGGGCCGTGCCCGCGTCGATGCGCTGGTGATGGATCTGGCGGACGCCCGCATCGTGCAAGGTGCGCTGGCGGGTGTGACCTTGTCGCCGACCCAGCGTGACGCTTTGCATGCCGCCCTGGCCGCCAAGGACCAGGCGGATCTGCATGCATTGACTGCCGATCTGCCCGCAGAAAACCGCGCTGCGCTGCGTTTGCTGCCAGCACTCTATGGCAGCGACGAGGTGTTGTCGGTGGCCCGCGAGCGCCTGCCGGGCAATGACCTGATCACCGCGGCATTGGCCGACCTCCAGTGGCTGGCCGCACACCTGCGCCGCGATTACCCCGCACTGCATCTGGGTTTTGACCTGGCCGATCTGTCGGGCTATGCCTACTACAGCGGCACCCGCTTCGCGGTCTACCGTGCTGGCAGCACCGATGCACTGGTGCGCGGTGGTCGCTACGACAATGTCGGCGCCATCTTCGGCCGCCGCCGGGCTGCGGTGGGCTTCAGTCTTGATCTGAAGTCCGTTGTCGAGCATGTCCGCTTCGATGGACGCCACGCCGCGATCCGCGCACCGTGGAGTGAAGACGCGGCGCTGCGAGCGGCCGTGCGGCGACTTCGCGCAACGGGTGAAGCGGTGGTTTGTGTGCTGCCCGGGCATGAGCACGAGGCAGACGAGTTCGAGTGCGACCGGGAACTGGTCGCCGTCAATGGGCAGTGGGTGGTCTGTGCGCGCTGAGCGTTGCCTCCCCTGACTGGACCTTTCCTTTCGATCGGATACTTGAGATGGATACTCGCAGTGCTGCGTCTGCAGAAGTTCGTGGGCGCAATGTCGTTGTTGTCGGTACGCAATGGGGTGACGAGGGCAAGGGCAAGGTCGTCGACTGGCTGACCGACCACGCCGCGGGGGTGGTGCGGTTCCAGGGTGGTCACAACGCTGGACATACGCTGGTGATCAATGGCGTGAAGACCGCGCTGCAACTGATCCCCTCCGGCATCATGCGCACCGGCGTAGCCTGCTACATCGGCAACGGCGTCGTCGTCGATCCGGCTCACTTGCTGCTGGAAATCGGACGCCTCGAAGCGGCTGGCCTGGATGTGCGGTCGCGCCTGTTCATCAGCGAGTCCTGCCCGTTGATCCTGCCGTTCCACGTCGAAGTGGACAAGGCGCGCGAGGCGGTGCGCGAAACCAGTGGTGCGGGCAAGATCGGCACGACGGGCAAGGGCATTGGCCCGGCCTACGAAGACAAGGTCGCTCGCCGCGCACTGCGCGTGCAGGATCTGAAGCACCCCGACCGTTTCGCGAAGAAATTGCGCGAGCTGCTGGCGCTGCATAACTTCGCACTCGAAGGCTACCTGAACAGCCAGGCGCTGGAATTCCAGCCGATCTTCGACCATGCCATGCAGATGGCCGAACAGCTCAAGCCCATGATGGCGGACGTTGGTGTGCGCATCGACGCAGCCAACCGTGCGGGCGGCAGCATCCTGTTCGAAGGCGCACAAGGCACGTTGCTCGACATCGACCACGGCACCTATCCGTTCGTCACGTCGAGCAACTGTGTGGCGGGGAATGCAGCCGCCGGTTCTGGCGTAGGTCCGCAGTTGCTGCACTACATGCTCGGTATCACCAAGGCCTACACCACACGTGTCGGCTCGGGTCCATTCCCGACCGAGCTGCCGATGGATGAGCCGGGTACCGTTGGCTACCACCTGTCCACCGTGGGCCAGGAGCGCGGCACTGTCACCGGGCGCCCCCGCCGCTGCGGTTGGTTGGATGGTGCAGCGCTCAAGCGCGCGATGCTGATCAACGGCATCACGGGACTGTGCCTGACCAAGCTCGACGTGCTGGATGGTCTGACCGAGATCCGCATGTGTGTCGGCTATGAACTGCACGGCGAGCGTGTGGATATCCTGCCGCTGGACGCTGACGAGATTGTCAACTGCAAGCCGATCTACGAAGTGTTCCCGGGCTGGACGGAAACGACCTTTGGTGTCACGACGTGGGAAGGCCTGCCGCTCAATGCACAGCAATACCTGGAGCGCGTGCAGGAGTTCATCGCGACGCCGATCGCGATGGTATCGACTGGTCCAGACCGTGACCACACGATCCTGCTCCGTCACCCCTACAAGGACTGAATGTCCGATCCGATCAAGCTAGGAGTCAGCATGCTCACCGATGACGGCAAACACCTGTATGTGTCTTGGGACGAATACCACCTGCTGACCGAGAAACTCGCGATCAAGGTGCATCAGTCCGGCTGGGAATTTGACCAGATTCTCTGTCTGGCCCGAGGCGGGCTTCGTCCCGGCGATGTCATGTCGCGTGTCTTCGACAAGCCTCTGGCGATCATGGCCACGAGTTCCTACCGTGCCGAAAGTGGCACGATCCAAGGTCGACTGGACATGGCGAAATACATCACCATGCCCAAGGGGGAACTCGCTGGCCGGGTGCTGCTGGTCGATGATCTCGCCGACTCTGGGGTTACCTTGCAGGCGGTGGTCGACCGTCTCCGCGGCATGCCGTCGATACGTGAACTGCGCTCGGCCGTGCTGTGGGTGAAGGGCGTTTCCTGCTATACGCCGGATTATTTTGTCGAGTCGCTGCCCACAAGTCCGTGGATTCACCAGCCGTTCGAGGAATATGACGCGATGCGGCCGGATGCACTGACCCGCAAGCTGTCGGTCTGAACAGAGCAGTCAAAAAAACCCCGCTGTCCGACAAGGGCAGCGGGGTTTTTTGTTGAATTCTCGGAGATGTTCAGACGCAGTAGCAATAAAAAAGCCAGCTCGAAAGCTGGCTTTTCATGTTGGTGCCCAGGAGAGGACTCGAACCTCCACGGAGTTACCCGCTAGTACCTGAAACTAGTGCGTCTACCAATTCCGCCACCTGGGCTTTGAAATCCTGAATACGAACACAGACTGGGATTTCATCAGTCTGTGCAAGTGACTGAATTCAGCGTATGCTAAATTCTATTGGTGCCCAGAAGAGGACTCGAACCTCCACGGAGTTACCCGCTAGTACCTGAAACTAGTGCGTCTACCAATTCCGCCATCTGGGCTCTGTCGCGGCAAGAAATTTTGTTCCAAACCGCGAAGAACGCTAGTGTAGCATCAGATAAAAACCGAATGCAAGGATTTTCATTGAACAACAGTACTTTGTCGAATGAAGTCGTGGGCACGGTGCAAGGGCACCGCGATGGTCATGGCTTCGTGGTGGTCGATGGCGGTGATGCCGACATCTATCTGGCTCCGCAGGAAATGCGCGCCGTTCTGCACCACGACCGGGTGCGTGTGCGGGTCATGCGTCTGGACCGCAAGGGCCGGCCCGAGGGCCGCGTGCTCGACATCCTGGAGCGTCGCAAGGCACCGATCATCGGTCGGCTGCTGCTGGAGAACGGTGTCTGGGTCGTTGCTCCGGAAGACAAGCGCTATGGGCAGGACATTCTGATTCCGAAGAATGCCACTGCCAACGCGGAGGCCGGGCAAGTGGTGGCAGTGGAATTGACAGAGCCACCGTCCTTGCACTCCCAGCCGGTCGGCCGCATCACCGAAGTGCTTGGTGACATCGACGACCCGGGCATGGAGATCGAGATTGCGGTGCGCAAGTACGAAGTGCCGCACCGTTTCTCGCCCGAGACGCTGGCACAAACCGGCAAGCTGCCTGACAAGGTCCGCGCGGTCGACATGAAACACCGCGTCGATCTGACCGATGTGCCACTCGTGACGATCGACGGCGAAGACGCACGCGACTTCGATGACGCCGTCTATTGCGAGCCCACCAAGATCGGCCGCAAGAAGGGCTGGCGCCTGCTGGTGGCGATTGCCGATGTCAGCCACTACGTCAAACCGGGTGATCCGCTCGACGACGACGCCTACGAGCGCGCGACCTCGGTGTACTTCCCGCGGCGGGTCATTCCGATGCTGCCGGAAAAGCTCTCCAACGGCCTGTGTTCCCTCAACCCGAACCAGCCCCGCCTGTCGATGGTCTGCGACATGCTCGTGGACGCCGAGGGTGAGGTCAGTGCCTACCAGTTCTACCCGGCCGTGATCTGCTCGCATGCGCGGCTGACCTACACCGAAGTGGCTGCTGTGCTCTCGAACACCCGCGGGGCCGAGGCCCAGCGCCAGGTGCATCTGGTGCCGCACCTGCTCCACCTGCACGAGGTCTACCGCCTCCTGCTCAAGCAGCGGGCCAGCCGCGGTGCGATCGATTTCGAGACCACCGAGACACAGATCGTCTGCGACGACAACGGCCGCATCGACAAGATCATTCCGCGGGTGCGCACCGAAGCCCACCGCCTGATCGAGGAGGCGATGTTGGCAGCCAATGTCTGTGCGGCTGATTTCATCCAGGCCGGCAAACATCCCTCGCTGTACCGCGTCCACGAAGGCCCGACCCCCGAGAAGCGGCTGGCCTTGCAGAACTACCTGCGCAGCCTGGGGCTGAACCTCACCGTCAGCGACGACCCGACGTCCGGCGAGCTGCAGGCGCTGGCGCAGCAGACCCGCGACCGGCCGGACGCGACGCAGATCCATTCGATGCTGTTGCGCTCCATGCAGCAGGCGATCTACACCCCCTTCAACAACGGCCACTTCGGCCTGTCCTACAGCGCCTACACGCACTTCACCAGCCCCATCCGGCGCTATCCGGATCTGCTGGTCCACCGGGTCATCAAGGGGCTGCTGGCGGGCAGGAAGTACGGGCTGGTCGTCAAGGCCACGGTGCCGGGTGCTGCGCTGCCGCCGACCCGTCGCCGGCAGCCGGCCAAGGTGCAAGGGCCTGCGCCGTGGGTCGAGGGCATCGCGCCGCGTGACCTGGAGGTCTGGGAGGCGGCCGGCGCCCATTGCAGCGCCAACGAACGCCGGGCGGACGAGGCCTCGCGCGATGTGGAGGCTTGGCTGAAGTGCAAGTTCATGCGCGACCGGCTGGGCGAGGAGTACGGCGGCACGATCAGCTCGGTCACGAGCTTCGGGCTGTTCGTGCAGCTCGATGAGCTGTATGTCGAGGGACTGGTCCACATCACCGAGCTGGGTGGCGAGTATTTCCGCTACGACGACGTGCGCCATGAGCTGCGCGGCGAGCGCACGGGTGTGCGCCATGCCGTGGGTGGCCGCATCCGTGTGCAGGTCAGCCGTGTCGATCTGGATGGTCGCCGCATCGACTTCCGTCTGGTGCGCGATCCGCTGACGCCGGCCGTCGTGCCGCCACGTCCGGCCCGTGAACGGTCAGCCGGTGCGCAGGAGGAGTTGGCGACCATCCAGGAGGCCGATCGCGCCGTGCGGCGTTCGTCGCGCAAGTCTGTTGCCCGCTCGGCTGGCCCGCATGCAGGAAAATCTGCGGGCAAGACGGCTGGCAAGGTGGCTGGCAAAGCGGCAGGAAAGGCCGCGGGCAAATCGTCCGGAAAGCCGCCTGCGCTGCTGCCGTCAGAGGTGCCGGCCGTGGTGGCCGTACCCATACCCGCCATCGAAGGCCGCAGGCGCCGCAACAAGCGCTGACGCGCTCCGCTCAGCGGCCCGACGCTGGCGGAATCAGCCGACTGGCGACCAGCACGTCGCCGGTCGGGCTGAGCCGCTCCGCCCGCAGGCCGTGCTGGTGGACCGCGTGGCGGGCGGCCAGTTCCGCCTCGGACCAGGCCATGGCCTGGTTCGTGCCGGACCGCCCGCCAGACAACTGGCTCCACAACCCTCCGATCCAGCCAGCCAGCACGTCCCCGCTGCCCGGTGTGGCGAGTGCGGCGTTTCCGCTCGTGTTGAGCCACGGGGTGCCGTCGGGCGCGGTGATCAGGCTGCCGGAGCCCTTGAGCACGACCACGGCGCCCGTCCGGACGGCCAGCGCGTGCACGGACCGGAGGCGATCGGACTGCACCTCCGCGGCGCTGCAGCCCAGCAAGCGCGCGGCTTCCAGCGGGTGTGGTGTGAGCACGGTCGGCAGGCCGCGGTCCCGGCGTTCGCGCAGACTGTCCTGCAAGGCCGGATCCTCTGCCACGGCGTTGAGTGCATCGGCATCCAGCAACAGGCGGGCCGCCTGGGTCAGGACTTCCGGCAGCAGCGCCCGGATGGCCTGCCCGCCGCCGCAGCCAGCGACCACGGTCGCGCCTTGCAGACGCGCGGCGTCGGGCGTGTCGGCGAACATCAGCTCGGGGTGTTCCGTGTCGAGGCGTGCCACGTCCGGGTCGAGCAGGTGGGCATAGACCCGGCCCGCGCCGACACACAATGCCGTGCGCGCCGCCAGCAGCGCGGCGCCCGCCATGGATGGCCCACCGCCCAGCACCCACACATCGCCGAAGCTGCCCTTGTGCTGCGCATGGTGCCGCACGGGCCAGACTGCATCGACCCAGGCAGGGCTATGCAGCCAGGCGGCCGGCGAAGGTGCGCCGGGATGCAGCAGGTGCACGCCCAGGTCGTCCCACCAGATTTCGCCGGCCTGGTCGCGGCCGCTGGCAGTGAACAGGCCTGGCGCCATCGTCAGCAGGGCCAGCGTCCAGCGGGCGCGGATGCAGGGTGCGCCGATCTCCAGCGCGCCGGTGTCGCCGGGCAGTCCGGACGGCAAATCGACCGCCAGCACGGGTGCGGCGTGTCCGCGCAGCCGCCGGATCGCCTCGGCCAGTTCACCACTGGCCGGGCGCGTCAGTCCGCGGCCGAGCAGGGCGTCGATGACCAGATCGGAGCGAGACAGCTCGGACGGATCCAGCCCGTCCACGATGTGGACGCCCGAGGTCTGGGCCTGCTGGCGCGACGCGGTGGCGTCCGGCGGCCAGGCGGTGCCGCGCCCGAAGGCATGCAGCACGACGGTCCGGCCGGCGCGGTGCAGGTGCATGGCGGCTTCGTAGCCGTCGCCGCCGTTGTTGCCATTGCCGGCCAGCACGTCGATGCGGCGGGCGTTCGGCGCCAGTGCCATGGCCAGACGCGCGACGCTCAGCCCGGCGCGCTGCATCAGCGTGTGGGGCGGCAGGCTCTGGGCTGCCAGCGCGTCCAGGGTGCGCGAGGCGGCGCTGTCATGCACGGGCCAAGGTCCGGCGAACTGCCGCAGCAGCGCCGATACCTGCACCGGGGCATGCCCCTTTGGAAGGTGGCGGTGCACAAGGGGGGCGGCGGGTGGGTGGTTCATGCGGTCTGCGTGTGTGCCCAGGCTTCGGGCGTGAGCACGGCGACCCCCAGTGGCCGGGCGCGCCGGGCGAGCCGGCGCAGGGCGTGGTCCCGTGTCAGCAGACTGGGTGTGCGCCGGGCGATGGCCAGGTCGATGAAACACTGGTCGTCCGGATCGGTGCAGCGCAGACGCTCGCTGAACGGCAGTGGGCCGGGCGCCGGAACGGCATGTGCCCACGCGCGCATGCCGGCCATGGCCGGGGCATGTCGCGCGCTCCAGCGCATCAGCGTTGGCAGGGTGAGCAGGCGCCCGAACACATCGACCAGCTCTTCCTGCATGGGCGGGCTGACGATCCAGCGCATTTCGCCTTCGGTGATGGCCCGCCCGACCGCCAGCCCGCTGGCGTGTTCGAAGACCAGCCAGTCGAGCACGACATTGGTGTCGAGGATGATGTCCGGCGTCATCGGACGCGTGCCGGCTGCAGGGCGGCTTCGACGGCCAGTGCCGCGCCGAGCAGGGCTTCGTCCCGTCCGCCGGTGGTCCAGAGCATCAGGCCGACCGGTGCCGCGCCGGTCTGGTGGCAGGGCAGGCTGATCGCGCAGCCGTCCAGCAGGTTGACGATCGACGGATTGCGCAGCAGCCGTGCATTGACATCGAAGAAGGCGGCGTCGTCCGTCAACAGCGGCGCCAGCGGTGGCGCGACCATCGGTACCGTCGGACTGAGCACGATGTCGACGTCGCGCAGCGCCATGGCCATGCGTTCGATCCAGCGGGCACGCCGGCTGTGCAGGTCCGCCAACGCGACCGGCGTGATGGCGGCGCCACGTCGGATGCGGGTTGCCACACGCGGGTCGTAGCGATCACCGCGTTCAGCGAGCAGGGCCTGGTGCCATGTCCAGCTTTCTGCGGCGGGCAGTCCACCGCCCTGCTGCAGCGCGGGCAACTCATCCAGGGCGGGCAGCGCCCGCCGCGAGAGGTGCGCGCCAGCGCGGGCGAGCGTGGACAGGCTGCGTTCGAAGTCGCGGGCCACGTCCGGGTCCAGCCCGTCGAGCAGGATTTGCTCGACCACGCCGAAACGCCAGGCCGACAGCGGGCGGGCCAGCGGTGTGCAGTTGCGCGCCGAAAGCACCGCGTGCACGGCCACGGCATCGCGCACGGTGCGGGTGATGGCGCAACCCGTGTCGAGACTGGGTGACAGCGGAATGCAGCCGGCATTGGGTGTGCGGGACTGGGTATTCTTGAAGCCGACCAGTCCCTGCAGTGCCGCCGGGATGCGGATCGAGCCGCCGGTGTCGGAGCCGAGCGCCGCCCACGCTGCACCGGTCGCCACCGACACGGCGCCACCGGACGTCGAGCCGCCAGGCACGCGGGGCACCGGATCGATCGCGGCCATCACGGGGTTGGCGGGCGTGCCTTGGTGCGGGTTGATGCCGACACCAGAAAACGCGAACTCGGTCATCTGGGTGCGGCCGATCAGCGCAGCACCGGCTGCGCGCAGCCGTGCCACGACCGGGGCATCGGCGAGCGCCAGCGGGCGGTCCGCCAGCGCAGTCGAGCCTGCCGTGGTGCGCTGTCCGGCCACGTCGAACAGGTCTTTGATGCTGATGGCGCGACCGTCCAGTGGGCCGATGACCGCGCCGCGCTGACGCCGATGGTCTGCCCGTTCTGCGGCGGCGCGCGACCCGTCCCGATCGACCAGTACAAACGCGCTGGCGGCTGCGCCACCGGCGATCTCCAGCGAAATTTCGAGGGCGTCACGTGCCCCGTGGTGGCCGGGGTCTGCGTCGGCGAGGGGTTGAGCTGGATCGATGGGATTCAAGGCTGCTACAATCTCGGGGTTTTTCCGATGCCGCTTCCTCAGCGGCGAGCTGTCCGGTACATGGCGTACCCGGCAGTCCTGGTTTCCGGGACGGAAGAATCAATCCCGAATCCGACTGGCTGAAGGTGTTGCGCCGAGTGCGGTGTTGACTGCGCACTGCGTGCAATTCGAGTCGGATTCTAGATCCAACCTTTGGAATTTTTGGAGTTACTCATGTCCTTCACGATGCGTGAAATGCTGGAAGCCGGCGTCCACTTCGGTCACCAGACCCGTTTCTGGAACCCCAAGATGGCGCAGTACATCTTCGGCCACCGCAACAAGATCCACATCATCAACCTGGAAAAGACGGTCCCGCTGTTCCAGGAAGCCACCAAGTTCGCCCGCTCGCTGGCTGCCAAGCGCGGCACGGTGCTGTTCGTCGGTACCAAGCGCCAGGCCCGCGACATCGTCGCCGAAGAAGCCCAGCGCGCTGGCATGCCTTACGTCGACCAGCGCTGGCTCGGCGGCATGCTGACCAACTTCAAGACGGTCAAGGGATCGCTGAAGAAGCTCAAGGACATGCAGGCCCAGGTGGAAGCCGGCCTGGAGTCGATGAGCAAGAAGGAAGGCCTGCTGTTCCAGCGTGAGCTGGCCAAGCTGGAAAAGGACATCGGCGGTATCCAGGACATGGCTGTCCTGCCGGACGCGATGTTCGTCATCGACGTCGGTTTCCACAAGATCGCCATCGCTGAAGCCAAGAAGCTGGGCATCCCCATCATTGGCGTGGTGGACACCAACCACAACCCGGTTGGCATCGACTACGTGATCCCTGGCAACGATGACTCGGCCAAGGCCGTGGCGCTGTACGCCCGTGTGATGGCTGACGCCGTCCTCGAAGGCAAGGCCCAGTCGATGAACGAAGTGGTCGCTGCTGTCGCGACGCCGAGTTCCGACGAGTTTGTCGAAGTGAACGACGCCGCCTGAGCCCCTTCGGTTCGATGCGCAAGGGGCTGATTCAGCCCCTTTTTTTCAAAGATTTGAAGATCCGTCTTCCAAGATTCAAGGACAAAGCAATGGCTGCAATTACCGCCAAGATGGTCGGCGACCTGCGCGCGAAGACCGACGCTCCGATGATGGAGTGCAAGAAGGCACTGACCGAGGCCGATGGTGATCCGGTCCGCGCTGAAGAAATCCTGCGGGTCAAGCTCGGCAGCAAGGCAGGCAAGGCCGCTTCCCGCGTGACGGCCGAAGGTGTCATCGCCGCGGCCGTGTCGGGCTCGACCGGTGCGCTGGTCGAAGTCAACTGCGAGACCGACTTCGTCTCGAAGAACGACAGCTTCCTGTCGTTCGTGCAGTCGTGCGCTGACCTGATCGCTGCACACAACCCGGCCGACGTGGCTGCGCTGTCGGCCCTGCCGCTGGCGATGGGTGACTTCGGCCCGACCGTCGAAGACGTGCGCAAGGGCCTGATCGGCAAGATCGGCGAGAACATGGCGATCCGCCGCTTCAAGCGTTACGCCGACGGCGGCCAACTGGCGCATTACCTGCACGGCGTGCGCATCGGCGTGATGGTCGAGTACACGGGTGACGCGGTCGCCGCCAAGGACGCCGCGATGCACATCGCCGCGATGAAGCCGGTCGCGCTGTCGTCGGCCGACGTGCCGGCGGCGCTGATCGAGATCGAGCGCCGTGTGGCCACCGAGAAGGCGGCCGAGTCCGGCAAGCCGGCCGACATCGTCGTCAAGATGGTCGAAGGCTCGGTGCAGAAGTACCTCAAGGAGGTCTCGCTGCTCGACCAGGTGTTCGTGAAGGCGGCAGACGGCAAGCAGACTGTCGGCCAGTACTTCAAGTCCACCGGCACCACCCCCGCCGGCTTCACGATGTTCATCGTCGGCGAAGGCATCGAGAAGAAGCAGGACGACTTCGCCGCCGAAGTGGCGGCACAGGTCGCTGCCGCCAAGGGCCAGTAACGTTCCTGTCCTAAACTCGCGATCGTCTTTTTCGCTTCGAGGTCACTGCATGCCCGCTTACAAACGCATTCTTCTCAAGTTGTCTGGTGAAGCCCTGATGGGCGACGATGCTTACGGCATCAACCGAGCCACCATCGTGCGCATGGTGCGCGAGGTGCAGGAAATCACCCAGCTGGGATGCGAAGTGGCAGTGGTGATCGGCGGCGGAAACATCTTTCGCGGGGTGGCGGGCGGCGCGGTCGGCATGGACCGCGCCACCGCCGATTACATGGGCATGCTGGCGACCGTGATGAACGCGCTGGCGCTGTCCGACACGATGCGCCAGGAAGGCATGACCGCGCGTGTCATGTCCGCGCTGAGCATCGACCAGGTCGTCGAGCCTTATGTGCGTCCCAAGGCGCTGCAGTATCTGGAAGAGGGCAAGGTCGTCATCTTTGCGGGTGGTACCGGCAATCCCTTCTTCACCACCGACACGGCCGCCGCGCTGCGTGGCGCCGAGATCGGTGCCCAGATCGTGCTGAAGGCCACCAAGGTGGACGGTGTCTACACGGCCGACCCCAAGAAGGATCCGACCGCGACCCGCTACGCGACCCTGACCTTCGATGAAGCGATCGGCCGCAACCTGGCGGTGCTGGATGCGACAGCGTTTGCGCTGTGCCGTGACCAGAACCTCCCGATCAAGGTATTCTCGATCTTCAAGCCGGGCGCCCTCAAGCGCGTCGTCATGGGTGAAGACGAAGGCACGCTGGTCCACGTCTGAACACATCCGGGACCGCGGAGACCACGAAGGAGCACCACGATGAGCATTGCCGATATCAAGAAAAACGCCGAAGCCAAGATGGCCAAGTCCATCGAGTCCTTCAAGAACGATCTCCAGAAGATCCGCACCGGCCGTGCCCACCCAGGCATCCTGGACCAGGTCCACGTCGATTACTACGGATCGATGCTGCCGATCAGCCAGGTGGCCAATGTGTCGCTGATCGACGCTCGCACCATCAGCGTGCAGCCGTGGGAAAAGAGCATGGCCAAGCCGATCGAGAAAGCCATCCGCGAGTCGGATCTGGGCCTGAACCCGTCGTCGCTGGGCGAGATGATCCGTGTGCCGATGCCTGCGCTCACCGAAGAGCGCCGCCGTGACCTGACCAAGGTCGTGCGCAACGCCGGGGAAGATGCGCGCATTGCCGTGCGCAACCTGCGCCGCGATGCCAACGACCATGCCAAGCGTCTGGCCAAGGACAAGCTGGTCTCCGAGGACGAAGAGCGCCGCTCGGTGGACGACATGCAGAAGCTGACCGACCGCGTGATCTCCGAGATCGACCGGCTGGTAGCGTCCAAGGAAGCCGAGGTCCTGGCTGTTTGAGCCGGGCCGCGCCCGCATGCACCGTTCGAACGACATCTCCGCATCCGAGGCCTGCTGCCGTGGCTGATAACGCGAAACGCATTCCCCGCCACGTCGCGGTCGTGATGGACGGCAACGGGCGCTGGGCGAACAAGCGACTGATGCCACGCATCGTCGGCCACAAGTACGGTGTGGACGCGCTCATCAGCTCGATCAACACCTGTGCCGACCGCGGAATCGAATACCTGACGGTCTTCGCCTTTTCGTCTGAAAACTGGAAGCGTCCGGAAGACGAAGTGTCAGGTCTGATGAACCTGGTGCTGACCGCCGTGGCCAAGTACCTCGTGCGGTTGTCGGACATCGGTGTGCGTATCCAGATCATCGGCGACCGTGCGGCGGTGTCCGAGAAGGTGCGCTCTGCCTGGGAGCATGCCGAACGGGTGACCGCTGGCAACACCCGCATCACCTTATCCGTGGCCTTCAACTACGGTGGCCGCTGGGACATCGTGCAGGCTTGCCAGCGTGCGGTGGCCGATGGCGCGCGCGCCGAGCAGATCGACGAGGCCCTGCTGTCGAAGTACATGGCGCTGGCTTACGCGCCCGACCCGGACCTGTTCATCCGCACGGGGGGCGAGGTGCGCATCTCCAACTTCCTGCTGTGGCAGGTGGCGTACTCGGAGCTGTATTTCACCGACTGCCTCTGGCCCGACTTCGACGCAGCCGAGATCGACAAGGCCCTGGCCGACTACGCCGCCCGCGATCGCCGCTATGGTGGCGTGAAAACCGACATCTCGGCCAGCGGGCAGAAAATCACCCTGGCGCCCGACGCCTGACCTCTCCGCTCCCATGCTCAAACAGCGCATCATCACCGCAGTGCTCTTGCTGCTGGTGCTACTCCCGGCGCTGTTCGCGCAGGCGGTCTGGCCCTTCGCCCTGCTGACGCTGGTGATGGTCGCTGCGGCTGGCTGGGAGTGGGCGCGCCTCAACAGCTATCTCGGTGTGCCAGCCTTGCTGACGGGTGGTGTGGTCGCTGCCGGCTCGGCCTCATTCTGGCTGGCTGGCTGGATCGGTCACACACCCGGCGCGCTGTGGGTGCTGGCAATGCTGGTGTGGGTGCTGGGCGGGGCACTGGTGCTCAAGCGTGGCGTGAATGCGTGGCCGCAGACGCCTCGGATGCTGCGCCTGCTGGGCGGTGTGCTGCTGCTGTGGCTGGCCTGGCTGGCGATTGCCGAAGGCAAGGCACGCGGCCTGAATTTTCTCCTGTCGGTGTTCTGCCTGGTCTGGATGGCCGATATCGCCGCTTATTTCAGTGGCCGCGCCTTCGGTCGCCGCAAGCTGGCCCCGGCGATCAGTCCCGGCAAGAGCTGGGAAGGCGTGTATGGCGGCATGGCGGGTGTGTTGCTGCTGGCGCTGGCCTGGATTGCCTTTGATCAGCGTGGGCTGGCTGACAGCCCGAGCCTCTACACCGCCCTGCTGCAACGCTGGGGCTGGGCCGGGCTGCTGGTGTCTTGCCTCTTCCTGTCGAGTCTGAGCGTCGTCGGCGATCTCTTCGAGTCGCTGGTCAAGCGCAGTGCCGGAGCCAAGGACAGCAGCGCGCTGCTGCCTGGCCATGGCGGTGTGCTGGACCGCATTGACGCGCTCCTGCCCGTGTGTCCGCTGGCCCTCGCCCTGGTACTTGCATGACCGTGACCGCTTCTGTTTCCACCCACTCCGGCATGCCGCGTCAGCGCGTGACGGTGCTGGGCTCCACCGGCTCGATTGGCACCAGCACACTCGATGTGTTGTCGCGCCACCCTGACCGCTACGAGGTGCTCGCGCTCAGTGCCCACAGCCGTGTCGGGGAACTCGCTGCCCAGTGCCGTGTCTGGCGACCGCGTTTTGCGGTGATGCCGACCACCGAACTCGGGCGCGCACTGACCGACCGCCTGCGTGCTGACGGCGTGCCGACCGAGGTGCTGGTCGGCCCCGCCGCGCTGGAAGAAGTCGCCGCACACCCGGAGGTGGACAGCGTGATGGCTGCCATCGTCGGCGCTGCGGGTCTGCCGCCGTGTCTGGCGGCGGCCCGTGCCGGCAAGCGCCTGCTCCTGGCCAACAAGGAGGCCATCGTCGTCGGTGGCGAGCTGTTCATGCGCGCCGTGCGCGAGGGTGGGGCGCATCTGCTGCCCATCGACAGCGAACATTCGGCCATCTTCCAGTGCCTGCCCGAAGACCGAACGACCTGGGCCCAGCGCATCGACCACATCGTGCTCACGGCCTCCGGTGGCCCGTTCCGCGACCGCGATCCGAAATCCCTGCGCGACGTGACGCCCGAGCAGGCGTGCGCGCATCCGAACTGGGTCATGGGCCGCAAGATCTCGGTCGACTCGGCCACGATGATGAACAAGGCGCTCGAAGTGATCGAGGCGCGCTGGCTGTTCGACCTGACGCCGCGCCAGGTGAAGGTGGTGATCCATCCGCAGAGCATCATCCACTCGATGGTGGTCTGCCGCGACGCCTCGGTGCTGGCGCAGCTCGGCACACCCGACATGCGCGTGCCGATCGCTTACGGGCTGTCGTGGCCAGCGCGCATCGAATCCGGCGCGTCGCAGGTCGATTTCCTGTCACTCAAGCCGCTGACTTTCGAGCCGGCGGATGCCAAGCGCTTCCCTGGTCTGCAATTGGCCTGGGCCGCACTGGAAGGCCCACCGGGCAGCACAGCGGTGCTGAACGCAGCGAACGAAATCGCGGTGGAAGCCTTTCTCGACCGGCGGCTGCGTTTCGACCAGATCCACGCGGTCAACGCCGACACGCTGGCGCGCATTGCGGTACCGGGTGACGCCACGGCCTCGGTGGCGAGTCTGCTCGACCTGGACCAATCGGCGCGCAGTCTGGCCGCTGAACTTGTCGGACGCTCCGGCGTCTGACCCGGCATGAACACGCTGCTGGCTTTTTTCGTCACCCTCGGGGTGCTGATCGTCGTCCACGAGTGGGGGCACTTCCGGGTGGCACGCGCATGTGGTGTCAAGGTGCTGAAGTTCTCGATCGGCTTTGGTCCGACGCTCTGGAAGCGGCAGATCGGTGAAACCGAATGGGCCATCAGCGCATTGCCGCTGGGCGGCTTCGTGCGGATGCTCGACGAGCGTGAAGGGCCGGTTGCCCCGGACGAGCTGCACCGGGCGTTCAACCGCAAGACGCTGCTGCAGCGTTCGGCTGTAGTCGTCGCGGGGCCTGCGGCCAATCTGGTGCTGGCGGTGCTCCTGTACGCCGCGTCGTCGTGGATCGGCACGCAGGAGCCGAGTGCCGTGATCGGCTCGCCCGCTGCGGGCAGTCTGGCCGAGCGCGCCGGTCTGCAGGCAGGGCAGTGGGTGCGTCGCTGGTCGCCGGCCGAGTCGGAGCAGTGGCAGGACGTGGCATCGCTGACCGATTTGCGTTGGCAGCTCACGCGGGCTGCGCTGGACGCCCGGGATCTGCGGCTGGAAGTCACTGGCGCGGGCGGCAGTGGTCGCCGTGAGGTGGTGCTGGCCCTCTCCGGGTTGCAGGCCAGCGAAGCCGATGCGGAACTGGTTCGGCGCATCGGGTTGGTTGCACCTTATTCAGAGCCAGTGCTCGGCGACGTCAAGCCGGGTGGCCCTGCCGCCAGGGCGGGGCTGCAGGCAGGCGACCGCGTCTTGCGCGTCGATGGGCACGACGTGGTCGATGCAACGAGCCTGCGGGCCCAGATTCGGGCGTCCGGTGCACGTGGTGATCCGATGTCCCAGTCGTGGCAGATTGACCGCAGCGGGCGTTCGCTGGCGATCGAGATCAAGCCGATGCGGATCGAGGACCGTGGCCAGCAGATCGGACGCATCGAGGCGGTTGTCGGCACCCGGCCACAGATGGTCCTTGTCACGTTGGGTTTCGCTGAAGGGCTGCTTCAGGGCGTCGTGCGCACCTGGGACATGTCCGCGATGTCGCTGCGCATGTTTGGCCGCATGCTCATCGGCGAAGCGTCGCTGAAGAACCTCAGCGGCCCGCTCACGATTGCGGACTACGCCGGGCAGTCCGCCGAGCTGGGATTGGCCTATTACCTGGGGTTCCTCGCGGTCGTCAGCGTCAGCTTGGGTGTCCTGAACCTGCTGCCGCTGCCGATGCTCGACGGCGGGCACCTCCTGTATTATCTGATCGAGGGTGTCACCGGTCGGCCGATTTCCGACCTCTGGACCGCCAGATTGCAACGTGGCGGTTTCATGGTGATCCTGCTCATGATGTCGCTCGCCCTCTACAACGATGTGGCCCGTTACCTGGGCCTGCACTGACCGCATGCGCGTACCCGCCTACCAATTCGCTCTCTCTCCCCGTGCCTGTGCCGTTGCGGTGCTGGTGGCGTCCGCGGCCTTGCCCGCTCTGGCTGTCCAGCCCTTCGTGATCAAGGACATTCGTGTCGAGGGCCTGCAGCGGGCCGAAGCCGGGACGGTCTTCGCCGCCTTGCCATTCCGGGTGGGCGACACCTACAGCGATGAAAAAGGTGCGGCCGCCCTGCGCGCGCTGTTTGCGACCGGTTTGTTCAAGGACGTGCGCATCGAGGTGGATGGGCAGGTCGCCGTGGTGGTGGTGGAAGAACGTGCGGTCATCGCCAGCGTCGACTTCACTGGCACGAAGGAGTTCGACCGCGAGACGCTGAT
Organism: Sphaerotilus sp.; assembly: GCF_031429695.1. Classification (GTDB taxonomy): domain Bacteria; phylum Pseudomonadota; class Gammaproteobacteria; order Burkholderiales; family Burkholderiaceae_C; genus Sphaerotilus. The sequence continues at coordinate 75,792 of NZ_JANPAB010000063.1, forward strand.
CAAGGCGCTCAAGGACATTGGCGTCGGCGAAGGTCAGCCGTTTGACAAGGCGCTGGCCGACCGTGCCGAGCAGGAACTCAAGCGCCAGTACCTGACCCGCAGCCTCTACGGCGCGGAGGTCGTGACCACCATCACCCCGGTGGACCGCAACCGCGTCAACGTCACGTTCGCCGTGACCGAAGGCGGCGTGGCGCGCATTCGCGACATCCACATCACCGGCAACGAGGCGTTTTCCGAGGGCACCTTGCTCGGGCAGCTCGACCTGACGACCGGCGGAATGATGACCTGGTACACCAAGAGCGACCGCTACGCCCGCACCAAGCTCAATGCCGACCAGGAAACGCTGCGCGCGTGGTACCTGAACCGCGGCTACCTCGAATTCAACGTCGAGTCCACGCAGGTGGCGATCTCGCCTGACAAGCAGGACATCTCGATCACGATCAACATCAAGGAAGGCCAGCGTTACACCGTCACCGGCGTCAAGCTCAGCGGCGATTTTCTGGGCAAGGATGAAGAGTTCAAGGCGCTGGTGAAGATCCGTCCCGGCGAGCCTTACCGTGCCGAGGACGTGGCCACCACCCAGAAAGCCTTCACCGACCGCTTCGGTCTGTTCGGCTACGCCTTCGCCAAGGTGGATCTGGTGCCGCAGATCGACCGCAACACGGGCCGTGTCCAGATTGTGCTGAATGCCGATCCGGGCCGCCGGGTCTACGTGCGCCGCATCAACGTGTCGGGCAACACCCGCACGCGCGACGAAGTGATCCGCCGCGAGATGCGCCAGTTCGAATCTGCCTGGTACGACGGCCAGCGCATCAAGCTCTCGCGTGACCGGGTGGACCGGCTGGGCTATTTCAGCGAGGTGGATGTCGACACCAATGAAGTGCCTGGCACCTTCGATCAGGTTGATCTGACGATCAACGTCAAGGAAAAACCCACCGGCAGCCTGCTGATCGGCGCGAATTTCTCCAGTGCGGACAAGTTCTCCTTCACGGGCTCGATCAAGCAGGACAACGTGTTCGGCTCGGGCAACTACCTCGGCATCGAACTCAACACCAGCAAGTCGGCCCGCACGCTGGTGTTGTCGAGCGTCGATCCGTACTTCACCCGCGACGGCATCTCGCGCTCGCTGGACGTCTACTACCGCACCAACAAGCCGCTGAACAGCCAGGGCGAGGCCTACGAGCTGGTCACGCCCGGTGCGGCGGTGCGCTTCGGGGTGCCGTTTTCGGACTACGACACGGTGTTCTTCGGCATCGGTGCCGAGCGCACACGCATCAAGTCGGCCACTGCGCTGCCGGAAAACTTCTACCGCTACCGCTCGACCTATGGCGAGTCCAGCACCTCGTTCCCACTCACGCTCGGCTGGCAGCGCGACGGCCGCGACAGCGCGCTGGTGCCAACCGACGGGCGTTACCAGCGCATCAACCTGGAGTGGGGTGCCTTCGGAGACACGCGGTACCTGCGCAGCAACTACCAGATCCAGCAGTACTTCCCGATCAGCAAGAAGCTCACCCTCGGCCTGAATGCCGAAATCGGCCACGGCATGGGGCTGGGTGGCCGGGCCTTCCCGATTTTCAAGAACTTCTACGGCGGCGGTCTGGGCACCGTGCGCGCGTTTGACCAGAACTCGCTCGGCCCGGTGGACGTGACGGGGGCCTACATTGGAGGCACCAAGCGCATCAACCTCAACAGCGAACTGTATTTCCCGTTCCCGGGGACCGGCAACGACCGGACGTTGCGCTTCTTCGGCTACATGGACGCCGGCAATGTCTGGGGCGATGGCGAGACACCGACCATCGCCTCATTCCGCACCTCCGCCGGCCTGGGCCTGTCCTGGATCTCGCCGGTCGGTCCGCTCAAACTCAGTTGGGGCCAACCTATCCGCAAGTTTGCTCAGGATAGAATCCAACGCTTCCAGTTCCAGATCGGTACCGCATTCTGATGATGACTTCCTTCATACGTTCGCTGACTGCCAAGGCCCTGCTTGCCCTCACCACCAGCGTGGTTGCCACTGCGGCGCTGCTGGTGTCGCCGGCGGTTTCGGCGCAGGAATTCAAGATCGGCTATGTCAACAGCGACCGCATGCTGCGGGACGCGGCACCGGCCAAGGCGGCGCAGGCCAAGCTTGAAGTCGAATTTGGCAAGCGCGAGAAAGAACTCAACGACGCGGCTGCGCGGCTCAAGACGACCGCCGACAAATTCGAGAAGGAGCAGGTCACCCTGGCCGAATCCGAGCGCGGACGCCGACAGCGCGACCTCGTCGAGCAGGAGCGTGAGCTGCAGCGCAAGCGCCGCGAGTTCCAGGAAGACCTGAACCAGCGCAAGAACGAAGAGCTGTCGGCCGTGGTCGAGCGCGCCAACCGCGTCATCAAGCAGATCTTCGATGCCGAAAAGTACGACCTGATCCTGCAGGATCCGGTGGTGTTTGCCGGTCCCCGTGTGGACATCACCGACAAGGTGATCAAGGCGCTCAACGCCGCTCCCGCGCCGACCAAGTGAGTTCCGTCTTCTCCGTGCGCCTGCACGAGGTGCAGGCGGCCCTCGGGGGAGATCTGGTCTCGAACGACGGCGCCGACGAGTCGCTCGGTGACCGCCTGATCAGCCGCATCGGGTCGCTCGCCGGCGCCGATGCCGCGACGATCAGCTTCCTGTCGAATCCCCGCTACCGCGCTCAATTGCAGGATACGGCTGCCGGCTGCGTCGTCGTGGCGCCTGGTGTGCGCGGCGATGTTCGGGCAGGTTGTGTTGCGCTGGTCACGCCGGATCCCTACCTCTACTTTGCCCGCCTGACGCAGTGGTGGGCGGCACGCTCGCGTGTTGCTCCGCAGGTCGGCCTCCACCCCAGCGCGGTGGTGGCACCGGATGCCCTGCTGGGCGAGGGCGTGTCCGTCGGGCCGCTGGCGGTCATCGAGTCTGGTGCAGTGATTGGCCAGGGCGCCGTGGTCGGTGCCCACGCGTTCATCGGCGCGGGTGTCGAGATCGGTGCGGCCACTCGCCTTGCGCCGCACGTGACGCTGATGCCGGGCACGCGTCTTGGTGCGCGTTGCCTGCTGCACAGCGGCGTCGTCATTGGCGCCGACGGTTTCGGCTTCGCGCCGACCGAAGGCCGCTGGGAAAAGATCGAACAGCTCGGCGGCGTGGTCGTGGGCGATGACGTGGAAATCGGCGCGAACACCTGCATCGACCGCGGTGCCCTCGACGACACCATCATCGGCTCCGGGGTCAAGCTCGACAACCTGATCCAGATCGGCCACAACGTCCAGATCGGCGACCACAGCGCGATGGCCGGCTGCGTCGGCGTGGCGGGCAGTGCGCGCATCGGCCGTGGCTGCACGGTGGGAGGTGGCGCCATCGTGCTGGGTCACCTCGCGCTGGCCGATGGGGTCCACATCTCCGCGGCCAGCGTCGTGATGCGCTCGATTGCCAAGCCCGGGCAGTACAGCGGGGTCTTCCCGCTCGACGACAACGCCTCGTGGGAGAAGAATGCCGCCACGCTGCGGCAACTGCACACCTTGCGCGACCGCCTGCGCGCCCTCGAAAAGAAGATGACACCATGACCACGACGCCGATCCTGCCTGCCGACCTGACCGAGACGCCCGCTCCGGTGCTGCTCAAGATGGACATCCACCAGATCCTCAAGAAGCTGCCGCACCGCTACCCGATCCTGCTGGTGGACCGTGTGCTGGAGATCGAGCTGGGCAAGCGCATCAAGGCGCTGAAAAACGTCTCGATCAACGAGCCAATCTTCCTGGGCCACTTCCCGCACCGCCCGGTGATGCCGGGTGTGATGATCCTCGAAGCGCTGGCGCAAGCCTCGGCGCTGCTGTCCTTCGCGACCATGGGCGAGGATCCGGGTGAGGACACGGTGGTCTATTTCGCGGGCATCGACGGTGCGCGTTTCAAGCGCCCGGTCGAACCCGGTGACCAGCTCATCCTTGAATCGACCCTGGAGCGTTCCAAGGGCGGCATCTTCAAGTACAAGGCCCGCGCCACGGTCAATGGCGAACTCGCCACCGAGGCCGAGCTGATGTGCACGATGCGCAAGATCGTCTCCTGATTCGGGCAAACGGCGCATGAGCAGCATCCACTCCACCGCAATCGTCGATCCCGAGGCCCGCCTGCACCCTTCGGTCGAGGTCGGCCCGTATTCGATCATCGGTGCCCATGTGAGCCTGGGTGAGGGCACCCGCGTCGGCCCGCACTGCGTGATCGACGGTCACACGACCATCGGCCGGAACAACCGCTTCTATCCGTTCTGCTCGATCGGCTCCGATCCGCAGGACAAGAAGTACGCGGGCGAACCGACCCGGCTGGAGATCGGCGACGGCAACACCTTCCGCGAGTCCTGCACCGTGTCCACCGGCACGACGCAGGATGAAGGCGTCACCCGCATCGGCGATGACAACTGGCTCATGGCCTATGTCCACATCGCCCATGACTGCCGCATCGGCAGCCACACCATCATGGCCAACGTCACGACGCTTGCCGGCCATGTGCAGGTGGGCGACTGGGCGATCATCGGCGGCCTGACGGGCATCCACCAGTTCAGCCGCGTCGGCGCCCACGCGATGGCCGGGTTCGCCTCGCGCATCGCGCAGGACGTGCCGCCCTTCGTCATGGTCGCCGGCAATCCCTGCGAAGCCCACGGCTTCAACCAGGAAGGCCTCAAGCGCCGCGGCTTCAGCGCCGAGCGCATCGGCGTGGTCAAGCAGATGTACCGCGCGCTCTACCGCAAGAGCCTGACGCTGGACGCCGCGAAGGCCGAAATCGAGGCCTTGCTGGGCACGGTGCCGGAGGCAGACGGCGAGGTGCGCCAGATGCTGGACTTCCTCGCCCACGCGCCCCGCGGCATCGTCCGCTGAGCCGGTCTGCCGATGGAGACGACCGATCCGCGCATGGCACTGGTGGCCGGCGAAGCCTCGGGTGACCTGCTGGCGGGTCTGCTGCTGGGCGGTGTGCGCCGGCGCTGGCCCGGTCTGCAGAGCTACGGCATCGGCGGCCCGCAGATGAAACAGCAGGGTTTTGACGCCTGGTGGGCCTACGACCTGCTTGCCGTGCACGGCTACAGCCTGGAACTGCTCTGGCGCCTGCGCCGTCTGTTCGCGCTGCGGGCCGAACTGGGCGACCGCCTGCTCGCCGATCGGCCGGACGTGTTCATCGGCGTCGATGCGCCGGATTTCAATCTCGGGCTGGAAACGCGGCTCAAGGCGGCCGGCATCAAGACCATTCACTTTGTCAGTCCCTCGATCTGGGCCTGGCGTGGCACGCGCATCCACAAGATCCGCAAGGCCGTGGACCATGTGCTGTGCCTGTTTCCCTTCGAGCCGGAGATCTACCAGCGCGCTGGCATCGCCGCGACCTACGTGGGCCACCCGCTGGCGGACGCGATTCCGATGGAGGTGCCGCGTGCGGCGTCCCGCACGGCACTGAATCTGGCCGATGGCGCCACTGTCATTGCGCTGCTGCCGGGCAGCCGACGCAGCGAGATCCGCTACATCCTGCCGAGTCTGCTGGGCGCCGCTGCCTTGCTGACCAGGCAGCGGCCCGGGCTGACGTTCGTGCTGCCGGCCATGCGGGGCGTGCGCGACCTGATCGATCCGCTGGTGGCGAAGTACGCCGGGCAGATCGACCTGCAGGTACTCGATGGCCGCTCGCACGAGGTGCTCGCCGCCTGCGACCTGACGCTGATCGCCAGCGGCACCGCCACGCTCGAAGCCGCGCTGTTCAAGCGCCCGATGGTCATCACCTACAACATGCACTGGCTGTCATGGCTGCGCATGAAGCGCATGGCGTATCAGCCATGGGTGGGGTTGCCGAACATCCTCGCGCGCGGTTTTGTGGTGCCCGAGTTGCTGCAAGACTCCTGCACCCCGGAGGCGCTGGCGCAGGCCGCTGGGCAATGGCTGGACAGCCCTGCGCGCTGCGAGGGCGTGCGCCAGCGTTTCACCGAACTGCACCACCTGCTGCGCCAGGACACGGCGCGACGAGCCACCGATGCCATCGCGCAAGTCCTCGGCCGCTGAGCCCATCCCCTTCATCAGCGAGCAGTTCGCGCTGAGCTTCGACCGCCCCGGCCTGATCGCGGGCGTGGACGAGGCCGGGCGCGGGCCGCTGGCGGGGCCGGTGGTGGCGGCGGCCGTGATCCTCGACGACCTGCAGCCCATCGCCGGGCTGGCCGACTCGAAGGTGCTCACGGCGAAGCGGCGCGAGCGGCTCTTCGACGAGATCCGCGCCAAGGCGCTGGCCTGCTGCATCGCCGAAGCGAGCGTCGAGGAGATCGACCAGCTCAACATCCTGCACGCGACGATGCTGGCGATGCGCCGCGCCGTCGAGGGCCTGCGGCTGCGGCCGGTCAAGGTGCTGGTCAATGGCAACCGCATCCCGACGCTGCGCATTCCCGCCGAGGCCATCGTCAAGGGCGACGCCAAGGTGCAGGCGATCTCGGCGGCATCGATTCTCGCCAAGGTCTACCGCGACCGGCTCTGTGCCGAGCTGCACGCACGCTATCCCCAATACGCCTTCGACGTCCACAAGGGCTATCCGACCGCGGCCCACCTCAGCCTGCTGCGCGAACACGGCCCGTGCGACCAGCACCGACGCTCCTACGCACCCGTGCGCGCCGCCGCCTTGCTGCACCCGTCTCCGATTCCGCCCCAGACTTGACCCCGAACCCGACCCGATGAAAGAACCTCGCCACATCACTTCCCGCAGCAGCCCGCTGGTCAAGGACCTGCGCAGGCTCGCCCAGGAGCCGGGCGCTTACCGCAAGCTCGGTCTCGTCTGGCTGGAGGGCGATCACCTGTGCCGGGCGTTTCTGGCGCGGGGCGGGCGGCCGAAGCAGGCAGTGGTCGGTGCCAGTGCGTGGTTGCAACCCGGCCCGCGCGAGCTGGCGCTGAAGGCGGACGAGATCAGCGTGCTCGACGACGGCCTGCTGCCCGAGATCAGCTCGCTGGAGTCGCCTGCGTCGATCGGCTTCCTGATCGACGGCCCCGCCAAGGGACAGGCCCCGTTGGCCAGCGTGGCGACGGTGGTGCTCGACCGGCTGCAAGACCCCGGCAACGTCGGCACCATCCTGCGCAGCGCTGCGGCCTTGGGCGTGAAGCAGGTGCTGACGATGAAGGGCAGCGCGGGCCTGTGGTCGCCCAAGGTGCTGCGCGCCGGCATGGGAGCGCACTTTGCCTTGCATCTGGTCGAGGGTGTGATCGTCAGCGAACTCGATTCGCTCGGCGTCACCCTCATCGCCACCAGCTCGCACGCCACACAGGCTCTGCACGAGCTGACCCTGCCTGCGCCGTGCGCCTGGGTCTTCGGGCATGAAGGGCAGGGTGTCGCCGAGCCGCTGATGCAGCGTTGCGGGCTGACGGTGCGCATTCCGCAGCCCGGTGGCGAGGAGTCGCTCAACGTGGCGGCAGCGACGGCGATCTGTCTGTACGAGTCGGCGCGGCAGGCGCTGTAAACCCGATCAGTAGATCAACCGATCCGGTCGGATATCGCGCAGGATCGTCGTGGCAATCTCCTCGATCGACTTGTGCGTCGAGGACAGCCAAGCGATCCCTTCGCGCTTCATGATCCGCTCGGCCTCGTTGATCTCGGCGCGGCAGTTTTCCAGCGCGGCGTACTTGCTGCCCGGCCGGCGCTCGTTGCGGATCTGGCTCAGCCGATCGGCGTCGATGGTCAGGCCGAAGCACTTGCGCTTGTGCGGCTTGAGCATGGTGGGCAGGCTGTCGCGCTCGAAGACCTCGGGGATCAGCGGGCAGTTGGCAGCCTTGATGCCGTGCTGCATCGCCAGATACAGCGACGTCGGCGTCTTGCCGCAGCGGCTCACACCCACCAGGATCACGTCCGCCTCAGCCAGGTTGCGTGCCGACTGACCGTCGTCGTGCGCCAGCGAGAAGTTGATCGCCTCGATGCGGTCGTGGTATTCCTGACTCTTGGCCACGTCCGAAAAGCGGCCGACGCGGTGGTTGCTCTTGACGCCCAGCTCGATCTCGATCGGCTCGACGAAGGTGCGGAACATGTCGAGCACCAGTGCATTGCACTGGGCGCTGAGCAGGTCGCGCACATCGTTTTTGGCGAGTGTCAGGAAAACAATCGGGCGCTGGCCTTCCTGCAGCGCGAGCTGGTTGATCTCCTTGACGACGTGTTCGGCCTTTTCCTGGGTGTCGATGAAGGGCCGGCGGATGTGGCGGTGCTTGGCCGGGAACTGGGCCATGATGGAATTGCCGAAGGTTTCCGCAGTGATGCCGGTGCCATCGGAGACAAAGAAGACGGTGCGGTTGGGCATGAAGGTGATCGCATGAATTGGGTACAGGCGAGGTACATCATAGGTCGGCCTGCCCCTAGAATGGCACCCAATCGCTTCTCGCCATGCCACGCCCGATCCCCCTCTCACACAAACAACCACCACAAAGCGGGTGGGGGATGACGGCTGGCGTTCGCCGCAGGGAAGCCCCAGATTTTTTACATCATGGAGCTTTGTCATGTCTTCAACCTCTCTGGCGACCCCCCTGGTAGTTCCGTTCGAGCACCTGCGCATGACCGATGTCGAATCGGTCGGCGGCAAGAACGCCTCGCTCGGTGAAATGATCAGCCAGCTCGCCGCCTCTGGCGTGCGGGTGCCCGGTGGTTTTGCCACCACCGCCCAGGCCTTCCGCGAGTTCCTCACCGCCAGCCACCTGACCGAGAAGATCAACGCCCGCCTTGATGCGCTGAACACCGACGACGTGCGCGCCCTGGCCGAAGCCGGTGCCGAGATCCGAGGCTGGGTCGAGTCCGCGCCGTTCCCGGCCGAGTTCGAGGCGCAGATCCGCGCCGAATTCATCAAGCTCACCGAGGGCAACCCCGGTGCGTCCTTCGCCGTGCGCTCGTCGGCCACCGCGGAAGACCTGCCGGACGCCTCGTTTGCCGGGCAGCAGGAGTCGTTCCTGAACGTCGTTGGCATCGACAGCGTGCTGCACAAGATTCGCGAGGTGTTCGCGTCGCTCTACAACGACCGCGCCATCTCCTACCGCGTCCACAAGGGCTTCGCGCACGCCGATGTCGCGCTGTCGGCGGGCATCCAGCGCATGGTGCGTTCGGATCTGGGTGCAGCGGGCGTGATGTTCACGATGGACACCGAATCCGGTTTCCAGGAGGTCGTTTTCATCACCTCCAGCTACGGTCTGGGCGAGACGGTGGTGCAGGGTGCCGTGAACCCGGACGAGTTCTATGTCCACAAGCCCACGCTGCGCAACGGCAAGGCCGCCGTGATCCGCCGCAACCTGGGCTCCAAGCTGATCCGCATGGAGTTCGCGACGCCGGAAGAGAAGGCCGCCACCGGCAAGCTGGTGCGCACCGTGGACACGCCGCCCGAGATGCGCAACCGCTATTCGCTCAACGATGCGGACGTGACGGAGCTGGCCCGCTACGCACTGATCATCGAGAAGCATTACGCCCGCCCGATGGACATCGAGTGGGGCAAGGACGGCAGTGACGGTCTGCTCTACATCCTGCAGGCCCGCCCGGAAACGGTGAAGAGCCAGATGGGCGGCAAGGTCGAGCACCGCTACAAGCTCAAGAACAGCACCGACCGCACCATCGTCGCCGAAGGCCGCGCGATCGGCCAGAAGATCGGCACCGGCCCGGTACGGCTGGTTCATTCGAGCGCCGAGATGGAGCGTGTTCAGCCCGGCGACGTGCTCGTGACCGACATGACCGATCCTAACTGGGAGCCGGTGATGAAGCGCGCGGCCGCGATCGTCACCAACCGTGGCGGGCGCACCTGCCACGCGGCGATCATTGCCCGCGAACTGGGCATCCCGGCGGTGGTCGGCTGCGGCGATGCGACCGAGCACCTGAAGGACGGCCAGCTCGTCACGGTCGCCTGCTCGGAAGGCGACACCGGCTACATCTACGATGGCCTGCTCGACATGGAAGTCAGCGAGGTGCAGCGCGGCGAGCTGCCGTACTCGCCGGTCAAGATCATGATGAACGTCGGCAACCCGCAGCTCGCGTTCGACTTCTGCCAGATGCCGAACTCGGGCGTGGGCCTGGCGCGCCTTGAATTCATCATCAACAACAACATTGGCGTCCACCCGAAGGCGATCCTCGACTACCCGAACATCGACTCCGACCTGAAGAAGGCTGTCGAATCGGTGGCGCGGGGTCACGCCAGCCCGCGGGCGTTCTACGTGGACAAGCTGGTCGAGGGCATCTCCACCATCGCCGCGGCCTTCTGGCCCAAGCCGGTGATCGTGCGCCTGTCGGACTTCAAGTCGAACGAGTACCGCAAGCTGATCGGCGGCAGCCGCTACGAGCCGGAAGAAGAGAACCCGATGCTGGGCTTCCGCGGTGCGGCACGCTATGTCAGCGCCGAGTTCGGCGAAGCGTTCGCGATGGAGTGCGAGGCGATGCGCCGTGTGCGCAACGACATGGGACTGACCAACGTCGAGATCATGGTGCCCTTCGTGCGCACGCTGAAGCAGGCCGAGCGCGTCGTCGGCATGCTTGCCGACCAGGGCCTCAAGCGCGGTCAGGACGGGCTGCGCCTGATCATGATGTGCGAGATCCCGAGCAATGCCATTCTGGCCGAGCAGTACCTGGAGTTCTTCGATGGCATGTCCATCGGCTCGAACGACCTGACCCAGTTGACGCTGGGCCTGGACCGTGATTCGGGGCTGGAAATCCTCGCCGCCGACTTCGACGAGCGCGATCCGGCCGTCAAGGCACTGATCTCCCGGGCGATCGCTGCCTGCCGTGCGCATGGCAAGTACATCGGTATCTGCGGCCAGGGGCCCAGCGACCACCCCGACTTCGCTGACTGGCTGGCGCAGGAGGGGATCGTGTCGATCTCGCTGAACCCGGACTCGGTCGTCGAGACTTGGCAGCGCTTGGCCAAACGCTGATCGGCCACGCGCGGCGCATCGGCTATTCACTTGCAAGGTGGCTTCGGCCCCCTTTTTTCCTGCAGCCCACCCATTCCGGTGGGCTGTTGCGTTGCATGGTTCACCTTGGTGTCAATCCCGTGGCGGAGTTGGCGGCGGCTGCGCACAATTCCCTTCAACGCACACCCAAGGTGATTGCATGGACCAGAAGAATCCCGAACGTCCCTCCGAGACAAGCTACTGGCGCCGCGTGTGCCTGTGGACTTTGCTGGGGTTGGTGCTGTGGTTTGGTGTCACGTTCGGGGTGTCGTGGTGGGCCCATGCGCTGGATGTGTGGCACGTCGGGCGGATGCCGGCAGGCTACTGGTGGGCCACACAAGGGGCGATCGGGGTGTACCTGTTGATCATCGTGGTGCATGGCTGGGGGATGGACCGGCTGGAGCGCAGGGTGCTGACCGAGGCTGACGAGCGCCATGGCTGATCCGGTGCTCGGTGCGTCCGAGGAGACGCGGGCCTTCACGCGGGTGCTGGGGCGGCGCTATGGCTACTACACGCTCGGAGTGCTGGCCTTCATCCTGGGGCTGGGGGCGATGGAGCGCCTGGGTTGGCCGCGGGGCTGGATCGGCGGCACGTTTCTGATCGCGACCGTGGCGGTGTACGCGGCCATCGGACTGATGTCGCGCACGACCGACGAGTCCGAGTACTACGTCGCCGGTCGGCGTGTGCCAGCGATCTTCAACGGCATGGCCACTGCGGCGGACTGGATGTCAGCTGCCTCGTTCATCGGCACGGCCGGTGTGCTGTATCTGCAGGGATTTGCTGGACTGGCCTACATCCTTGGCTGGACGGGGGGTTATTGCCTGGTGGCGCTGCTGCTGGCGCCCTACCTGCGCCGGCTTGGCTGTTTCACGATCCCCGAGTTCCTCGGCGCCCGCTATGGCGGTGAGCTGCCGCGTCTGGTGGGCGTGGTCGCGGTGACGCTGGTGTCCTTTGTCTACGTGGTGGTGCAGATCTACGGTGTGGGGCTCATCACCTCGCATCTCACTGGCTTCAGCTTTGAGATTGGCATCTTTGTCGGGCTGGGCGGTGTGCTGGTGTGCTCGTTCCTGGGGGGCATGCGGGCGGTGACCTGGACGCAGGTGGCGCAGTACATCATCCTGATCCTGGCCTATCTGACACCGGTGGTGTGGATGTCGCTGAACCAGACGGGCAGTCCCTTTCCGCTGTTTTCATATGGGCAGCAGTTGGAACACGTCACACAGCGCGAGGAGGTTCTGAAGAATGACCAGGCCGAGCTGACCGTGATTCGCCAGTTGCAGGTGCGCGCCGATGACGCGCTGCGCAAGCTCGACGACGTACGGCAGGCGATGACCGATGACGCCGAGACGCTGGCTGCGCAGGTCAAGGCGCTGCAGGCAGGCGATGCGGCGCCGGCGCGGGTGCAGCAGGCCGAGCGGCGCCTGCTGAGTCGTCCGCAGACCGAAGCTGCTGCCCGTACGGCCTACCAGCAGGAGTACGACGACGCCCGTCAGCGTGCACTCCCGCTGGGTGGCATGCCGCCGCAGGCGCAGCCGATCGCTGCGGGCGATCCGCGCGGGGATGCATCGGCGCGTGAGGCGTATGAGGTGGGAAGACGCAACTTTCTGGCGCTGGTTCTGTGCCTGATGCTGGGTACGGCTGCGATGCCGCATGTGCTGACGCGCTACTACACGACCCCGTCAGTCAGCGAAGCAAGGCGGTCCGTGGGCTGGTCGCTGTTCTTCATCGCGCTGCTCTATCTGGCGGCACCGGCGCTGGCGGTGATGGTCAAGTACGAGGTGTTCACGAATCTCATCGGTACGCCGTTTGATCAATTGCCGGGCTGGATTCGGCGCTGGGCCAAGCTCGATCCCACACTGGTGTCGGTCGAAGACATCAACGGCGATGGTCTGCTGCAACTGGCCGAGCTGCACCTTGGCGGCGATGTCATCGTGCTGGCCGCGCCGGAGATTGGCGGGCTGCCGCTGGTGGTGACCTATCTGGTGGCGGCGGGTGGATTGGCTGCGGCGCTGTCCACGGCAGACGGGTTGCTGCTGACCATCTCCAATGCGCTGTCACACGATCTGTACTTTCGGCTCATCAACCCGCGCGCGCCGGCCATGCGCCGCGTGATGCTGTCCAAGTTCCTGGTGCTGGTGGTGGCGCTGGTGGCGGCGTTCATCGCATCGATGCGGTTCGCGGACATTCTCCAGTTCGTTTCGGCGGCGTTTTCGCTCGCGGCGGCGACGTTCTTTCCGGCGCTGGTGATGGGCATTTTCTGGCGACGTGCCAACCGGACTGGCGCGGTGCTGGGCATGTTGTCTGGCCTGAGTGTCTGCAGCTACTACATGGTCACCAACCATGAACTGCTGCGCCGGCTTTTTGGTGTCACCCGACCGCTGCAGGACTGCGCGTGGTGGGGGATCGAACCGGTGGCGGCCGGCGTGTTCGGTGCGCCTGCTGGCGCGCTGGTGCTGGTGATCGCGAGCTTGCTCTCGCGTCCGCCAGCGGCGGCTGAACAGGCCGTGGTTGATCGGCTGCGCACACCCGGATGGTCCTAGCGGGTGCCTGCGGAGACTGGCAACGGAATCGGGCTATAATCGCAGGCTTTTCTCTTGCTGCACCCGTTTCTTGACGCGACGGGGCGGCTTCCGCAACAGGAATCCATGAGGAGTATCCATGCGTCACTATGAAATCGTGCTGCTGGTCCATCCGGACCAGAGCGAGCAAGTTCCGGCCATGCTGGAGCGTTACAAGGCTCTGGTGGCCGCGTCCGGTGGTCAGATCCACCGTGTCGAAGACTGGGGTCGCTTCCAGTTGGCTTACCTGATCAACAAGCTGGCCAAGGCGCACTACCTGTGCCTGAACATCGAATGCAGCAAGGAAACCCTGGCTGAAATCGAAACCGGCTTCCGCTTCAACGACGCAGTCCTGCGCCACCTGACGGTTCGTCGCGACAAGGCCGAAACCGGTCCTTCGTCGATGATGAAGCGCGTGGAGAAGGAAGAAGCGCGCAAGTCGTCGTCCCAGCAGGAAACGAGCAACTGATGTCGGCAGACGCCTGCCACGCTCCGGTGGTCAACCAGGTGCTGCTCGCAGCCCAGGTCATCGAGCGTGCGGCCATGCGCTATACCCCGGCAGGTCTGCCGGCGCTGGATGTGCGATTGGCTCACGCCTCGCAGATCGAGCACGCCGGACACCCCAGGCAGGTCAGCGTGGAAATCCACGCGACGGCCCTCGGGGACACTGCCCGCCAGCTCGAAAGACTGGCGATCGGCGAATCCGCAGTGTTCAGCGGATTCCTGGGCAAGCAGCGCAGCGGTCGGGGCGTCATGTTCCACATCCGTCAGCTCGACACCAGTCCCAACGTTCCAGTATTGACTTAGGAGGTTGTCATGCCCCCGCCACGTGGTAAATTTTCCAAGGACCGCAAGGTCAAGCGCAACCAGCAATCCCTGCTGTTCAAGCGCAAGCGTTTCTGCCGCTTCACCGTCGCCGGTGTCGAATCGATCGATTACAAGGATCTCGACATCCTGCGTGATTTCGTCGGCGAAAACGGCAAGATCACCCCGGCCCGCCTGACCGGCACCCGTGCGATCTACCAGCGTCAGCTGACCACCGCGATCAAGCGTGCGCGCTTCCTCGCGATGCTGCCGTACAGCGACCAGCACAAGGTCTGAGGAGTCCGGTATGCAAGTGATCCTGCTCGAAAAAGTGGCCAACCTCGGCACCCTGGGTGACGTGGTCAAGGTCAAGGACGGCTACGCCCGCAATTTCCTGATCCCCAAGGGTGCTGCACGCCGTGCCACCGAAAAGGCCATCAAGGAATTCGAAGTCCGCCGTGCCGAACTCGAAAAAGTGCTGGCCGACAAGCTGGCTGCCGCACAGGCCGAAGGCGAAAAGCTGGCTGGCAAGACCGTCACCATCGCCCAGAAGGCCGGTGTCGATGGCCGTCTGTTCGGCTCGGTGACCAACGCCGACGTGGCCGAGGCCCTCAAGGCCGCTGGCTTCGCCGTTGCCAAGGCCCAGGTCCGCATGCCCAATGGCCCGCTGAAGGTCGTTGGTGCGCAGACAGTGGCCGTTGCACTGCACCATGACGTCGTGGTCGATGTGACCGTGGCGGTCGTCGGCGCGACGGACTGATCCCCGTCCCTGTGCCCGCACCGTGCTGGTCACGGTGCTCCTGAAGGCCGGCGCAAGCCGGCCTTTTCATTTGGTCTGTCCACCGCCCGCCTCCCGACCTATCATCGAACGATGTCTTCCCTGTCATCCGGATCCATGATGCCGTCCTCCCGGGGCGGTGACGAAGAGGTCGCGCGGCTGCGCGTGCCTCCCCACTCGGTCGAGGCCGAACAGAGCGTGCTGGGAGGCCTGCTGCTCGACAACAGCGCCTCCGACCGCGCCGGTGACCTGCTCACCGACAACGATTTCTACCGCTACGAACACAAGCTGATCTACGCGGCCATCATGGCCCTCATCAGCGGCAACAAGCCTGCCGACGTGATCACGGTCTTCGAGCACCTGCAAAGCCTGGGCAAGTCCGACGACGTAGGCGGTCTGGGCTACCTGAACGCGCTGGCCAACAGCGTGCCGGGGGCCGCCAACCTGCGCCGCTATGCCGAGATCGTTCGCGAGCGGGCCATCCTGCGCAAGCTGGTCGAGACCAGCGATGAGATCGCCACCAAGGCACTGAACCCGCAGGGAACCCCTGTCTCGATCATCCTCGACGAGGCCGAGAGCAAGATCTTCAAGATCGGCGAAGAGGGCTCGCGCAACAAGCAGGGCTTCCATTCGCTCGACAACCTGGTCGTGTCGCTGATCGACCGCGTGCAGGAACTGGCCGACAGCGGCGCCGGTGAGGTGACCGGCGTGCCGAGTGGCTTCATCGACCTCGACCGCATGACGGCGGGGTTCCAGGGCGGCGATTTGATCATCCTGGCGGCACGGCCCTCAATGGGGAAAACTGCCTTCGCGCTCAACATCGCCGAACACGTCGCCGTCAAGGAGCGCAAGCCGGTCGTCGTGTTCTCGATGGAAATGGGTGCATCGCAACTGGCGCTGCGGATGGTCGGCTCGCTCGGCCGCATCGACCAGCAGCACCTGCGCACCGGCGCGCTGAACGATGACGAGTGGGGGCGGCTGTCCGAGGTGCTGGACCTGCTGCACGGCGTTCACCTGTTCATCGACGAAACGCCTGCGCTGACGCCGGGTGAAGTCCGTGCGCGGGCGCGGCGGCAGGCGCGCCAGTTCGGGCAACTCGGCCTGATCGTGGTGGACTATCTGCAGCTCATGAGTGGCTCGGGCTCCGGCAACGGCGAAAACCGGGCGACCGAGATCAGCGAGATCTCGCGCGGTCTGAAGGCGCTCGCCAAGGAGTTGCAATGCCCTGTGATCGCGCTGTCGCAGCTCAACCGGTCGGTGGAAACACGCACCGACAAGCGGCCGATGATGAGCGATCTTCGCGAATCTGGTGCGATTGAGCAGGATGCAGACGTCATCATGTTCATCTACCGCGATGATTACTACAACAAGGAATCGAAAGAGCCGGGTGTGGCCGAGATCGTGATCGGCAAGCAGCGTAACGGTCCAGTGGGCACCATCAAGCTGGCGTTCATGAAACCGCTGACCAAGTTCGAGAATCTGGCCCCGGGCAGCTATGGCGGCGAGTACTGAGCCGATGCTGCCGGTTCATGCATGAAGTGAAGAAGGGGCCTTGCGGCCCCTTCGACGTTCTGACGTTCTGGTGTGGGACCAGCTTCAGTCGTCGCCACCCACGATGCCAAACAGCATCAGCAGGTTCTGGAACACGTTGTAGATGTCCAGATACAGCGCCAGTGTCGCGCTGATGTAGTTGGTCTCACCACCGTCAATGATGCGGCGGATGTCGTAGAGCATGAACGCCGAGAAGATGCCGATGGCAAGGACCGACAGCGTCATCATCGTGAGCGACCAGCCATGCCCACTTGAAGGAGGTGGATAGCTCCGAGACGATGGTGTCCAGCAATGTGAATTGGTGGACAGCAATGGAACACAAGGACAAGACTCGGCGAGTGCATGACGCCGAGTTCAAGGCGAAGGTGC
>NZ_JANPAB010000064.1:0-18964 GCF_031429695.1 Sphaerotilus sp.
GCCTCGCCGACGACCTTCAGGATGTCGGGCGCGTGGCCGCCGCCGGCGCCTTCGGTGTGGAAGGTGTGGATGGTGCGGCCCTTGAAGGCGGCGATGGTGTCCTCGACGAAGCCGCTCTCGTTGAGCGTGTCGGTGTGGATCGCCACCTGCACGTCGGCGTCCTCGGCGACGCCCAGGCAGCAGTCGATCGCCGCCGGCGTGGTGCCCCAGTCTTCGTGCAGCTTCAGGCCGATGGCGCCGGCGTCGATCTGCTGGACGAGGGCCTCGGGCCGGCTGGCGTTGCCCTTGCCGAAGAAGCCCAGGTTCATCGGGAAGGCGTCGGCCGCCTGCAGCATGCGCGCCAGGTTTTCCGGTCCCGGCGTACAGGTGGTGGCGAAGGTGCCCGTCGCCGGACCCGTGCCGCCGCCGAGCATCGTGGTCACGCCCGAGGTCAGCGCCTCCTCGATCTGCTGCGGGCAGATGAAGTGGATGTGGCTGTCGATGGCGCCGGCCGTGACGATCATCCCTTCGGCGGCGATCACCTCGGTACCGGGGCCGATGACGATGTCCACGCCGGGCTGCACGTCCGGGTTGCCGGCCTTGCCGATGGCGCAGATGCGGTGGCCGCGCAGGCCGATGTCGGCTTTCACGATGCCCCAGTGGTCGAGGATCAGCGCGTTGGTGATGACGCAGTCCACCGCATCGCCGGGACCGGGGCCGTTCGGGCGCTGGCTCTGGCCCATGCCGTCGCGGATGGTCTTGCCGCCGCCGAACTTCACTTCCTCGCCGTAGCCGCCGGCGCGCAGGGTCAGGTCCTGTTCGACTTCGAGGATCAGGTCGGTGTCGGCCAGCCGCAGCCGGTCACCGGTCGTGGGGCCGAACATCTCGGCATAAGCCCGTCTCGGGAAAGTCGCCATCTCAGAGTGCTCCCTGCACGAGGCCGCGGAAGCCCCACACCTGCCGGTCTCCGGCGAAATCGACCAATTCAACCGTGCGCTGCTGGCCCGGCTCGAAGCGCACCGCCAGTCCGCTGGCGATGTTGAGCCGCATGCCGTGGGCGGCGGCGCGGTCGAAGCGCAGGCCGGCGTTGGTCTCGGCGAAGTGGTAGTGCGAGCCGACCTGGATCGGGCGGTCGCTGGCGTTCTCGACCACGAGGGTCAGCGTGCGCCGGCCGGGGTTGAGCGCGTGTTCGCCCTCGTCGGTGAAGAGTTCTCCGGGGATCATCGTGTTGCCTCGCTCGTCGTCACTTCTTGCGCGTGAACCACAGCGCGGCCCCGATCCCGGCGGCCAGCACGTAGCCCATCACGTCGGTCGAATGCCAGTGCGAGGCACCGGGCAGGCCGTGGCCTTCGTGGGCTTGCGCCACGGCAGTGAGGCCGAGCAGCAAGGGGAGCAGGGCGATGCGGTGCAGATGCTTCGTCATGGTGCGTCTCATGCAATGGGTTGATGCACAGTCACCAGCTTGGTGCCATCGGGGAAGGTGGCCTCGACCTGGATCTCGGGAATCATCTCGGCGATGCCGTCCATCACGTCCGAGCGGCGCAGGATGGTCTTGCCGTCGCTCATCAGCGCGGCCACGGTCTTGCCGTCGCGGGCGCCTTCCATGATGGCGGCGGTGATCAGCGCGATGGCTTCCGGGTAGTTGAGCTTCAGCCCGCGGGCCATGCGGCGTTCGGCCAGCAGGGCGGCGGTGAAGATCAGCAGCTTGTCTTTCTCGCGGGGGGTGAGTTCCATGGCGGTGGGCCGTTCGGGTTGGGGCTGGTGCGTTTCTTGAGTGCGAGAGCGGCATGACGATGACGCGTGCTGCCGGAGATGCAGCGATCTTGCCTGCACAGGCAGAAATCGGGCCAGCCCCTGCAAACCCGGGGGTGTCCCCGACCGTGTCCGCCGAGCCGCAGCAGCGGGTCATCAAGATCCGCCGCGACTACAACACCTGGGTCGCCAGCGAGACGCTGGAGGACTACGCGCTGCGCTTTGCCCCGCGCAGCAGCCGGCGCTGGAGCATCGCGCGGGTGGCGAACACGGCGCTCGGCGGCGCGGCGTCGTTCCTGGTGCTGGAGGCGGTGGGCGCCACGCTGCTGGTGCGCTACGGCTTCACGAACGCGGCGCTGGCGATCCTGGCGACCGGGCTGGTGATCTTCCTGGCGGGCCTGCCGATCAGCGTGTACGCGGCGCGGCACGGCGTGGACATGGACCTGCTGACCCGTGGCGCCGGCTTCGGCTACATCGGCTCGACGATCACCTCGCTCCTCTACGCGAGCTTCACCTTCCTCTTCTTCGCGCTCGAAGCGGCGGTGATGGCCTACGCGCTGGAGCTGGCGTTCGACCTCCCGCCCGCGTGGGGCTACCTGGTCTGTGCCGCCGTGGTGCTGCCGCTGGTGACGCACGGGGTGACGGTGATCAGCCGCCTGCAGGTGTGGACGCAGCCACTGTGGGCGCTGATGCTGGTGACGCCCTATGTGTTCGTGTTCCGCGAGAACCCCGGCGTACTGGACGGCCTGATCGGCTATGGCGGCGAGCGCGGGCTGACGGCGTTCGACCCGCTGGCCTTCGGCGCGGCGATGACGGTGGGCATCGCGCTGATCACGCAGATGGGCGAGCAGGCCGACTACCTGCGCTTCATGCCCGAGCGGACCCGCGAGAACCGCCTGCGCTGGTGGGCCGGCGTGGTCGCGGGCGGGCCGGGCTGGGTGATCCCGGGGGTGCTGAAGATGCTGGGTGGCGCGCTGCTGGCGTACCTGGCGATCCGCCACATGGTGCCGGTGGAGCGGGCGGTCGATCCGAACCAGATGGACCTCGCCGCCTATGAATACGTCTTCCCGCACTACGGCTGGGCGGTCGCGGCCACGGCGCTGTTCGTCGTCGTCTCGCAACTCAAGATCAACGTCACCAACGCCTACGCGGGCTCGCTGGCGTGGTCGAACTTCTTCTCGCGCGTGACGCACAGCCACCCGGGGCGCGTCGTCTGGGTCGTCTTCAACACCGGCATCGCGCTGATGCTGATGGAGCTGGACGTGTTCCAGGCGCTCGGCCATGTGCTGGGGCTGTACGCCAACCTGGCCATCAGCTGGATGATGGCCGTGGTCGCGGATCTGGTCATCAACAAGCCGCTGGGGCTGAGCCCGAAGGGGATCGAGTTCCGGCGGGCGTATCTGTGCGACATCAACCCGGTCGGCGTGGGCGCGATGGGCATCGCGTCGGCGGTGTCGGTGGCGGCGCACCTGGGGGTGTTCGGTGACATGGCACAGGCGTGGTCGGCAGGGATCGCGCTGGTGACGGCGCTGCTGGCGTCGCCGCTGATCGCGTGGTGGACGGGCGGGCGGTGGTACCTCGCGCAGCGGGTGGGTGTACCGGACGAGGCGGTGGGGACGTACCGGCGTTACGCGGCGCCGCAGCGTTGCACCGTCTGCGAGGGCGCCTACGAAGGCGAGGACCTGGCGCACTGCCCCGCGTATGGCGGCGTGATCTGCTCGCTGTGCTGCACGCTGGAGGCCCGTTGCCATGACCTGTGCAAGGTGTCGGAGTCTCGCCTGTCGGTGCAGTGGTCGGCGGCGCTGCGCTGGGGGCTGCCGCGGGTGGTGTGGCCGTATCTGGACAAGGGACTCGCGCACTACCTGTTGCTGATGCTGATCGCCACGCCGCTGCTGGGCGGGCTGGCGGTGGCGCGGCGGGCGCTGGTGCTGCCGACGCTGGCGCTGGTGGCCGGGGTTGTCGCGTGGTGGCTGGTGCTGGCCCACAAGAGCCGCCAGGTCGCGCAGGAAGAAGCCAACCGACAGACCGAGGCCCTGCGCCGCGAGATCGCCTCGCACCAGCAGACGGATCTGGCGCTCCAGCAGGCCAAGCGCCAGGCCGACGCTGCCAACCAGGCCAAGAGCCGCTACATCACCACCATCAGCCACGAGCTGCGCACCCCGCTGAACTCGATCCTCGGCTACGCGCAACTGCTGGAGGACGACGCGGCGATGCCCCCGGCGCGCCAGCAGGCGGTGCGCGTGATCCGGCGCGGCGGCGACCACCTGCTCACGCTGATCGAGGGGACGCTCGACATCGCCCGCATCGAAGGCGGCAAGCTGCGGCTGGACGTGCGCCCGATGCGCTTCGCCGACACGCTTGACGAGATCGCCCGGCTGTTCGAGCTGCAGGCCGCCGCCAAGGGCATCGGCTTTCGCTGCGACTTCGACCCGGCCCCGCCCGAAGGTGTGCGGGCCGACGAGAAGCGGCTGCGCCAGATCCTCATCAACATCCTGGGCAACGCCATCAAGTTCACCCGTGAAGGCGAGGTGGTGCTGCGGCTGCGTTACGGCCGCGAGATGGCGCGCTTCGAGGTCATCGACTCCGGCCCCGGCATGACGGCCGAGGAGATCGCCCGCATCTTCGAGCCGTTCGAGCGCGGGTCGGCCAGTGGCGCCAGTGCCAGCACCAGCGGCGGCGCCGGGCTGGGCCTGACGATCAGCAAGATGCTCACCGACCTGATGGGCGGCGAACTCACGGTGGAGAGCACGCCCGGGGTCGGCACCACCTTCCGGCTGCGGCTGTTCCTGCCCGAGGTGCGCGCTGGCCTGATCGAGCGCGAGGCGCCCCGGCGGCGGCGCACCGGCTACACGGGCCGGCGCCGCTGCGTGCTGGTGGTGGACAACGAGGAGGTCGATCGCGGCCTGATCGTCAGCCTGCTTGCGCCGCTGGGTTTCACGATTCGGCAGGCGGCCAGCGGCGAGGCGTGTCTGGCGCTGATGGCCGCGCTGCAGCGGGGCGAGGACGGCGGCGAGGGCGGCAGCCCGATGCCCGACGCCGTCTTCATGGACCTGGCGATGCCGGGCATCGACGGCTGGGAGACGCTGCGGCGGCTGCAGGCGCAGGGGCTGGGCGCGGTGCCGGCGGCCATCGTGTCGGCCAATGCCTTCGACAAGGGGCTGGACAACGATGTCGGCATCACCCCGGCCGACTTCCTGGTCAAGCCGGTGCGGGTCGGCGAACTGCTCGACTGGCTCGGCCGCCGGCTGGCGCTGGAGTGGACCGAGGCGCTGCCGCCGCCCGTGGTTCTGGCCGCCGCGCCGGCCGCCGTGCTGCCTGACGCCGTGCAATTGCACGCGCTGCAGGAGGCCCTCTCGCTCGGCCATGTGCGCGGCGTGCTGCGCCTGCTCGACGCGCTGGACGCCGCGCAGCCCGAGTGCCGTGACTTCTCCGACCGCCTGCGCACGCTGGCGCGCCAATTCCAACTCGACGCAATGAGCGGATTTCTCCGCAAGGCCCTTGATGACACCCTTGCCTGACCGAACCTTCGATGTGGTGCTGATCGTCGATGACGTGCCCGACAACCTCGCCGTGCTGCACGACGCGCTGGACGAGTCCGGCTACACGGTGCTGGTTGCGCTGGACGGCCCCACCGCGCTGGAGCGGGCGGTGCGCGCACGGCCGGATGTCATCCTGCTCGACGCGGTGATGCCAGGCATGGACGGCTTCGAAGTTGCCCGCCGCCTGCGCGCCGACCCGCGCACGGCGGCGATCCCGATCATCTTCATGACCGGATTGACTGAAACCGAGCATGTCGTGGCCGCCTTCGCGGCGGGGGGCACCGACTACGTCGCCAAGCCGATCCGTGCCCGCGAGGTCATCGCCCGCATCACCGCCCACACGCTGGCCGCCCGCGAGCAGCAGCAGGCGCGCAACGCGCTAGACGCCTTCGGCCACGCGACGCTGGTGGTGCGGCTGCTGGATGGCCGGCTCGTCTGGCAGACGGCACTGGCGCGGCAGATGCTGGAGGCGCATTTCCAGTCGGACGGGCGGCGCGCGCCGACACTGCTGCTGGCGTGGCTGCAGCGCGAGACCGAGCGACTCGGGGTGGTCGATGGCCTGGTCCCGGGCTCACCCGCGGTGACGCTGGAGACCGGCACCGGCCGCCGCCTGCGCTTCACGTTGCACGAGGCGACGGGCGAGGGCGAGTGGATGCTGGTGCTGCGCGAGGCCGACGACGCCGCCACGCTGGAGGCGCTGGTGCTGGCGTTCGGGCTGACCCCGCGCGAGGCCGAGGCGCTCTACTGGGTCGCCAAGGGCAAGACCAACCGCGACATCGGCGACATCGTCGGCGCCAGCCCCGCGACGGTGAAGAAGCACCTGGAGCATGTCTACGAAAAGCTCGGGGTGGAAACGCGGAATGCGGCGGCGGCGGTGGCGCTGGGCAAGGTGCCGCAGTTGGGGCGGTGAAGCGTGTTCAGACGAAACGGAACGCCACCGCCCCCAGCGGCCCGTAATCGACGTGGAAGGTGTCGCCCGCCACGGCCGGCGTCGGCCGCGTGAACGAGCCGGCCAGCACCACATCGCCCGCGTGCAACTGCTCGTCGTGGGGCGCGATCTTGTTGGCCAGCCACGCCACGCCATTCGCGGGATGGTTCAGCACCGCCGCAGCCAGGCCGGTTTCCTCCACCACGCCGTTCTTGAACAGCATCGCCCCGACCCAGCGCAGATCGACCGCATCCGGCTTCACGGGCCGCCCGCCGAGCACGATGCCGGCGTTGGCGGCGAAGTCGCTGATGGTGTCGAAGACCTTGCGCGGTGCCCTGGTGTCGCGGTCGAACTGCTCGATGCGGGCGTCGATGATCTCGATGGCCGGGGTCACGTACTCGGTCGCGGCGAGCACGTCGAACAGCGTCACGCCCGGCCCCTTGAGCGGCTTGCCGAGGATGAACGCCAGCTCCACCTCGACCCGCGGCGCGATGAAGCGGTCCACGGGGATGTCGCTGCCGGCGGCGAAGAACATGTCGTCCATCAGCGGCGCGTAGTCCGGCTCGGTGATCTGGCTGGACAGTTGCATCGCCCGCGAGGTCAGGCCGATCTTGCGGCCCTTGATCGTGCGGCCGGCGGCGAGTTCGAGCCGGACCCAGGCGCGCTGGATCGCGTAGCCGTCCTCGATGGTCATGCCGGGGTGCTGCGCGGAGAAGTGGCGCAGCGGCGTGCGGGTCTGGCGGGCGTCGCGCAACTGGCGGGCGAGCGCGTCGATGGTCTGCGTGTCGAGCATGGTGGGCGCTTGGAGGACGTTCAGGTTCTGAACAAGGGATGGATCGAGCTGTTCTTGGCGTCGAACACCTCGGGGCCTTCGTCGATCTGCAAGGTGATGCCGATGTACCGCTCGGCCAGCAGCGACGCGAAATGCGCCTTGGCACAGGCTTCGAGCGCCCGGCCGACCGACTGATGCACGGCCGTGCTGCGTCCGCGTGCCATGCGCAGGTTCAGGTAGACGAAGGCGTAGTCGCGGCTCGGGTCGGCGTCGGCCACGGCGTGGTGCGCGGCCGGGTAGGCCAGCACGCGGATGCCACCGACCGGGAACACCGCCTTGCCGGACTCGTCGCGCTGCTGGCGCATCGTGTCGGCGAGCGCGTGGCACAGCGCCGTCATGTCGGCGGACGGGGCGGCGTCGAGGTTGGGCGTGTAGAGGATGACGAGGTGCGGCATGGCGTCCTGCGATCGGTCGGGTGGGTCACAGCCGCTGGCTGATGGCGGTGTAGCCCTTGGCCCGCGACGCGATCGGCACCGGGATCGCCGCGCCGGTCTGCGGCGTCACCGGGAAGAGGGCGTTGATCTGGCCGGTGCCGGACGCGCCGAAGTAGGGCGTGATCACCTCGGCCGGTGCGCCGTAGTCCGACCAGCCGAGCGCGCCGAGCAACATCGCCGTGTCGTGCATGAAACCTTCGCCGTGGCCCTTGCTGGCGTACTCGGGCAGCATCGCGCAGAAGTCGCGCCACTCGCCGCGTTGCCACATCTCCACCACGCGGTGGTCGAGGTGCTCCAGGAACGGACTCCAGACCTTGAACGCGAACTCCGGAGCCAGGCCGTTCTGGGCAAAGCGGTGCGACAGCGAGCCGCTGGCGAGGAAGGCCACCGTGCCGTCGTAGTGGTCCTCCACCGCCCGGCGCAGCGCCCAGCCGAGGCGGGCGCTGTCGTCGAGGTAGTGCGCCATGCACAGCGCCGAGACCGACACGACCTTGAAATGCTGGTCCGCGTTCATGTAGCGCAGCGGGACGAGCGTGCCGTATTCGGGGTTGAGCGTCGTCGCGTCGTGGGCCAGCGTCTCGACGCCGAGGTCGGTCGCCACCCGCGCCATCAGCCGGCCGAGTGTGGGGTTGCCGGGCGACTCGAAGGGCAGGTTGGCGATGAAGTGCGGCAGCTCGTTGCTGGTGTAGGTGCCCTGGAAATGCGGTGCGCAGTTGACGTGGTAGTTCGCGTTCACCAGCCAGTGCGTGTCGAACACCACCAGCGTGTCCACGCCGAGCGCCCGGCAACGGCGGCTGATCTCGTGGTGGCCGTCGATGGCGTCCTGGCGCGTGCCCTTGCGCGGGCCGTCGAGTTCCGAGAGGTACATCGACGGGACGTGGGTGATCTTGGCGGCGAGTGCGAGGGTGCCCATGGTCAGACTCCCCAGTGCGGAATGTGGTGGCTGCCGAGCGAGACGGCGACGTTCTTCGGCTCCAGGAACACTTCATACGACCAGGTGCCGCCCTCGCGCCCGGTGCCGCTGGCCTTGGTGCCGCCGAAGGGCTGGCGCAGGTCGCGCACGTTCTGGCTGTTGACGAAGCACATGCCGGCCTCGATCGCGGCGGCCACGCGGTGCGCCTTGCCGAGGTTCTCGGTCCAGACGTAGCTCGACAGGCCGTACTGGATGTCGTTGGCGAGCCGGACCGCGTCGGCCTCGTCCTCGAACGGGATCAGGCAGGCGACCGGGCCGAAGATTTCCTCCTGCGCGATCCGCATGCGGTTGTCCACGTCGGCGAAGACGGTCGGCCAGACGAAGTTGCCGCGTTGCAGTGCGCCGGGCAGCTCGGGCGCGTAGCTTGGCCGGTCCAGGCCGCCGCACAGCAGCGTCGCGCCTTCCTTCGGACCGAGTTCGATGTAGCTGCGGACCTTCGCCAGATGCGCCGGGCTGATCATCGGGCCGATGAGGGTCTTCTCGTCGAGCGGGTCGCCGACAGTGATGCGCTTGGCGCGTTCGGCGAACTTCGCGGCGAAGTCGGCGTAGAGGCTGCGCTGCACCAGGATGCGCGAACCGGCCGTGCAGCGTTCGCCGTTGTTGCTGAAGACCATGAACACGGCTGCGTCGAGGGCGCGGTCCAGGTCGGCGTCGGCGAAGACGACGAAGGGACTTTTCCCGCCGAGTTCCATGCTGAACTTCTTCAGGCCCGCCGACTTGACGATGCGCTGGCCGGTCGCGGTCGAGCCAGTGAACGAGATGGCGCGGACGTCTGGGTGCGACACCAGCGGCTCGCCGGTTTCCGTGCCAAACCCGTGAACGATGTTGAGCACGCCCGCCGGGATGCCCGCCTCCAGCGCCAGCTCGCCAAGACGCGCGGCGGTCAGCGGCGACAGCTCGCTCATCTTCAGCACCGCCGTGTTCCCGAACGCGAGACACGGCGCCGTCTTCCACGTCGAGGTCATGAACGGCACGTTCCACGGCGAGATCAGCGCGCACACGCCGACCGGGTGGAACAGCGTGTAGTTCAGGTGCGTCGGGGTCGGGTAGGTGTGGCCGTCCACCCGGGTACACATCTCGGCGAAGTAGTGGAAGTTGTCGGCCGCGCGGGGCACGAGCTGCTTGCCGGTCTGGCCGATGGTCTGGCCGGTGTCCTGCGTCTCGGTGCGCGAGAGTTCGGGCACCTGCTTCGTGATCAGCTCGCCGAGCTTGCGCATCAGCGCGGCGCGTTCGGTCGCTGGCCGGGCAGCCCAGGCGGGGAAGGCGGCCTTCGCGGCGGCGACGGCGGCATTCACCTCGTCCGCGCCGCCGCGGGCGACTTCCGCCAGCACTTCCTGCGTGGCGGGGTTGACGGTCTCGAAGTAGTCGGTGCCAGCGACGGACTGGCCGTTGATCAGGTGGTCGATGCGCATGGGGAGATTCCGTACAGGTCGTCGCCGACCAGGGTGTTGACGAGCCGGCCGATGCCGTCGATCTCGCAGACGACTGCATCGCCGACGTTGACGTTGACGACGCCATCGGGCGTGCCGGTGAGGATCACGTCGCCGGGTTGCAGCGTCATGAAGCTGCTCAGGTATTCGATCAGCGCGGGGATGTCGTTGACCATGTTGGCGGTCGTGCCCTGCTGCGTCACGCGGCCGTTGACGAGGGTGCGCAGCGCGAGCGCGTGCGGATCGGGCACCTCGTCGGCTGGCACGAACCACGGCCCGAGCACCGTGCCGCCATCGCGGTTCTTCACGCGCAGGTTCGGGCGGTACCAGTTCTCCAGGTAGTCGCGCACCGCGTAGTCGTTGCACACCGTGTAGCCGGCCACATGCGCCATCGCGTCGGCGGCGCGCACGTGGCGGGCCGGTGCGCCGATCACCACGGCGAGTTCGCATTCGTAGTGCATGAAGCGCACGTCCTGTGGGCGGCGGGTCTGGCCGCGGTGGCCGATCAGCGCGCCGGGGCCTTTGAGGAACACCAGCGGTTCGTCCTTGGCGCCGTCGGTGGCCAGGGTCAGCTCCTTCGCCAGTTCCTTGACGTGGTCGGCGTAGTTCAGGCCGAGCGCGACGACGGTGCCGACCTCGAACGGCGGCAGCCAGACGACGGCGTCCTCGGCGAGGACACGCCCGTCGGCCAGGCGCAGGCCCTGCGGGTGCGGCGTTGCGGTGTGGATGGCGCCACCGAAGGCGACGCGGGCGGTTCTGCGGGACGTGTCCGTGTCCATGTTCGTGTTCATGCGCGGCTCCCTTCGGCGATGACCGGGTTGCACAGCCGGCCCAGCCCGTCGATTTCGACCACGGCGGTCTGCCCGATCCGGGCGAGCGGCGCGTCGGCGGCGACACCCAGCGTGAGCACGTCGCCGGGCTGCAGCGTCATGAACGCGGTGACATCGGCCAGCAGCGCCGCGACCGGGCGCAGGCGGTCACCGGTGGTGGTGTGCCGCACGAGCACGCCGTCGATCCAGACCCGCATGCCGAGGTCGTCCGGCGCGGCCACCTCGGCGGTCGGCACCACGGTGGCGCTGATCGGGCAGTAGCCATCCCGCGCCATGAAACGCACCGACGGGCGGTAGTGGTTCGGTCGTGGCAGGCTGACCTCGTTCACCAGCACGTACCCGGCGAGGAAGGACAGCGCCTCGTCCGCCGTGATGCGGCAGGCCGTGCGCCCGATCACGAGGCCGAGCGAGGCGCCGATCTCCACCGCGTCGAACCCGGGTGGCACCACCAGCGCGTCGCCGTCCGCCGCCAGCGTGTTGCGGGGCTTCACGCCGAGCACGGGGTGCTGCGGTGGTGCCTTGTACGGCACGGCGTGGACCGCGTCACCGAGCGCGGCGAGCTGCGGCCGGTGGTTGAGCAGCGTGGTGTAGACCGTGCCGCTGAGCCTGGGAATCGAAGGAAGCATCGTGATTCACTAACACATTAGCGATTTACGCAGTGTGCGCAATCTAATTGCTACGATGTGAGCATGTCAAGCGATCTCCCTACCCCCGCCCACATTCGTCACCGCAACCTCCCGCTGTTGCTGCTGCAGGCCCGCGAGCGCGTGATTGCCCGCTTCCGGCCGATCCTCAACGAGCACGGGGTGACCGAGCAGCAGTGGCGCGTCATCCGCACGCTGCTGGAGCGCGGTCCGCTGGAACCACGCGAGCTGGTCGAGGTTTGCCAGATCTCCAGCCCGAGTCTGACCGGTGTGCTGGCGCGCATGGACGAGGCTGGCTGGGTGCTGCGCAGCCGCGTCGATGGCGACCAGCGGCGGGTGCGCGTGGCGCTGACGGCGCAGAGCGTGGCGCTGGCCGAGGCGATGGCACCGCAGATCGAGGCGGCCTACGCGCAGATCGAGGCGCGGCTGGGCGAGGCGTTCACGCAGCGGTTCTATGCGGTGCTGGATGAACTGGTGGAATTGCTGGGCGAGCCGGGCGACATGGCCGAATCGGACTGATCTATCCCGTGGGGTCCGGACAAATCAGCGCCACTGCCGAGAAGTAGGTCCGGTACCGCGCAGCGTCGCGGGTCAGCAGGGCCCAGCCTTCTGCCTGGGCTTGTGCGCCGATGAAAAAATCGGGGAGTACGCCGGTCTTGGTGCCTTTGCGTTGTCGGTAGGCCCAGAAAGCCTGCCCTGCGAGGTAGGCCGTGGTGTCTGACAGTGCTTGGTTCTTGACCTTGAGTGATCGCAAAAAAGCGCGGAGTTGCGCATGGTCGTCATACAGCGCGGCCAACTCGGCGTAGATCACCGGATTGATGGCCAACGGCCCTTGCTCGCGGGCCTGCTTGAGTTGCCGCACGGACCAGTCCAGCCACACCGGGTCGCTGCGCACGAGGTCGATCCAGATGTTCGTGTCCACCAGGATCATGGCTGGCCCCAGTCCTCGCCGCGGGTCTGGCGCATCCATTCATCGGTGGTGACGGCCCGTGGGGCACTGCCGATGAGGGCGTCAATCGGGTCGATGGAAGCCTGGAGCCGACGCTTGGCCGTGATCTGGGCTTTCAGGTGCGATTCCAGGGCCTGCTGCACCACGGCTGATTTGCTGAGGTGGGCCGACTCGCAATACTGGGCCAACTGGACTTCTAGGGCAGGGGGAAGACGCACCGACAGCATACCGACTCCTTGGGGTTCGATTGACTGCTTGACTGTATGACAAAAAATCGTGATCAGTCGAGATTTGTCAGACATCTCCAGGTAGACCACGGTGCAGATTGCCGTGCCGCATCGCAGGCTGTCTACGCCATCTGGCGTATTTCACGATCCGACCCCGGCCGAGACACTGCGTGCATCCGATTCACCAGCTCACCAGCCCCTCCCGGAGTCACCCAGTCATGAAATCTGTTGCTGTCGCTACCCGCCGCACCTTCGCCCAGAAGCTCAGCGCCGTTGCCCTCGGCGTGGCCGTGACCACGCTGCCGCTGCTCGCCCACGCGGCCGACACCATCAAGGTCGGCGTGCTGCACTCGCTGTCGGGCACGATGGCGATCTCGGAAACCGTTCTCAAGGACGTGGCCCTGATGACCATCGACGAGATCAACGCCAAGGGCGGCGTGCTCGGCAAGAAGCTGGAGCCGGTGGTCGTCGATCCCGCCTCCAACTGGCCGCTGTTCGCCGAAAAGGCCAAGCAGCTCATCGACCAGGACAAGGTCGCCGCCACCTTCGGCTGCTGGACCTCGGTGTCGCGCAAGTCGGTGCTGCCGGTGTTCGAGGAGAAGAACTCGCTGCTGTTCTACCCGGTGCAGTACGAGGGTGAAGAGCTGTCGAAGAACGTGTTCTACACGGGCGCGGCGCCGAACCAGCAGGCCATCCCCGCCGTGGAATACCTGATGAGCAAGGACGGCGGTTCGGCCAAGCGCTTCGTGCTGCTGGGCACCGACTACGTCTATCCGCGCACGACCAACAAGATCCTGCGCGCCTTCCTGAAGTCCAAGGGCGTCGCCGAGTCGGACATCATCGAGGAGTACACCCCGTTCGGCCACAGCGACTACCAGTCGATCATCGCCAAGATCAAGAAGTTCTCCAGCGAAGGCAAGAAGACTGCCGTCATCTCGACCATCAACGGCGACTCGAACGTGCCTTTCTACAAGGAACTGGGCAACCAGGGTCTGAAGGCGACCGACGTGCCGGTGGTGGCGTTCTCGGTGGGTGAAGAGGAACTGCGCGGCGTGGACACCAAGCCGCTGGTGGGTCACCTGGCCGCATGGAACTACTTCATGTCGGTCAAGAACCCGACCAACACCGCCTTCATCAAGCAGTGGAGCGATTACGCCAAGGCCAAGGGCATTGCCGGCCACAAGGACAAGCCGCTGACCAACGACCCGATGGAAGCCACCTACCTCGGCATCCACATGTGGGCGCAGGCGGTCGAGAAGGCCAAGTCCACCGACACCGACAAGGTGATCGCCGCGATGGCCGGCCAGACCTTCAAGGCACCGGGCGGTTTCACCAGCACGATGGACAAGGAAAACCACCACCTGCACAAGCCGGTCTTCATCGGCGAGATCAAGGCGGACGGTCAGTTCAACGTGGTGTGGAAGACGCCGGGTCCGGTGGTTGCTGATCCGTGGAGCGACTACATCGCGGAGAACAAGGGCAAGAAGAACGTGCCCGAGAAGAAGTAAGCAGGCCAGCCAGCAAGCAAGGTCATCAGCGATGCGCACCCGGTTCCTGCCCCTGTTGTTCAGTGGCCTGCTGTGGTGCGTGGGGGCGGTCCACGCGCTCACGCCTCAGCAGTCCCTCGCCCTCGCCGCCGGCGAGACCGATGCGCGCATCGCTGCCCTGAACCAGGCGGCGGCCGAGGCTGATCCCGCGCTGGCCGATTTCGTGCGGGCCTTGCTGGACGGTGAAGTCAAGGTCGCCGAGGGCAAGGTCTATGTCGTGCGGGGCGACGTCACCGCACCCGACACTGCCGAGGATGTCGTCAACAACAACCGGATGCGCGGCGCCCTCGAAGCCGCGCTTGGCGCCTTGAAGCTGGTGTCGCTCGACGCGAAGGCGCGCACCGAGGCGCTGGACGAGCTGCGCAAGCAGTCGCTCGACGAGGCGCAACTGCCGCTGATCGAAAAAGCCTACGCCGCCGAGACCGACGCTACCCTGAAGGCGCGGCTCGGGCTGATGCGCGCCACCATCCTGATCACCGCCGCCGAGCCGATCAAGCGGCTGGCCGCTGCGCAGGCGCTCGCCGGCAGCAGCGAACCCGCTGTGAAAAGCCTCATCCAGGAGCGCCTCGCCCCCGGCGCCGAAACCGACAACGCCGTGCGCGGCGCGCTGATGACCGCGCAGGCCGCCGTCGAAGGCAAGCTGGCCTGGGGCGAGCGGCTGGGCGTCGTGTTCACGGGGGTGAGCCTCGGGTCGATCCTGCTGCTGGTCGCCCTCGGTCTGGCGATCACCTACGGCCTGATGGGCGTGATCAACATGGCGCATGGCGAGCTGATGATGATCGGCGCCTACGCGACCTACCTCGTGCAGAACCTGTTCCGCCAGTTCCTGCCCGGCCTGTTCGACTGGTACATCGTGCTGGCGATCCCCGCATCCTTCGCGGTGGCGGCGCTGGTCGGCGCGGTGCTGGAGCGCACGGTGATCCGGTGGCTCTACGGCCGCCCGCTGGAAACCCTGCTCGCCACCTGGGGCATCTCGCTGGTGCTGATGCAGGGCGTGCGCACGCTGTTCGGCGCGCAGAACGTCGCGGTCGAGAACCCGTCCTGGCTCTCCGGCGGCGTGCAGGTGATGTCGAACCTGATCCTGCCGTACAACCGGCTCGCCATCATCGCCTTCGCCTTCCTCGTGCTCGGCGGCGTGACGCTGATGATCAACCGGACGCGGCTTGGCCTGTTCGTGCGCGGCGTGACGCAGAACCGCCGCATGGCAGCGTGTGTCGGCATCAACACCGCCCGCATCGACACCTACGCCTTCTCGCTCGGTGCGGGCATCGCAGGTCTGGCCGGCTGCGCGCTGAGCCAGGTCGGCAACGTCGGGCCTGATCTGGGGCAGAGCTACATCGTGGACGCCTTCATGGTGGTGGTCACGGGTGGCGTCGGGCAGCTCGCCGGCACGGTCTACGCGGGTCTCGGGCTGGGCATCCTCAACAAGTTCCTCGAAGGCTTTGCCGGCGCGGTGCTGGCCAAGATCATGGTGCTGGTGTGCATCGTGGTCTTCATCCAGAAGCGTCCGCAGGGTCTGTTCGCCATGAAGGGCCGGAGCGCCGAAGCATGAGTGCCGTGATGACCAATTCGATGCTGGGCGCCAAGGGCTGGGCCGGCGTGATGGCGGCGGCCGTGACGGTCGTCGTGCTGGTGCCGATCCTGAACCTGCTGGTGCCGGCCGACAGCGTCTTTCACCTCAGCGACTACGCCGTCGCCCTGATCGGCAAGATCATGTGCTACGCCATCTGTGCGCTGGCGATGGACCTGATCTGGGGCTACACCGGGATCCTGAGCCTCGGCCACGGCCTGTTCTTCGCGCTCGGCGGCTACGGCATGGGCATGTACCTGATGCGCCAGATCGGCCGCGACGGCAACTACAAGAGCGACCTGCCGGACTTCATGGTCTTCCTCGACTGGAAGTCGCTGCCCTGGGCCTGGACCTTCTCGGACAGCTTCCTGTTCCAGATGGCGCTGGTCGTGCTGGTGCCGGGGCTGCTGGCGCTGGTGTTCGGCTACTTCGCGTTCCGCAGCCGCATCAAGGGCGTGTACTTTTCCATCATCACGCAGGCGATGACCTTCGCCGCGATGCTGCTGTTCTTCCGCAACGAGACCGGCTTCGGCGGCAACAACGGCTTCACCGATTTCAAGCGCATCCTGAACATCCCCATCGCCCAGCCCTCGACCCGCATGACACTGTTCGTGCTGACGGGCCTGACGCTGATCGGTTTTTATCTGCTTGCCCGCTGGATCGTCGAGAGCAAGTACGGCCGCGTGCTGCAGGCCATCCGCGACGCCGAGACCCGCGTGATGTTCACCGGCTACGACCCGCTGGCCTACAAGCTCAGCATCTGGACCTTCAGCGCGGTGATGTGCGGCGTGGCAGGGGCGCTCTATGTGCCGCAGGTGGGGATCATCAACCCCGGCGAAATGAGCGCGGCGGCGTCGATCGAGATCGCGATCTGGACGGCGGTTGGCGGTCGCGCCACGCTGATCGGCCCGATCCTTGGCGCGTTCTTCGTCAACGGCGCCAAGAGCTGGTTCACGCAGGTGTTCCCCGAGTTCTGGCTGTACTTCCTCGGCGCGCTGTTCATCGCGGTGACGCTGTTCCTGCCGCGGGGCATCGTCGGGCTGTTCGACAAGTTCTCGTCTGCTGCTGCCAAGAAGGAAACCCGCGCATGACGCCCGACCTGATGGAATCGATGTCCGAGCTGCGTGCGCGCCACGAGGCACGACTGGCGGCACAAGGCCAGGGCGAGTCCGGCGACCGCGCCGCGGCGTTCGGCCGGCTGCTCAAGGGCGGCGCACCGGATTTCACGCATGGCGTCGCGCTCTACCTGGACGACATCACGGTGAGCTTCGACGGCTTCAAGGCGCTGAACTCCCTGAGTCTCACGATCAACGTCGGTGAGTTGCGCTGCATCATCGGCCCGAACGGCGCCGGCAAGACAACCATGATGGACGTGATCACCGGCAAGACCCGGCCCGACGCGGGCAAGGCGTCGTTCGGCTCGACCATCGACCTGCTGCGCCTGCGCGAGAACGACATCGCCCAGATCGGCATCGGCCGCAAGTTCCAGAAGCCCACCGTCTACGAGCAGCTCAGCGTGTTCGAGAACCTGGAGCTGGCGCTGAAGGCCGACCGCCGCGCCCGCGCCAGCCTGTTCCACCGCCTTACCGGCACCCAGCTCGACCGCATTGGCGAAATCCTGGCGCTCATCCACCTCAAGGACGACGCGCAGCGCACCGCCGGTCTGCTCTCGCACGGGCAGAAGCAGTGGCTGGAGATCGGGATGCTGCTGATGCAGGATCCGAAGCTGCTGTTGCTCGACGAGCCGGTCGCTGGCATGACCGACGAGGAAACCGAGCGCACTGCCGAGCTGTTCCTGTCGCTCGAAGGCCAGCACTCGCTGGTGGTGGTCGAGCACGACATGAAGTTCGTCGACCAGCTCACTGAGGGGCGCAAGACTGTCACCGTGCTGCACGAGGGCAGCGTGCTGGCGGAGGGGAAGCTGTCCGAGGTGCAGGCCAATGAAAAGGTCGTCGAGGTCTACCTCGGCCGCTGAAGGGAAGACACGATGCTCAAGGTCCAAGGTCTGAACCAGTATTACGGCGGCTCGCACATCCTGCGCGGGCTGGATTTCGAGGCGAAGCTCGGCGAGGTGACGGTCATCCTCGGGCGCAACGGCGTGGGCAAGACGACGCTGCTGAAGAGCCTGATGGGGGTGGTACCGATCAAGACCGGCTCGGTCACGCTCGACGGCACGGACATCACCAAGGACACGCCCTACGACCGCGTGCGCAAGGGCGTCGGCTATGTGCCGCAGGGCCGCGAGATCTTCGGCCGGCTCACGGTCGAGGACAACCTGCTGATGGGGCTGGCGTACAAGAAGGCCAGCGAGCCGATCCCGGCGGAGCTGTTCGAGCTGTTTCCGGTGCTCAAGCAGATGCTCCACCGGCGGGGCGGTGATCTGTCGGGTGGGCAACAGCAGCAGCTGGCGATTGCCCGTGCGCTGGCGGCGGGGCCGAAGCTGCTGATCCTCGACGAGCCGACCGAAGGCATCCAGCCGAGCATCATCAAGGACATCGGCCGCGTGATCCGCATGCTGGCCGACCGGGGGAGCATGGCGATCGTGCTGGTGGAGCAGTTCTACGACTTCGCCGCCGAGCTGGCCGACCAGTACCTGGTGATGGAGCGCGGGGAGATCCTCCAGCGCGGGCGGGGGGGTGACATGGAGGCCGACGGGGTTCGGCGGTTGATGTCGATCTGAGGCCAACGCCGCAACGCTTTGGAATCACGCGTCCCTTGCGTCCCATCGCCACCTTGGCCACCGGCGGGCCTATGCTCCCTAGGGTTATCTGGACAAAGAAAAAGCCCTAGAGCGTTGATTCTCTAGGGCTTTTTGGTGGTTCTGCGGACTTATGCGAACGTCTGCGAACCTTGATATGGGCCGGGGACAACACGATCAAGCGCGTAAGTCTTTGATCCTGAAAGACTTATCAGGATCATGGTTCGAGTTCTTCCGGCTCGGTTCTTCCTTCTGGAGGCGCGGGGCCGGCTGGTCGGTTGCACCAGGGCGAAGGGTTCGGCCGCACTCTGCCGAAGGACTTGAACCCGGATCGGTTGGCATACCCCCCTGACGTATTAAGGGGTGCATCTCGACCTTGAATGTAAAACAGGCGGGGACACCGGGGACACGGGGGCACGTTGTCCGCTTGAGTCCGCTTAGGTTCGCTTGCGTTCACGTCGGCTTTTCCTGACCGGGGACACTGCCGGGGACTGTCCTGATCTAATGATTTCGCACACACCGATAGGTGGAAATCACCTGGGCAACGAACGTGACGAACACGAAACGAAGAGTCTTTGACGCGAGCTTCAAGCTGCAGGTCGTGCAGATGATCCGGTCGCAGGGCCTGGGCA
>NZ_JANPAB010000065.1:0-33901 GCF_031429695.1 Sphaerotilus sp.
GGGCGACGCGCCCACGCCTGCACCTGCGGCGGACCCTTCCAAGTTTCAATCCACGCCCGCCACAGAAATAGCGGGCGACCACCGACGACCAGGTGCAGGTCGTGCGGCGAACAGTTTCAATCCACGCCCGCCACAGAAATAGCGGGCGACCAGGGCCGGGCGCGATCTGCAGCAGCGTGCAGTCGTTTCAATCCACGCCCGCCACAGAAATAGCGGGCGACCGGCAGCAGCGGCTACGACGCGCGGATCAATGCTGTTTCAATCCACGCCCGCCACAGAAATAGCGGGCGACCGCGGCGCAGTCCATCGGCGTGTCGCGCCGGATGCTGTTTCAATCCACGCCCGCCACAGAAATAGCGGGCGACATGTGCGTATTTGATAGCCAGAAGCTAACTATTTGTTTCAATCCACGCCCGCCACAGAAATAGCGGGCGACCAGATCGGCAGCAGCGGCTACGGCGCGCAGATCGGTTTCAATCCACGCCCGCCACAGAAATAGCGGGCGACCAGGATGATGGCGGTCCGTCTGCAGTCGTGGATCTGTTTCAATCCACGCCCGCCACAGAAATAGCGGGCGACGGCCGCATTGGTAAATGCTTGATCCCATGTCCCGTTTCAATCCACGCCCGCCACAGAAATAGCGGGCGACAAGGTTGCATCGAATGCACTGCGGTCACCAGCCTGTTTCAATCCACGCCCGCCACAGAAATAGCGGGCGACATGGTCACAAGCGCGCCGGCGTTGATCTCCAGCGAGTTTCAATCCACGCCCGCCACAGAAATAGCGGGCGACCTACCCCAATCGGGTGGACTGACCCGCGGACGCATGTTTCAATCCACGCCCGCCACAGAAATAGCGGGCGACACCGAACTGCTGATCAAAGGCTTGGATCTGGCACGGTTTCAATCCACGCCCGCCACAGAAATAGCGGGCGACGATGCTTGTAATTCTTCATCACGGCCGGGTACATGGTTTCAATCCACGCCCGCCACAGAAATAGCGGGCGACCTTGCACTACCGTGTTGACAAAGTTGATTGGACCGGTTTCAATCCACGCCCGCCACAGAAATAGCGGGCGACACCACGTCGTTGACGGGTCCGGGCAGGACCAGCGTGTTTCAATCCACGCCCGCCACAGAAATAGCGGGCGACGCCGATCAGTTGCAGGCTCTGCACCTTGCACGGCTGTTTCAATCCACGCCCGCCACAGAAATAGCGGGCGACTCCACACAGCCAAGTCCTTGTCGCACAAGGGAAAAATCGCACTGGAGCGCGAACCTTGGGGCCGCGAGGGCCGGTCGGGGGTGCGCTGAGCGGATCTGAGGCATGAAAGTGATGCGCGACAAGGACTTGCGTGGGGCGCGAACCTCCCAGGGACCAGGCGGTCACTTGGGGTTCGCGCAAGGCACCATCATAGAACCAGTGGCCCCTCGAAATCCGTCGAACGGAAGGCGCCGTGCTGGCGAACCTCGCAACCTCGCGTGTTCGCCATGCGGTACAGACGCAGACAGTCGGTGTTCACGTCGATCTCGTCTAACAGGCGCCGCTCCAATTCCTCCATCTGCGCCAGATCAACCTGACATTCGAAGACCGATTTCTGCACGCGCTGTCCTGTGCTCTCGCAGACCTTGGCGACCCGGCGCAGGCGGCGCCGGCCGGCGCGATCTTCCGTGTTGACGTCATAGCAAACGATGACCAGCATGGTGTGAACTCCTGGTCAGCGCACGCTGAACGGCACGTAGGTGGGCGCCTCACCCCGCACATGCCGCGCCAGCAACCGCGCCTGCACCAGCGGTACCAGCCCGAGCAGCACACTTTCGGCCAGCAGCGGATGGGTGAGTTCCTCCTTCTTGCGCTCCTGGAAAGCGACGACCACCGTCTTGCGTGCATCCCCGTCGAGCAACACCGCCCCGCCCTCGCGTTCGGTGAAGTCCTTCGCACTGACCTGACCCCGGTTGATCAGCGTCAGCGCCAGCCGGTCGGCGAACGGCCGGAACTCCTCCACCAGATCCAGTGCCAGCGCCGCCCGCCCAGGTCGCAACGCGTGCAGAAAACCCATCTGCGGATCCAGCCCGGAGGCTTCGATGGCACTTCGGCAATCGTTGGTCCACATCGAATACAGGAAACTCAGCAGCGCGTTCATCCGGTCCCGCGGCGGTCGCCGGCTGCGGCCGTTCAGCGCAAAGTGCTCGCGCTGGTCGGCGCGCACCAGCAGCGTGAACACCTCGAAATAGGTGCGCGCCGCCTCGCCCTCGATCCCGCGCACGGTGTCCAGATCGGGCGCCGCGGGCAAGGCGCGCAGGCTGGCCGCCAAGTCTTGCGCCGCCCGCTCCAGCCGTGCCGTTTCTTCATCGGACTTGCTGTCCCGCGCC
The DNA here is from genome assembly GCF_031429695.1 of Sphaerotilus sp. Taxonomy (GTDB): domain Bacteria; phylum Pseudomonadota; class Gammaproteobacteria; order Burkholderiales; family Burkholderiaceae_C; genus Sphaerotilus. The sequence goes on from NZ_JANPAB010000065.1 coordinate 2,373, forward strand.
CCGCGCTGCAGGACGTAACGCTGGTTGCGCAGCTTGCCGGCCACGATGGTGCGCGCCAGTTCCAGCGTGAAGGCCGCGTTGTCAATCGCCTGGTGGTGGGCACGGCGCAGCAGCACGTTGCCACTGACCTCCCCCTCCAGCCGCGCCTTGAAGCGGCCGTTGGCGTCGAGCAGCACCAGCGCCTTGCCCTCCTCGGCCAGCCGGTGCATCAGCGGCGCGCTCAGGTTGATGTGGCCGAAGCACACCACGGCGTTGAGGTGGTGCAGCGGCACGCGCAGCTTGACCTCCCGCTCGACCTCGACGCGCAGCGTGTCGTTGTCCAGGCGCAGGTAGCTCTCGGGCGTGGTGACGTACAGGGTGTTGAGCAGTTGCATGGGGAATAGAGCTTGTCGGAGTCACTCGGCGTCCGGGTCGAACAGCCGGGCGCGCAGATCACCCAGGGCGTGCAGCCGGCGCCACGCTTCGGGCTGGCAGCGTTCATTGAGCGAGCAGGCGCGGCAGCGGCGGGTGTCGGTCGTCGGGGCGGGCAGCGTGCCACTGGCGAGCATGGCGCGGAACGCGGCAGCGATTTCGACCACCTCCGCTTGCAACGCCGAGGTGATCGGCACGACGCGACGGCGCTTGGAGCTGGCGTAGTACAGCGCGCCTTCCGTCACCGCGTGGCCGGTCATCTCGGCCAGACACAGCGACTGCGCGGCGAGTTGCACGTCGTCGGCGTGGGCGATGTCAGCCGCCTTGTTGCGCGAGCCGTGCTTGTACTCGACCGGGTACGGCACCCCGCTGGCCGGGTCGAACTCCACCGCGTCGGTCTTGCCGATCAGCCCGAGCGCGTCGTTCCACACCGGCAGCGCCCGCTCGATGCGCACGCCCTTGCGCAGCTCGAAGCCCGGCTGGTCCACCTGCGCATGCACCGCCTGTCCGCGCAGCGTGTGAACGTTGTCGTCGAACACCTGGTCCAGGTGGATCAGACCGCACTGGCGCGGGCAGTAGGACCAGTGTTGCAGGGCCGACAGCGGGATCGGGTCGGGCGGCTCGTCCGCGCCGGGCCGACCCTCGTTCGCGACCGACCCCATCTCAACAGCGCCGCGTGAGCGTCACCCCGGTCGCGGCCGGCACCGACTGGCCCGGCGCGAGCGGCTGGCCGTCGAACAGCACGGCGTAGGCACCGAAGTCGCGGGCGGGTGTACCCGGTGCAGTAGGCGCCACGGTCAGGCGGTCGAACAGCGCGTGCGCCGGGGCATTCCCGAGTTCGCTCTCGTGCTCGAAGACGTAGAGGCCACGGGTGGACATCTGGCCGCGGGCAGCCGAGCGGTCGTGCTCGAACATCTGCTCCAGCGCCTTGAAGTACAGGTCCAGGTCTTCCGCCGAGAACTGCGTCTGCTTGGCGAGGAAGGACGAGACGAAGCCATGCGAGCGGTACAGCCCGTATGGGACGGTGTGCTTGCGGCCCATCGTGCGGTTGTCGCCGCCCTGCTTCTCGGCTTCGGCTTCGGTGGCGACCGCCATGCGGGTGATCGAGTGCTCCAGCGCGACGATCGGCTCGATCGAGCGGGCGAACGTCATCTGCACCGGGCCACGCACCTGGCCGCAGTTGACGCCCAGCGACATGACGGCACCAAAGGTGCGGACGTCAAAGAAGTTGGCGCACATCCAGTTCCGCGCCTTGTCCACGGTGTCGCCACCGCCCTTGCGCTTCTTGTCGTCACCCTTCAGGGCCTCCTCGTTTCCGGTTGCCACATAGGCCCGCTCGTGCGCACGGTTCAGGACCGCTTTTTCCTTGACGTAGATCTCGTAAGGCGGCTGCTCGCCATGCACGAGGCCGACAAAGTTACGCACCTTGCGCTTGAGCGCCACGTCGGTCATCAGGCCGTGGCCGGTTTCGGCGTCCATGCGCGGCAGATTACCGGCGTCTGGGTCGCCGTTGGGGTTACCGTCCTTCACGTCGAACAGCAGGACGAAGTCATAGCGGTGATTCAGGTTCATGTTCAGTCTCCCTTGGTGGATTCGGTGGTTTCAGCGGCGATTGCGGCAGCGGCAGCCTTGTTCGCATCAGTCTTGGTGAAGAAGTCCTGGCGCTGGTGGTAGTAGCCCAGCGCGAAGCGGCCCTGGTCGGGCAAGGCCATGTGGGTCGGGAAGTCGGTGAGGCCGCTGGTGATCTCGGCGATGAGCTTCTCGAAGTTGGTCGCCTGGCCGCGGTTGGGCAGCTTGGCGAGGTGGTGGTTCTTCAGCCGCAGCAGCGTGGTAAAGACCGCCACGGGCGTGCTGGACGCAGCGCCGAAGTAACGTTCGCGGATGGTGGCGTTCAGGCCAGGACTGGCCGCCTCCTGGATCTTCTCCAGCGTGGCGAACAGCCGGCCGAGCCGGTAGCCGGCATTGGGGTTCTGCAGATCAAGCATGGGACGGTAAACCTCCTCTGACATGGGGTTCTGGAAACGGATCTGGCGGTTCAGGCACGCCTTGATGGTGGCTGCGCGGTAGTAGGTGACATCCCGTTCGGCACGGCTGCGCTGCACCGCGGCGTTGAGCCAGAGCGCCGGGAAAGGCCCGCCAGTCAAGATGGCACGCATCAGGTCGCCGCTCAGGGTTGGCGGAATGTTCTCGGGCTTGCCCTGGACAGCGATGGCACGAAGCAACCAGTACAGCGGGGGGAACGCCTGCTCATGTGCCCGGTGGGTGATTTCCAGATCTGCGAACCACTCTCGCACCCGCACGGCGATGTCATGCAAGGTCGCGGCGTGCCAGAAACGGATCGAGATGCGAGCGGCGTTCGGTGCAAGGCCCAGCACATAGAACTTTCGCTGGCCCGTCGCCCCATCGAACTGCCCGGACTGGAGCGCGTCGAACAGCGCCCGCACCTGCTCGGTGTGGGCGTCCGGGTCGTCCTGGTCGGTATCGAAGAACGAGGCGAAGGCGTCCTCGAAATCGCTGTCCTGCTCGGACTGCGCCCAGAACACGGTGCTGGCGTCGCCGACCTGCATGCGCTGGCGGGAGCCTTTGGCGAGCAGGCTGTTCAGCGCGGTCGTGTAGGCAAAAGCGGCGAGGGCACTCACCGGGGCGTTAGCGCCCTGCTCCTTGCCGAACGAGCGGAAAGCGTCAAGGTTGAACGACACAATGTTCGCGCCGGAAGTCTGGGCGCCCCACACGCCTTTGAGCGCGTTGTGCAGCCGCTCCGGCTCGGCCGAGTCACCGGTGATCAGGCACACCAGGGCCGCGCCAGGTGCCTCCTCCTTCGGGCCGGCGGCAGACACCGCGCCGATCACGCCCGGGCGCTGACACACGAGGTCGATGTCGTCCTTCAGCCGGAAGGACACGATCGGATTGACCTCGGCGATCTCGACCCACTGCGGCTGCAACTGCGCATCGGCGAGTGGCTGACCGGCCAGAAAGCGTTGGACCGCGATCAACCCGGCGTCACTTGGCGCCCGCTGCGCTAGTTGGTCCACGCGCTGCCGGAACGCGGCGACCTGTTCGGCCACACGCTGCGGCTTGCCCTTGGTGTCGAGTCCGAGCACGTACTCGGCCGTGTCCCACAGCAGATTGGCCGCCACGCCGGAGGTCTTCTTGACACCTTGCGGCACCTGATACCGCCGAGCGAATTTCTTCTTCCCCTCCTGCGTCCGCGTGTCCTTGATCCCCACCAGCCGCCCATCCAGCGCCAGTTCCAGGATGAACGGAATCTCCTTCTCCTCCAGCCCGGCCGCTGGCAGCCGCCGCGCCGGATCGGGGTCGCGCATCTTGCGTTCGTAATACCCGTGCAGTGCCTGAAGAATCATCGCCGCACCTCCACGCCTTCCAGGTCGAGCACCCCGCGCACGACCCTGGCGCGGAAAAACATCGGTTTCGGGTCCGCCGGCCGGCTGAAATCCATGTCGTAGAGCATCCAGCCGAAATCGCCGTCGATCTCGGCACACGGCTCAGGTTCGCCGTGCGGCGTGGTCACGAGCCGGAAGCGGGCGTCGAACTCGCGGCAGCCGAGGTACGGCTGGTTGACACACTGGCCCTTCGACGCACGGCGGGTGAACATCTCGGCGTACTTGGCCGGGTTGTGCAGCGCCTCGCCCTTGACCGACACCAGCCGCGCATGCAGCCGATAGCGCACGTCACGCAGAAACAGCCCGGCCCGCTGCTGCCGCTCGTCCTCGACGTACAGCCCGAGCTGCCCATGCCCGGCGGTCATCACGGTCTGCAGGTTGCGCGTCGAGATCACCGCACCCACCTCGTTGCGCCGCACGCTGATCCACCGCACCGGCGCCAGGATCTCGATGCGCTCGACCTCCCACCGGATCTCCGGCTTCCACAGGATCGAGTCGAACACCGACCGCGCCGCTGACGGCGTGATGAAGTCGTAGGAGACACGCTCCACCTTCATCTCCGGGCGCGTGAAACAGGCGTAGTCGCCTTTCACCTCAAGACAGAAGCTCTGCATCAGCCATTTCTCCCTTCCATTGAAACCATCTCACCCGCTCACGCGTAGAAGGCCGCCGGATCGCCCGGCGCCCCACCCACCCGTGCGCCCATCACGGGGTCGTAGAACACATCCGAATCCACCTGCACGTACAGCCCCGGCACCTGCGGCAACTCGCGCACGTCACCGCCCTTGACCAGCTTCTTCAGGTCGTGCTGGTAGACCGTCACCCCGTACCGCTGCAGCTTGCGCATGAGCCAACGGGCCGGGCCGTCGCGCTCCAGCATCCGCAGCAGCATGTTCACGTCCTCCCGGCACCGCTCGCTGCGGTAGCGCACGATCACCGTCGCCGCGTCCTCGTTGTCGATCAGCTTGAACTCGTCCGAGGCATCGCGGAAACGCACCGCCAGCGCCTGCTCCTGCCGGTCGATCTGCAGCCGCAAGGCCTCGCAGATGCCCTTGCGATCCAGGTCCGCGTCGGCGTAAAGCCGCTTGAAATAACCCGCGATGTGCTCCAGCGCCAGCGGGTCGCCTTCACAGCGGTCCCACACCAGCGTGCAGGTTTGCACCGCCTGCAGCATCAACCCCGGCGGCGGAGCCTTCGGCGGCACGAAGACATGCACCTCGCCCATCGCCAGCCGCCCCTCGCGGTTGCAGCGCCCGGCCGCCTGCGCCACCGAGTCCAGCCCGGCCAGCGCCCGGAACACCACCGGGAAATCGAGATCGACCCCGGCTTCAACCAACTGCGTCGAAACCACCCGCACCGGCTCGGCCTCGTCTCCCTGCGCCAGTGCCTCGCGCCGAACAACGAGCGCCGCCTTGATGTCCGCAATGACCTCACTGCGGTGCTGCGGACACATCAGCGCCGACAGGTGCCACAGCCCGCGGGCGCCGGTCGGCAACTCGCGCTTCAGCCCGTCGTACAGCTCGCGGGCATCGGCACGCCGGCTCACGATGGCCAGTACCGCCTCGTGCCGCATCAGCGCCTCGGTCGTCACGCTCCAGGGCTGCGGCGTCTTCAGATCCGCCGGCAGATGCACCCGCACCCGCTGCAGCGCCGCGTACAACCCCACCTCGTCGTCGATGATCGCCGTCACCTCCCCCGACCCGTAACCGCGCAGCCCCTTGCCACCGAACAGCGGCTGCGAGGTCAGCGTCGGCTGCGTCGCGGTACACAGCACCACCGTCACGCCGTGGTCCTTCACCAGCAACCGCAGCACGTCCACCACCGGCTGCAGGTACTCGACCGGCAGCAACTGCGCCTCGTCGAGCACCAGCACGCTGTTCGCCAGGTTGTGCAACTTGCGGCAACGGGAAGTCTTGCGGGCGAACAGGCTCTCGAACAACTGCACGCTGGTGGTCACGATGACCGGTGCATCCCAGTTCTCGCAGGCGAGCCGCGAGCGCGAGGTCTCGGCCCGCTCGTCACTCTCGGCGTTGCTGTGGTGCTCGATCACGACGCCTTCGCCCAGCGGCGCGAAGACCTCGCGGTACACCTCGGCGGTCTGCTCGATGATGCTGGTGTAGGGGATGACCATCACGACGCGGCGCTTGGCATGCTGCGCAGCGTGCGTGAGCGCGAAGGCCAGGCTCGCCAGCGTCTTGCCGCCACCGGTCGGCACGGTCAGCGTGTAGGTACCGGGCGCCCCTGTCGCCTTGGCCCGACACGCGGCGAGCACCTCGGCCCGGTGCTGGTTCACCGGGCTGTCGGTCTGACCAGATGCCTCCACCGCCTCGGCCTTGTGCGTCATGTAGCCATCGAACGCGGCCAGCAGCGCGGTCATCGGCAGTACGTCCGCCTGCCGGGCCTGCGTGGCGGCCGGGGTCATGAACGCTTCGGTATCCAGAAAATCCGCGTCCACCAGCGCCGAGAACAGCATGCGCACCCAGAGGGCGAAGCGTCCGGGGATTTCTTCGACCATGCTGGGAGGAATAGGCAGTTGCGGCAGTCGAGGAAGAGTGCCCACTGGAGACAGCAGATCGGATGCAGGATCGGCTTCCAGTGCTTCGCTCAGTTCACGTTTTGCGTCGTCGCCAGCGAGTCGTCCTTTCAGACTTTCCCAGTTATCCAGCCCAGCGTGGTGCCCCGCGATCACGTATTGCAGTACCCGCGACACCATGCGGCCTTCACGCCCGAGTTTCGACACCAGCGTCTGCTCGGCCCACAGCGCACCAGCACCCGAGTGGCTCTTGTCGCGGTTTGCGGGCAGTTCGCTCTGGATGTGGGCATCAGCCACCAACCGGATGTAGGTTTGAAACCCACGGCGGTACTTGCCCAAGTCGTGCCACAAGCCGGCAAGCCGTGCGAGTTCGCGGGCGGCGGGGTCGTGGTGAAGGTGGCGCGCTGCGAGCTGTGCCACGGCTTCGAGGTGTTCGTCTAGTCGATGATGCGCCGCGCCGCCGCTGCCGGCATGCGCGATCGCGATCTGTGTCGCGGTCATTTCTTCTCCCTGGAAAATGCAAAAGCAGCATAGTCCGGGTACCGATCCAGCCTTCCGAGACACGTCAAAACGTGACAATTCCGCACGACCTGCTGTGACATTACTCACGGACATATCCCATGCCCTACTCCCTCACCGACAAGCTCGTCATCGGCATCAGCTCCCGCGCCCTGTTCGATCTGGAGCACGAGAACCGGCTCTACGACGCGCAGGGGGTCGCCGCTTTCAGCCAGTACCAGCGCGCCCACGAGAACGAGCCGTTGCGCCCCGGCACCGCCTTCCCGCTGGTGCAGGCGCTGCTCGGGCTGAACCCGCTGCTGCCGGAGCGGCGCATCGAGGTGGTCGTCGTCTCGCGCAACTCGCCGGACACCGGCCTGCGCGCCTTCAACGCGATCGAGGCCCACGGGCTGGACATCACCCGCGCGGCGTTCACGGGCGGCGCGCGCTCGCTGGTGGAGTATCTGAAGGCCTTCGAGGTGGACCTGTTCCTGTCGCGCAACCGCGGTGACGTGCAGGAGGCGATCGACCACGGCGTGGCGGCCGCCCTGCTCTACGACCCGCCCGCCGCGTTCCGCGCGCCCGAGGGCCAGATCCGCATCGCCTTCGATGGCGACGCCGTGCTGTTCTCGCCCGAATCGGAGCACATCTACAAGACGCAGGGCCTGGAAGCTTTCGCCGCGCACGAGCAGGCCAACCGCCGCCGCGCCATGGCGGAAGGCCCGTTCGCCAAGCTGCTGGTCCGCCTGGCCGCGCTGCAGCAGGAGTTCCGCAGCCGCGGTGCGCCCTGCCCCGTGCGCATCGCCATCGTCACCGCCCGCAGCAGCCCGGCACACGCCCGCGTCATCCACACGCTGCGCGACTGGCAGGTCGATGTGGACGAGGCGTTCTTCATGGGTGGCGCGTCGAAGGACCAGGTGCTCGCCGCCTTCGGTGCGCAGATGTTCTTCGACGACCAGGACGCGCATGTGCAGCCGGCCTCGGTGCGGGTACCGTCAGGGATCGTGCCCTATGCGGGCGGTTCGACCGACGCACAATCGCGCCCATGCACCGACACTTCCCCCGCTCCGCCTTCGTCTGCCTCGCCCTGAGTCTGGCCGCCAACGCCGCTTGTGCCACGGACGTCACCGTCGCCACCTGGAACCTCGGCTGGCACCTGGACACGCCGCTCGCCACGCGCTGGATCGCCGCCTGTGGTCAGCGTTTCTCCAAGTCCGGCACGGGCGAGCTGTGGCGCCCCGACCCGAACGGCCCGAAGACCGGCTGGCAGCTGCGCTGGGGCCGTGACGCCAAGATCGAGTGGGACATCGGCCAACTGCCGCCCTGCGATGTCTGGCAGAGCCGCCACAAACCGGTCGCGGTCACCGAATCCGCGCTCGCCAAGCACCGCCAGCAGATCGCCGAGGTGCTCACCACCAAGGTGAACGCCGACGTGATCGCCTTCCAGGAGGTCAGCAGCGTGCAGGCGGTGCGCGAGGTGCTGCCCGATGGCGGGCGCGACTACGAGGTCTGCGGTTTCACGTCGCACAAGGTGCAGCGGCTGGCGTTCGCATGGCGGCGCAAGGTCGCCACCGCCGTGGGCACCTGCGAGGTCTACGCGCCGCTGGCCTTGCCGGAGCGGCCGGTCAAGGAACAGCCGCGGCCGGGCCTGTCGGTGGCGCTGCGCATCGGTGGCAAGGTGACACGTTTCCTCACCGTGCACCTGAAATCCGCCTGCGTCTCGCCGCTGGAAGGTGGTGGCAATGGCAACGGCCGCGGGCAGCTGGCCGGGAATGATCCGGCCTGCACCGTGCTGCAGGCACAGCTCCCGCCGCTGGAAACCTGGTTGCAGGAGCGCAGCCAGGGAGTCGACGCCGTGGTGATGCTCGGGGATTTCAACCGCAACATCGCCCACGAGGCCAGCCTGCCGGCGAACACGCCGGTGCGCAGCCGCGGTCTGGCGACGGACGCCTATGTGCCGGGCGTGCGTTCGACCAGCCTCTGGCGCGAGGTGAACGACGGTGTGCCGGCCGCGTCCCTGCTCACGGCGCTGGACACGGCCTGCCCGCTCGACGAGGAATCCACCCGGCTGTGCAAGGACGCCAAGGCCCGCGTGCTGGACCCGTCCGAAATGGAACGGCTGACCGATGCGAAGGCGCTGGGCTGCCGCAACCCGATCGGGCTGGACCACATCACGGTGCACCTGCCGGCGGGCAGCGGCCCGGTGCCGACGGCCGAGAAAGTGGCGCTCGGCTTCCTGGGGCGCACGCTGGGTGCGGACGACCGGCGCCCGGAGCCGCTGCTGGCCGTGTCGGACCACTGTCCGCTCAAGGCGCGGCTGCCGCTGTGACCCGTCGGCGGAAGGCACGGCCCCTCCCGGGCCGTGCCAGGCGACGCCCCTTCAGCGCGGCGGCTTGTCCGACTTGACCGTGAACCAAGCCTCGTCCGCCGTGTGCTGCCAGGCGTCCATCTGCTTCACGGCCTCTTCGCGGGCGATGCCATAGCGTTCCTGGATCTTGCCGGCGAGTTGCTCGCGGTGGCCGGCCACGACGTCGAGGTCGTCATCGGTCAGCTTGCCCCATTGGGCCTTGGCCTTGCCGGCGACTTGCTTCCAGTTGCCTTGAATGCGGTCCCAGTTCATGTGTGCTCCTTCAGGGTGTGGTGGTGACAGGGGGTTGAATGGCCGCTGTGGGTTCACGGACGGACGGTGATCTCGTTCCTGACCGACTTCACGCCGCCGACCTTCATCGCCAGCGTCTCGGCCATCGTGCGTTCTGCCGTGTTCTTGGCGAAACCGGACAGCATCACGGTGCCATTGAGCGTCTCGACGCTGATGCTGCTGGCGTCCACCTGGCGGTTGTCAACGAAGCGGGCCTTGACTGCAGTGGTGATCGCGGCGTCGTCGACGTAGGCGCCAACGCTTTCCTGGCCGCGCGTGACTGCGCAGCCCGAGGCGACGAGCATCGCCATGGCGGCCATGGTGGCGGTGAGGGTCAGGGTGAAGCGGCGGGTCAGGGTATGGGTCATGGCAGATCTCCTGTGGGGTTGTCCAGATCGTCTGGATCGGTGCGCTTGTGCACCGGACGGACATCTGCACTGTAGAAACCCGTGCGCCAAGGGGCCATCGGCGCCGGACACCTGTCGCTGTAGGACAGCGCCGCACCCATGTGCCAGACACCCCCGGTCTGTCAGGCGAGGCGCGGGTCTGCAAAGGACGGGACGCCGAGCCAGTCGGTGTAGGAACGCCGGTCGGCGGCGTAGCAGGTGCAGGCACTGGCTTCGAGCCCGGGACGGTCCAGCACACGCAGTTCACCGCGGCAGTAAAGGATCAGACCTCGGCGCTGCAGCGCGCCGGCCGCCACGGTGACCCCGACACGGCGCACGCCGAGCATGTAGGCCAGAAACTCGTGCGTGACCCGGAAGTGGTCAGCATGGGCCCGGTCCTGGCTCATCAGCAGCCAGCGCGCCAGGCGTGGTTCGATGTGGTGGAATCGCAGACAGGCGGCCGACGTGGCCAGTTGCGCCATGCGCACATACAGGAATCGGTGCAGGTAGTACTGCAGCGCCAGGCTGCGGGCCAGCTCCGCCAGGAAATCCGGCACGGTCAACCGCCAGGCCGTACCGACCCCCTGCACCAGCGCCTGCAGCGGCGCAGTCACCACGCCCAGCATCAGCGAGGCACCGAGCACCCCTTCGCGCCCGACCATGCCGACCTCCAGACCCTGGTGGCCGTAGAGCTGGGTCACCAGCGAGACGTAGCTGTCGACAGGGAAATGGACATGCGCCAGCGGGGCGCCGCGCTCGCACAGCACTTGCGAAAGGGCCAGCGGCACCGATTCGCACCGGGCGAGCAGACGCTGTCGATCCTGTCCAGGCAGCAATTCGATCAGGTGGTTCCTGGCAAGGGTCATGCGGCACTCCAGTGCATGGACACCCCGTCATGGGAGTAACAGGCGTGGGAGATACCGACTGTGCGCGCCGACGGTGAACAGCTCTGTGCGGTGGCACGCATACCTGGTTGACCCCCCCGATTCCGGGTGGCGGCATGTGCGCTGCCGCACAGACCGTCCGCAGCCCCCACGCCTACAAGAGTCTTAACCCGATGCACGCGCCGGCCGTCTGTCCGGAAAATCTGAAAGTACCCTATGCGCACCCCCATCATCTGCCCTTCACGCCCGTCACGCCCGTCACACCCGGCCTCAACGGCCATCGCCCTCGCGGCGGTGATCGCCCTGGCGGCCGCCCTGCCCGCACAGGCCGCACCCGAGCTGGGCTCGGCCCAGACCTTCGCGGTGCTCGCCGGCACCACGGTGACCGATGCCCACAGCGCCCCGAACCCGCCCACGCAGATCTTCGGTGACCTCGGCACCAGCCCCGGCGCCTCGATCACCGGCCTGTTCTCCGGCATCAACGTCAACGGCGGCACCGTGCATCCCAACGACGCCACCGCACAAGCGGCCCTCATCGACGCCACGACCGCCTACAACGCGCTCGCCGGCCTGGCCTTCGGCACCAACCTGACCGGCCAGGTGATGGGTTCACCCGGCCTCACCACACTGACACCGGGCGTCTACCGCTTCGACACCTCGGCGCAACTGACCGGCACGCTCATGCTCGATTTCGCAACCAATCCGGGTAGCAATTTCGTGTTCCAGATCGGCAGCACGCTGACCACCGCGGCCGATTCGTTCATCAGCGTCCTCAACGCCACCGCCGGCAGCGGGATCTACTGGCAGATCGGCAGCTCCGCCACGCTGGGCACCGGCACCGATTTCGCCGGCAACCTGCTGGCGTTGACCAGCGTGACGCTCAACCCCGGCGCACAGATCCTCTGCGGCCGGGCGATCGGCCTGAACGGTGCGGTCACGCTGACGGACAACCTCGTCTCGGCCAACTGCGTTGGGCAGGACTTCGGTACCGGCCTCGTCGATGGCGGCAGCCTCGGCTTCAGCGGCGGCCCGGTGACGCCGGTGCCGGAACCCGCCACAGCCATGCTGTTCCTGACGGGGCTGGCGGGGCTGGCCGCCACGCGCGGGAAGCCTGCACGCAACACCCCCTGAGGCGGGTAGTCATGTGCGCCAGGGCACAGACGCCGCAATAACCCGATGGAACGATGGAGTTTCTTTCCGCTGTCAACCCTCTTCCGAAAGCACCTTATGCACACCCATCCCGCTCTCCTCGCCGCCACGGCCGCCCTCGCCAGCACGCTCGCCTTCAACGCCCAGGCGGCCACCACCGACTGGGGCACACACGGCCCGCTCGAAGTGGCCTCCGTCCTCATGCCGATGGGCAGTTTCAGTGACACCTATCTGTTCAGCCTCACCGCTGCGGAGACCCTGTTCAGCACGGCGGTCTCCAACAACCTGACCAGCGCCCTGAACATCACTGGCGGCCAGGTGTCGCTGTTCAAGGAGGAGGGAGCCGTGGACGCCGCTGTCGGCAGCTTCGCCTTCAACGACGTGACGGGCAGCATCTCGCACGCCTTTGGCATCCTGACCCTGGGCAACTACTACTACGAAGTCACTGGTGCTGGTGTCGGCAGCCTGGGCGGCTTCTACACCCTCAGCTCGACCCTGCTGCCCGTCTCGCCAGTGCCAGAGGCAGATTCGCTGGCGATGATGCTGGCCGGTCTGGGGGTCATCGGCTTCCTCGGCCGCCGACGCATCCGTTGATCCGGCCAGGCGGTGCGGCCCGGACACCCCCATGCCGCCCGACCGCACCGCCCTCGACGATCCCTCGCTGCTGACCCCCGAGACGGTGGCGCAGGCCCTGGGCAGCGATCTCACCCAGGGCCTGAGCGCAGACGAGGCCGCCCGCCGCCGCGCGCAGGACGGCCCCAACACCCTGCGCTCCAGCACCCGCACCAGCCTCTGGCAGCGGGCGCTGGCACAGGGCACTGACCCACTGGTGCTGCTGCTGCTCGCCGCGGCGGCCATCGCCACCGGCGTCTGGGCCCTCGAAGGGCGCCATGGCTGGCCGGTGGACGCGGCCGTGATCGGCTTGGTCGTCGTGCTGAATGCCGTGCTCGGCCTCCTGCAGGAGGCCAAGGCAGACCACGCCGTCGCGGCGCTCGCGCGGATGACAGCGGTGACCTCGTCGGTGCTGCGTGGCGGCCAGCTCCAGCGCATCCCGAGCGCCGATCTGGTGCGTGGCGACCTGCTCGTGCTGGCCGAGGGCGACGCGGTGGGCGCCGACGCGCGACTGGTCGAGGCCACTGCGCTGCACGTGCAGGAAGCCTCGCTCACCGGCGAGAGCGCGGCCGTCCTCAAGGACACCGCCACGCTGCCCGACGCGGTCAGCCTGGGCGATCGGCTGTGCATGGTCTACAAGGGCACCGCGGCGGTACAGGGCAGCGGCCGGGCGTTGGTGACCGCCACCGGCATGGACTCCGAGATGGGCGCCATCGCCACCCTGCTCGACGCCACCACCGCCGCACCGACCCCGCTGCAGAAGGAGGTGGCCCGTATCGGCCGTGCGCTCGGGCTGGCGGCGGTGGTGATCGCGGTTGGTGTGGTCGGCACGGTGCTGGCCATGTCGGACACGCACACGCCGGCCGACCTGGTGCGCGTGCTGCTGCTGGGCGTGTCGCTGGCCGTGGCCGCCGTGCCGGAAGGACTGCCGGCGATCCTGTCGGTGGTGCTGGCGATGGGCGTGCAGCGCATGGCCGGGCGCCAGGCAATCGTCAAGACGCTGGCAGCCGTGGAAACGCTGGGCTCGGCCTCGGTGATCGCCTCCGACAAGACGGGCACGCTGACCCGCGCCGAGATGACGATCGTGCGCGTGATGACCGCCTCGGGCGGCACGCACGTCACCGGTGTCGGCTACGTGCCGGACGGCCGCGTCGAGCACCAGGGGGCTGAACTCGCCGCCGGTCCGCTGCGCGACGAACACATCGCCGTGCTCAGCGGCGGCAGCCTGGCCAGCAACGCCGACCTGCGCCAGACCGCGGACGGCGCCTGGGAGATCCAGGGCGACCCGACCGAGGCCGCCTTCCTCGTGGCCGAGCGCAAGCTGGGCGTGCACACACGCCGCACCACACGCTTCGCGCGCATCGCCGAGCTGCCCTTCACCTCGGACCGCAAGATGATGTCCACGGTCGCGCTCGACCACGACCACGGCGACCTGCGCGTGCTGATCACCAAGGGTGCGCCGGACGTGCTGCTCGGGCGCTGCACCCAGGCGCGTGTCGGGCTGGAGACGGTCGCCCTCGACGACGACGGCCGCCGCCACATCCTGGCCGACGTCGGCACCCTGTCGGACGCGGCGCTGCGCACGCTGGCCGTCGCCTACCGCCCGCTCCGGTCGGACGAGGACATGGCCGCCGCGCCCGAAACACTGGAGCGCGACCTCGTCTTCGTCGGCACCGTCGGCATCATCGACCCGCCGCGGCCCGAAGCCGCCGTGGCGATCCGCGAAGCGCACAGCGCCGGCATCCGCGTCATCATGATCACCGGCGACCACCCGGGCACCGCCCTGCGCATCGCCGCCGATCTCGGCATCGTCGAAGCCGGCGCACCCGTGCTGACCGGCGCGGACCTCGATGCACTGGACGAGCCCGGGCTGGCCGACGCCGTGCGCCGCACCAGCGTCTACGCCCGCGTGGCGCCGCGCCACAAGCTGCGCATCGTCGCCGCGCTCCAGGCCGACGGCAACGTGGTGGCGATGACCGGCGACGGTGTCAACGACGCGCCCGCGCTCAAGGCCGCCGACATCGGCATCGCCATGGGCCGCACCGGCACCGAGGTCACCAAGGACGCCGCCCGGATGATCCTGGCCGACGACAACTTCGCCACCATCGTCCATGCGGTGCGCGAGGGCCGCGGCGTGCTGGACAACATCCGCAAGTTCCTGCGCTATCTGCTGTCGTCGAACCTGGGCGAGGTGCTGACGGTCTTCCTCGGTCTCGTCGGGGCCGGCGTGCTCGGGCTCAAAGGCGACGGCGGTGCGGTCGCCCTGCCGCTGCTGGCGACCCAGATCCTGTGGATCAACCTCATCACCGACGCCGGCCCGGCGCTCGCCATGGGCGTCGATCCGATGACCGAGGACGTGATGGCGCGGCCCCCGCGCAAGTCGACCGAGCGGGTCATCGACGGACGGCTGTGGGCGGGGGTGGTCGAGATCGGCGTGGTGATGGCGTTGCTCACGCTGTTCACGCTGGATCTGTACCTGCCTGGCGGGTGGATCGAGGGCACGCAGTCGCTCGACCAGGCGCGTACAGCCGCGTTCACCGTGCTGGTGCTGGCGCAGCTGTTCAACGCCTTCAATGCGCGCTCGGAGCACATCAGTGCCTTGCGCGGGCTGTTCGCCAACCGGTGGCTGTGGGGGGCGGTGGTGCTGTCAGCGCTGTTGCAGGTGGCGGTGGTGCAGATCGGAGTCCTGAACCTCGCCTTCGGCACGCGGCCGATGCCGGCGGCCCAATGGGGCATGTGCATCGCGATCGCCAGCGGGGTGCTGTGGTTCAGCGAGTTGCGCAAGGGAATTCGACGTGCGATGGCGCACAGACGCCCGCGACCCGATTCGGTACAAATAGGCACCTGATGGGAGTCCTGACCATGCCGAGTACCGAAACCGCAACGCGACACCCCCAGACACTGGCGTTCCTGCCGCAGCCGCAGCCGCAGCCGCACCAGCACCAGCCCCCGCCGCCCGTGCCGCCGGACAGTGCGTACGTGGACATTGCACCCCAGGACTGGAATCTGATGCTGGACGCGGTCAAGGCCCGGCTGCGCACGCACAGCACAGCGTGCCAGTCGGTCATGCTCGACTGTGCTGCCGCGCTGGAGCAACTGCACACCGCGCTGCACCACGAGCGCGCCCGGGTCCAGGTCGAGCTGGTCGGTACCCGCGATGGCGAGCAGCGCGCCCGCCGCCTGGCGCGCCACGACGGACTCACCGGCCTGCCCAACAGCGGTGACTTTCGGGAGCGGCTCGACCGTGTCCTGGCGCAGCGGAACAGCCTGCAGCCAGCGCTGGCCGTGCTCTACCTCGACCTCGATGGCTTCAAGCACATCAATGACCTGTACGGGCACGCCACCGGGGACACGCTGCTTCAGATCGTGGCGGCGCGGCTGCACCATGCCGTCCGGGCCAACGACGTGATGAGCCGCCTGGGCGGGGACGAGTTCGCCTGCATGCTGCCAGACCTGCGAAACCGGAAACAGCTCCACCAACTCGCCCGCAAGCTGTTCCAGACCGTGTCGGCGCCGGTGGTGATCGACCAGTTGCAGCTCATGGTGCGGCCGAGCATTGGTGTAGCGATCTGCCCGGACGATGCGGCCACCGCCGAGCTGCTGCTGCGGCGCGCAGACGCTGCGATGTACAGCGCCAAGCGCCAGCAGTGCGGCTACATCTTCTTCGACCGCATCGACGCCAAACCCTGAGACTGAGGCAGCACGTGGGGCAGCGCCTGCGCCACCACCTCACGCGCGATGTGGTGGCACAACCCGGAAACCAGCCCCGGTCGGCCAGCCCACCGCCATGGACGGCTCCAGGCCAGCAGTCCGCCCACCAGCACCGCACCCGCGACGAGTCCCAGCGGATGGCGCTGCGCCACCGGGCGCAAGACCGCGTTGGCCACATCGACCGCCACCGCGCCACCCGTGCGCAGCGGATGGCGTATCCACCAGCCGCGCACCGCATCGGCGGCAAGGTCGGCGGCGAGGTCAGCGCTGGCACTCACCGCGGCTGGTGCGCGGGCGTCCAGACGCAAGGCGCGCTGCAACTGGCGCCGCGACTGGCCGAGCCGGTCGACTGCGCTCGACGCGTTCAGGTTCACGACGCGGCCCCCACCTGACGCAACATCAGCAGGTCGGCCTGCACCTGCTCCTTCAGATTGCCGAAAGGCTGCCGGTCACCGCCAGCACGCGCCGCCAGCAGACACCACAGCGCGACCACGGCGGGCAGCAGCGGCGCGGCGACCAGTGCCCACGGCGCCTCGATCTGCACGGCCGGCACGACCGCCCACAGCATCAGCGCCACACCGGCCAGCACCGCCGCCACACACGTGCTGCACAGCGCCACGGCTGCCAGACGGATCTGGCGTTTCCAGACGCTGGTGACGGCGTCAAGGTCCGCGTTCGCCAGTTCCGCGTAGGCCTGGGCGTGATCGGCCAGCAGTTGCGGCCGGGTGGTGATCAGGTGAAGCAGGGCGTGGGCCATGGCGATCAGTCGCGGTGGTGCGAACCGCGCACCAGGCCGAGCAGGCCCATCAGCGCCGCACCCGTGGCGGCAGCGATCAGCATCGCCTTGACGGGGTCGTGCCGGATGTAGCCGACCGTGTTCTCGGAGGCATGCCGGGCCGAGGACCGCAAGTACCGGGAGCTGTCGTGCAGGGAATTCAGGCCGCGGTGGGCCATCGAGCTGGCCTGGTCGGCGGCACCGTCCAGCAGGGGCTCGGCCTGTGCGCGCAGCGCCTGGATGGCACCCGCCAGACTGTCGAGCGCGTCGGTAGCCACGCGCTGGGCGGCCTTGATCGCGTGGTCGGCCGATTCGGCGGCCTGGTCGGCCAAATGGTTGACGGCCGCATCCGTGGAGGCGGGGGAAGAGGGGGAAGAGGAGGAGTTGCTGGAAAACATCGGGTGTCCTTCGGGTTGCCTGGACCCAGTGTGGTCCGACCCACCGGACTCCGACATCAGCGGCCGGCCCCCCCCTCTGTCGGGCAAGCGCGTCAGGCGGCGTAGGACGCGACCGACAGGCCCGGCAGGCGCACCCGCAGCACGGTGCCCTGCCCCGGCGCGGACAGCACCTCCAGCGTGCCGTGCACAGCCTCGACGCGGTAGCGCATCCCGACCAGCCCGTAAGCCGAGCCACGCTGCACGGCCGGATCGAAGCCCACCCCGTCGTCGCGCACCAGCACTTCCACCTCGGCGCCCCGCGGTGCCATGTCGAGCCAGACATGGCGCGCCGCAGCGTACTTGCTGATGTTGGTGACGGCTTCCTGCACCAACCGGTAGACCACCAGCTCGGCCGCGGCGCCCAGCGGCACCGGCACCAGCGCGCAATGCACCTCGACACCCGAGCGCTCCGCGAACTCGCGCGCCAGGATCTCCAGCGTCGCCACCAGGCCCAGGTTGTTCAGCGTGGACGGGCGCAGGTCTTCGATGATGCGGCGGCCGAGGGCGATGGCGCCGTTGAGCATCTCGACCAGGTGCGCCAGCCGCTCCAGCGCCTCGGGCGGCGCGCCGGCCAGCCGCGGGCGGATGCGCGCCGCGTCGAGCTTGGCCGACGTGAGCAGCGCGCCGAGGTCGTCGTGCAGATTGCGCGCCAGGCGGCTGCGCTCGTCCTCGCGGGCGGTCTGGAGGTGATGGGTCAGCTCGATGAGCTGGGCCGTGCGCTGGCGGACCAGCGCGTCGAGCTGCACGCGCTCCTGATCACGCATCTGTTTCAGCTGTTGCGCGTGTTCGCGCAGCACTGCACCTTGCAGCGCACGCAGGCGCCCGTAGACACCCAGTGCCACCAGGCTGGCGAGCACCGCAGCAGCACCGAGCCAGAGTTCGAGGTTCATCGCGGGCACTCCCGGTGTGATCCGTTTGGTCCATCGGAGGTAATCGGTGGGATCATGGGCCACGGAGAGCACCCCACCCCATGATTCGCATTGCCATCGTCGACGACCACCCCATGGTGCGTGCCGGACTGCGTCAGTTCTTCGCCGACCAGCCGGATTTTTCCGTCGTGGGCGAAGCCGCCAACGGCCGTGAGGCACTGGACATCGTGCGCCGTGGCGAGCTGGATGTCATCCTCATGGACATCGCCATGCCGGACCACGGCGGCGTCGATGCGCTGGCCGCGATCAAGGCCCGTGCGCCCGATCTGCCGGTGCTGATCCTCAGCGGTTTCCCGGAAGCACACTACGCCACCACGCTGCTGCGCCAGGGCGCCAGCGGTTACCTGAACAAGGACTGCGACCCCGAGGACATCGTCAAGGCAATCCGCACCGTCTGCCGTGGCCGCAAGTACATCACCGCCGGCGTGGCCGAACAGCTCGCCGAGGGCCTCGGCCGGGGCGACGACAAACCGCTGCACGAACACCTCTCCGAGCGCGAGCTGCAGGTATTCCTGCGCCTGGCCGCCGGCGAGACCATCGGCCACCTTGCGGAGAGCCTGTCGCTCAGCGTCAAGACCGTCAGCACCTACCGCAGCCGGGTGATGGAGAAGATGCAGCTGGCCTCCAACAGCGACCTGACCTACTACGCGCTCAAGAATGGCCTGATTCAGTAGCCACCAGCAGCCGGGTGCAATAGGCGATCAGCGCGTCAATGTCATAGGACTTGTCGAACACCCGGTCGGCGCCCAGCGCCAGGCACTTGCGGCGCATGTCCGGCGTCGTGTAGTTGCTCAGCACCACCAGCGTGCGGCGCGGCAACTGGTCCTGAAGTGCCCGCAGCACGCCCAGACCGGAACCGCCCTTCAGGAAGATGTCAACGATCACCAGCTCCGCCGTGTGGTGTGGCGTGGTCAGCCACTGCACCGCTGTCGCTTCGTCCTCGGCCACGCCGACCACCTCGGCCGGCACCAGCTCTTCGAGCGTGGCGATGAGGTTCTCGCGGATTACCCGACTGTCTTCGACGATGTAGGTCTTGAGCGGAG
Source organism: Sphaerotilus sp. (assembly GCF_031429695.1). Lineage (GTDB taxonomy): Bacteria > Pseudomonadota > Gammaproteobacteria > Burkholderiales > Burkholderiaceae_C > Sphaerotilus. The sequence goes on from NZ_JANPAB010000065.1 coordinate 21,780, forward strand.
GCGAAGGCATGGAGGGACGGCGCGCGGGGCAAGGAAGATCCGCGCCGAGCTTACGTGCAATCTCGCGCAGCCACCATCCGGCGGAACGACCATTGCGCTGTCGGACAACGCCTACGCACGCACGACTTCAGACCGCCAGCTTGTCGGGCAACAACCGGTCGTACTCGCGCTTGACCACGGCGTAGCACTCGCAGGTGCGCGTCTCCAGTGCCGGTCGGTCCAGTACCGTGATGCGCCCGCGCGCATAGCGGATCAGCCCGGTCGACTGCAGCTTGAGCGCCGCCTCGGTCACGCCCTCGCGGCGCACGCCGAGCATGTTGGCAATCAGCTCCTGGGTCATCACCAGCTCGCTGCCCGAGAGCCGGTCCAGGCTCAGCAGCAGCCAGCGGCAGAGCTGCTGGTCGAGCGAGTGGTGGCGGTTGCACACCGCGGTCTGCGCCATCTGGGTGATCAGCGCCTGGGTGTAGCGCAGCAGCAAGTGCATCACCGGCCCGGCGCGGTCGAACTCATCCTTCATCAGCGCTGCCCTGAGCCGGAAGCCGGCCCCGGCGCTCTGCACCACGGCACGGCTCGGCGTGGAATCGCCGCCCATGAACAGCGAGATGCCCACCAGCCCCTCGTTGCCGACGACGGCGATTTCCGCCGAGGCACCGTTTTCCATCACGTACAGCAGCGAGACGATCGCGGTGGTCGGAAAGTACACATGGCTCAGCGTGCGGCCGGACTCGTAGAGCACCTGTCCCAGCGGCATGTCGATCCACTCAAGCTGAGGCAGCCAACGTCCCAGCTCGGCGGTCGGCAAGGCGGCCAGCAGATGGTTCAGGCTCGGATCGGAGGGATTGGACATCGGTAGAGGGTTCCGAGACAGATCGGGACTGGGGCCTGCAATGGCAGCGGCCAGACAGGTTAGGGCCCGTGAACTATAGGCGGCGGACGTGATTTGCATTGTTCGTTACCGCACAGACAGTGGTCCGGCCACCACCTAGGTTGGCGAAAACCCTGCCCCCAAGGAACCCAATGTATCTTTTCACGCTGGAACACAGCAAGACCGCTTACCAGACCGATGCGGTGCTTTACAGCGCCGCGGTGGTGGCTTTGGCGTCCCTGCTGCTGCTGGCCGGACCCCGGGCGCACTGGCTGGGCTTGTCCGCCTGTGTGCTGGTCGGCGCAGTGGCCTGGACCGCAATGGAGTACGGAGCGCACCGCTTCGTGCTGCACAGCATTGCCCCGTTCAGCCGCTGGCACACCGCGCACCACGAACGCCCTTCGGCGCTGATCTGCGCACCGACGGTGGTGAGCGCGGGGCTGATCGGCGGGCTGGTGTTCCTGCCGACGTGGTGGGCCTTCGGCTTGTGGCCCGCGGCGGCGCTGACCCAGGGCGTGCTGATTGGTTACCTTTTTTACACCGTCACCCACCACGCCATCCACCACTGGCGTGCCAGGGGTCCGTGGCTGAAGGAGCGCAAACGCTGGCACGCCCTGCACCACCGCCGCGGCGAGTGGCCCGCGTACTACGGCGTGACCACGTCGTTCTGGGACCACGTGTTCGGCACCGTACAGACCGTCAATCCCAGCGCCCATACAACAGATCCTTCGCACAGAACCACGCTCTGAAGGACGACCATGAGAACAATGCACGACATGCGCACTTTGACCAAGCTGGCCACGCTGATGCTGGCCGGATTCGGCGCCCTGAGCGCAGCCCCTGCGCTGGCCCAGCTCCGCGCAGCCCCCTACGCCTACGGCGGCCTGTCGGTCGGACAATCCCGCGCCAAGGTCGATGAAAACCGCATCGCCGCCAGCCAGCTCGGCCTCGGCCTGACCACCTCCAGCGTCACCAGCGACGAAACCGACACTGCCTACCGCGTGTTCGGCGGCTACCAGTTCAGCCGTAACTTCGGTCTGGAAGCCGGTTTCTTCGACCTCGGCAAGTTCGGCCTGAACGCCACCACCGTGCCCGCAGGCAGCCTCATCGGCGAGATCAAGAACCAGGGCGCCCACCTGGACCTCGTCGGCACCTTGCCCGTGACGGATCGCCTGTCCGTGCTGGGCCGCATCGGTGCGCACTACGCCAAGACCCGCGGCAACTTCCGCGGCACCGGTGCCGTCACCCCGCTCAACCCGATCCCGAGCGCCCGCGAAACCAACGCCAAGCTCGGCGTCGGGCTGCAGTACGCCATCAACCCCTCCTTCCTTGTGCGCGGCGAGGTCGAGCGTTACCAGGTCAACGACTCGGTCGGACACCGGGGCGGCGTGAACGTGGTGTCGATGAGCGTCGTCTTTCCCTTCGGCCGGGCACCCGAACCGATGAAGATGGCCGCGGCACCCGAGCCCGCCTATGTGGCGCCGGAACCCGCGCCAATGGTCGCCGCCGCACCGCCCCCGCCGCCGGAACCGGCCCCGGTCATCGTGGCCGCTCCAGTGGCGCCGCCCGCCCCACCGCCGCGCAGCCGCGTGAGCTTCTCGGCCGAGTCGCTGTTCAATTTCGACCAGTCGAACGTGCAGCCCGAAGGACGCGCAGCACTCGACAAGTTCGCCAGCGACCTGTCCGGAACGCAGTACGAGACGATCAGCGTCGAAGGCCATACCGACCGCCTCGGCAAGCCGGCCTACAACCAGAAGCTCTCGCTGGATCGCACCAACGCCGTCAAGGACCACCTGGTGACCACCGGGCGCATCGACCCTGCCAAGATCACGGCCACCGGCAAGGGCGAGTCCACCCCGGTCACCAAGCCGGGTGACTGCAAGGGCACCCGCCAGACGCCGGCCCTCGTCACCTGCCTGCAGCCGGACCGGCGTGTCGAGATCGAAGTGACCGGCACACGCTGATCACCCACTGAACCTGAGGATTCCCCATGACATTCCCCACTCCCCATCGTGCCTCCGACACCCCGTTCGCCGTCAACGTGGAACAAGGCAAGGACTACTGGTGGTGCGCCTGCGGCCTGAGCCAGTCGCAGCCCTTCTGCGATGGCTCGCACAAGGCAGGGGGCGTCTTCACCCCTGTCCAGTACACGGCGGAGGCCACCGCGACGGTCTACTTCTGCGGCTGCAAGGCCACCGGACACGCGCCGCTGTGCGACGGCTCGCACAAGAAAGCAGTGCTGTAACGCAGGCGATCCGTCCGGCTCGCCGCGTCTCAACCCGCGGTCGGCGGGTTGCGGGGCGGGTGGAGCGCGGTCAGCAGAGCAAGCTGCTCCTTCTGCAGCGCCAGCAGTTCATCCCACTGGTGCATGCGCAGCGTGTCGACCTTCTCGTGCAGCAGCATGATCTCCAGCTCGGCCTTGAGGTTGATCTCGTAGTCGTGCTCGGCGGTGATGCGGTCCTTCTGCGACTGGCGGTTCTGGGACATCAGGATGATCGGCGCCTGGATCGCCGCCAGCATCGACAGGAACAGGTTGAGCAGGATGTAGGGATAGGGGTCGAAGGTCGATCCACGGCGCACCAGCAGGTAGGCATTGACGGCCACCCACCCGAACATCACCGCCGCGAACAGCCCGACGAAGGTCCACGAGCCTCCGAACTTAGCCACCGCGTCGGCGGCGCGCATGCCACGGGTGGCGTGTTCCTCGTCCAGATCGGCCGAGGCGCTGTGGGCCATGCGCAGGCGCTCGGCGACATGGCGGGCCACCTTCTGCGTGCGCGGGTCGAGGTGGGCGTAGGGCTTGCCAAGAAACTTGGCAGCGATTTCTTCGTGGGAGTGGTGGCGTGCAGACATCGGGTGTTCGGCTCCTTCAAACCTTATCATCGCCCAGCCAGACCGAGCAATAGCAGCAAGACCCAGCAAGGAGAGGTGACACCATGGACCACGGATACGGCATCGAGACCCACGCCCGGCACGCACAGACACCACTGCGGCCGGCGGCCCGCTATCTGGTGGTGATCGAGTCGGCCGGCAGTGTCCTGGCCCGGCTGTTTCTCGACACGCGGGTGCAAGTGGCCGAGTTTGATGCCAGCACGGAGGAAACCGGCTCGATGACGCATGGACTCACCCCGGTGCAGGGCGCGGCAGGCGCGGAATGGGACAGCGCCCTGGCCGGCCACAGCACGACCGAGCGTGCGGCCGCAACGGTCTACACCTTGAGCGTTTAGGCGTTTGGCAGCCGCTACGGCGTGCGCGCCGGGCCGATCATCGCCCGCGCATCGACCCACAGGTCGAACTCTGCCCCGCTGACCCCACCCACCGCCAGCGCCGCTGTGCGCAAGTCCAGCCCGTTCTGGTGCGCATGCTTGGCGATCAGCGCCGCCCGGTCATAGCCGATGTGCGGCGCCAGCGCGGTGACCAGCATCAGCGAGCGGTGCAGCAATTCGTCCACGCGCGCCGCGTTCACCGCCAAGCCTTCGACGCAGTGCGCCGAGAAGCTCGCCATCGTGTCGCCCAGCAGGCGCAGGCTGTCGAGCACGTCGTGGGCGATCAGCGGCTTGTAGACGTTCAGCTCGAACTGGCCCTGGCTGGCGGCGATGCCGATCGCCACGTCGTGGCCCATCACCTGCGCGCAGACCATGGTGAGCGCCTCGACCTGGGTCGGGTTGACCTTGCCGGGCATGATCGAGCTACCGGGTTCGTTTTCGGGCAACTGCAGCTCGCCCAGCCCGGCCCGCGGCCCGCTGCCCATCAGGCGAAGGTCGTTGGCGATCTTGTTCAGCGCGATCGCCAGCATCCGCAGCGCCCCATGCAGCCCCACCAGCGCCTCGTGCCCGGCCATCGCGGCAAAGCGGTTGTCGGCGACGACAAACGGCGCGCCCAGCCGCGCCGCCAGCACCGCCGCCACCCGGGCGCCGAACTCGGGATGCGTGTTCAGCCCCGTGCCGACCGCGGTGCCGCCGATCGCCAGCGCGTGGACCGCCGGCAGCGCGTGGTGCAGCGCCGCTTCGGCCAGCGCGAGTTGCGCGTCGTAGCCGCCGAACTCCTGCCCGAGCGTCACGGGCGTGGCGTCCTGCAGGTGGGTGCGGCCGATCTTGACCGTGTCGCGGAACGCCTCGGCCTTGTCCTGCAGCGCACCACGCAGGCGGGTCAGCGCGGCCATCAGCGGACGCACCTGCACCACGGTCGCGACGTGCATCGCCGTCGGGAACACATCGTTGGACGACTGGCCAAGGTTGACGTGGTCATTCGGGTGGACGCGCCGGTCGGTGCCAAGCGCGCCGCCCAGCGCCAGCGAGGCCAGGCTGGCAATGACCTCGTTGGCGTTCATGTTGCTCTGCGTGCCCGAGCCGGTCTGCCAGACCGAGAGCGGGAACTCGGCATCGAACTCGCCCGCCGCGACCCGCGCCGCCGCCGCCGCGATGGCCTCGGCCCGTGGCCCATCCAGCAGGCCGAGCGTGTGGTTCACCTCCGCCGCTGCCCGCTTGATGTCGGCCAGGGCGTGGACCACGGCCAGCGGCATGCGCTGCTCGCCGATGGCGAAGAAGCGCCGGCTGCGCTCGGTCTGGGCGCCCCACAAGGCCCGCGCTGGCACCTCGATGGGACCGAAGGTGTCGGATTCCGTGCGGGTGGTCATGGCGGAAGCCCTGGGAGTGGAGTGCGCCGATTGTGGCGCGGACGGCCTCAACCGCCCAGGGCCTTGAACAGTCCGACCCGGTTCACCTGCTCGGCCAGCCGCGTCTGCACCAGCGCCTGTTCGGCCGCCAGCAGGCTGCGCTCGGCGTCGAGCCGCTCCAGCACATTCGCCGCGCCGTTCGTGTAGCGCAGCTCGGTCAGCCGGGCGATCTCGCGGGCGGCGTCGAGCTGCTGGCGCTGGGCGTCGAGCTGTTCGCGCCAGCTCGACAGGCCCGCCAGCGCATCGGCCGTCTCGCGGAAAGCGGACTGCACGGCCTTTTCATACTGCGCCACCGCGATGTCCCGGTTCACCTTGGCGACGTTCAGGTTCGCCTGGTTGCGGCCCGAGTCGAAGATCGCCGCCAGCGCCGACGCGCTCAGCGACCACGCGAAGTTGCCCGCCTGGAACAGGTCGCTCAGGCGGCTGCCGGCCTGGCCCGCGCTGCCGGTGAGCGACAGGCGCGGGAAGAACGCGGCCCGCGCCACGCCGATGTTGGCGCTGGCGGCGATGAGGGACTGCTCGGCCTGGATCACGTCCGGGCGCTGCAGCAGGACGTCGGATGCCAGCCCGACCGGCACCGCCGCAAGCGCACCCGCACCCGCACCCGCATCGGCCACCGGCAGCAGCTCCGCAGACACTGGCCCGCCCGTCAGCAGCGCCAGCGCATTCAGGTCCAGCTCGCGCTGGCGGCGCAGTTGCACCTGCGTGTTGCGGGCCTGGGCGACGAGGCTCTGCGCGGTCTGCAGCTCCAGCGCCGCTGCGGCGCCGACATCGAAGCGCAGCTTGGCGAGCTTCAGGCTGGCCTCGCGGCTGGCCAGCGTGCGCTCGGCGACCGAGAGCAGCTCGGCGTCCGCGCCCAGCGTCAGCCAGCCGGAGACCACCGCGCTGACCAGCGCCAGCTCCGCGCTGCGGCGGCCGGCTTCGGTGGCGAGCACCTGTGCCTGCGCGGCGTCACCGAGGTTGGCGATGCGGCCGAACAGGTCCAGCTCCCAGGCGGTGACCTGCACGCCCGCGGTGTAGCTCTGCACCTGCCGGCCCGTCGAGGCATTGGGCGTGGCCGAAGCGATCAAGCCAGCGTTGACGGTCGGCAGCCGATCCGCCCGCGCCACGCCAAGCTGCGCTTCGGCACGCTGCACGTTGAGCACGGCCACCCGCAGATCACGGTTCTGCGCCAGCGCCTGCTCCACCAGCCGCGCCAGCGCAGGCGACTGCACAAACGCCTTCCAGCCCAGCGGCGTCACCGCCCCTGTCGCGGCCGACGCCGCCGCCTCTGCGGGCAGCGGCAGTTGGGCCGGAATCGGCGCGGCCGGGCGCTCATGGCGCGGCGCGAGGTTGGTGCAGCCGGCCAGCATCAGCGCGGCCACGGCAAATTCGATGCTTCTCAGCGCCCTGTTCATGCTTGGTCCTTCAGCAGATCCGCCACCGCGTCGGTCGAAGGCGACGACAGCGCCGTGCTGTGCGGCGCCACATGGCCACCGGGGAAAATCCTGCGCACGACGACGTAGAACACCGGCACGAAGAACACCGCCAGCACCGTCGCCGCGATCATCCCGCCCATCACGCCCGTGCCGATCGCCCGCTGGCTGGCCGAGCCGGCGCCCGTCGCGATCGCCAGCGGCAGCACGCCGAGGATGAACGCGAACGAGGTCATCAGGATCGGCCGGAAGCGCAGGTGACAGGCTTCGAGCGTGGCCGCGAGCAGCCCCTTGCCCTCGGCCTGCAAGTCCTTGGCAAACTCGATGATCAGGATCGCGTTCTTCGCCGACAGGCCGATCACGGTGATCAGCCCGACCTTGAAGTACACGTCGTTCGGCATGTCGCGCAGGTTCACCCCCACCAGCGAGCCGAGCACCCCGAGCGGCACCACCAGCAGCACCGCCAGCGGGATGCTCCAGCTTTCATACAGCGCCGCCAGACACAGGAACACCGCCAGCATCGAGAACGCCAGCAGGACCGTCGCCTGCGAGCCGGAGAGCTTTTCCTCGCGGGACGCACCGGTCCACTCGAAGGAAAAACCCGGCGGCAGTTGCGCGACGAGGCGCTCCATCTCGACCATGGCCTCGCCCGTGCTGTGACCGGGCGCCGCGTCGCCGCCGAGCTTCATCGCCGGGTAGCCGTTGTAGCGCACCGTCTGCATCGGCCCGGTCACCCAGGCCACGGTCGAAAACGCCGACAGCGGCACCTGCTGCCCCCGCGTGTTGGGCACCTGGAGCTTCAGCAAGTCCTCGGGCTGCATCCGCGCCGTGGCATCGGCCTGCACGATGACGCGCTGCAGGCGGCCCTGGTTCGGGAAGTCGTTGGCGTAGGCCGAGCCCATCGCCGTCGCCAGCACGCCGTTGATGGCATCTAAGCTCACCCCTTGCGCATAGGCGCGCTCGCGGTCGATGTCCAGCCGAAGCTGTGGCGCGTCCTCCAGCCCGTCCGGGCGCACGCCGGCGATCACCTTGCTGTCGCGCGCCATGCCGAGCAACTGGTTGCGTGCGGCCACCAGCGCCTCGCGGGACTGGCCGGCGCGGTCCTGCAAGCGGAAGTTGAAGCCGGTTGCCGTGCCGAGTTCGGGGATCGGCGGCGGACTCAGCGGGAACACGAAGCCATCGCGCACCGCCATCAGCGCACCGAACGCCCGCCCCGCCACCGCCTGCGCGGAATGGGCGGGGCCGACGCGCTCCTTCCAGTCCTTGAGCGTGATGAAGCCCAACGCGGCGTTCTGCCCCTGGCCGGAGAAGCTGAACCCGAGCACGGTCGTCACCTTGTCCACCTCGGGCTGCTGCATGAAGAACCCTTCGACCTGCTGCAGCACGGCGCGGGTGCGCTCGGCGGTCGCGCCCGGAGGGAGCTGCACGTTGACCAGCAGATAGCCCTGGTCCTCGTTCGGCAGGAAGGACGTGGGCAGCCGCTGGTACAGCAGACCGACCGCGCCCAGGATCACCGCGAAGATCACCAGATACCGCGCCGCGTGGCGGATCACCACGGCGACCCAGCCCTCGTAGCCCTTGGCGGTGCGGCGGAACGTGCGGTTGAACGCGCCGAAGAAGCCGCGCTTCTCGTGGTGGCCTGGATCGACCGGCTTCAGGAACGTCGCGCACAGGGCTGGCGTCAGCGTCAGCGCCATCAGGGCCGAAAACGCCATCGACGCCACCAGCGACAGCGAGAACTGCCGGTAGATGTTGCCCACCGAGCCGCTGAAAAACGCCATCGGCACGAACACGCTCATCAGCACCACGGTGATGCCGATGACCGCGCCCGTGATCTGGCCCATCGCCTTGACGGTGGCGTCCCGCGGGCTGAGTCCTTCCTCGGCCATGATCCGCTCGACGTTCTCGACCACGACGATGGCGTCGTCCACCAGGATGCCGATCGCCAGCACCATGCCGAACATCGTCAGCACGTTGATCGAGAACCCCGCCAGCAGCATCACGCCGAAGGTGCCCAGCAAGGCGACCGGCACCACGATGGTCGGGATCAGCGTGTAGCGCAGGTTCTGCAGGAACAGCAGCATCACCAGGAACACCAGCGCGATCGCCTCGGCCAGCGTCTTGACCACCTGCTCGATGGAGATGCGGACAAAGCGCGAGGTGTCGTAGGGGATCTCGAAGGCCACGCCCTCGGGGAAGCTGCGGCTGAGTTCTTCCATGCGCTCGCGGATCGCGGTCGCGGTGCCGAGCGCGTTGCCGGTCGGCGAGAGCTGCACGCCGACGCCAGTCGAAGGCACGCCGTTCAGCCGCGCCGAGGTGGCGTAGCTCTGCGCACCCAGCTCGATGCGGGCCACGTCGCGCAGCCGCACCGACGAGCCGTCCGCATTCGCCCGCAGCACGATCGCCCCGAAGGCGTCCACGCTCTCCAGTTGGCCGTTGACGACGACCGTGGCGCTCATGGTCTGGCCGGCGATGTGCGGCAGCTCGCCGATCGAGCCGGCGGAGACCTGCGCGTTCTGGGCGCGGATGGCGTTGTTCACGTCGTTGGGCGACAGGCCCAGCCCGGCGAGCTTGGCCGGATCGATCCAGACGCGCATCGCCCGCTCGGTGCCGAAGAGCTGCGCCTGCCCGACACCAGCCACGCGTTGCAGCTCGGGCACGATGTTGCGTGCCGCGTAGTCGCCGAGCGCGATCGGGTCGTAGGCCGGGTTCTTGGACGTGACCGAGACGAACATCAGGAAGTTCGAGCGCGCCTTGTCCACCCGCACGCCCTGCTGCACCACCGACGCCGGCAACCGGGGCGAGGCGCGGCTCAGGCGGTTCTGCACCTCGACCTGCGCGAGTTCGACATTCGTCCCCGGCTCGAAGGTGACGGTGATGGCGCCCGTGCCGTTGGCCTGGGCGGTGGATTCCATGTAGATCATGCCGGGCGCGCCGTTCATCTCGCGCTCGATGACGGCGAGCACGGCGCTTTCCAAGACCTGCGGCGATGCGCCCGGATAGGCGGCGTTGATGACCAGGGACGGTGGCGCGACGGTCGGGTACTGCGCGATCGGCAGCCGCGTGATGGACACCGCGCCGAGCACGAGGATGAACAGCGCGATCACCCAGGCGAAGATCGGGCGGTCGATGAAGAAGCGGGAGGACATGCGGGTTCCTTCCGGTTCAGCGGCTGGCGGCCGACGCGGGTGCGGACGCTGGTGCTGGTTTGCCACCCGGCGTCCACGGCACCGGCGTGACCGGCGACTTCGGGCGCATCTTCTGGAAGCCATCGACGATGACCTGCTCGCCCGCCTTCAGCCCGTCGAGCACGACCCACGCGCTGCCATTCGCGCCGCCGATCTTCACCGGGCGCGGCGCGGGCATGTTCCCCTCGCCGACCACCATCACGGTGTCGCCGGTCGAGCCGCGGGTGACGGCCTGCTGCGGGATCAGGACGCCGCTGTCGGTCTGGGCCTGCGCCACGCGGACCTTCACGTACAGCCCCGGCAGGAGCGTGCCTTCCGGGTTCGGCACCTCGGCGCGCAGCGTCACCTGACCGGAGGTGGCGTCCACCGTCAGGTCGGAGAACAGCAGCTTGCCCGGATGCGGGTATTCGGTGCCGTCGTCCAGCACCAGCCGCACCTCGGCGCCCGTCCCGCCCGCCCGCTTGAACTGGCCGGACTCGAACGCCCGGCGCAGGCGCAAGGCTTCGGACGCCGGCTGCGTGAAGTTGACGTAGAGGCGGTCCACCTGCTGGATCAGCGCCATCTGCGTCGCCTCGCCCTGGCCGACCAGCGCGCCTTCGGTGACGAGGGCACGGCCGATGCGCCCGCCGATCGGGGCGCGCACTGCGGCGTAGTCCACGTTCAGCTTCGCGCTCTGCACGGCGGCCTTGGCCGTGGCGAGATCGGCCTGGGCCTGTTTCACCGCCGTCTGCGCGGCGACCCATTCGGTCTGGCTGATGGCCTTGGCGGCGGCGAGCGGCTCGTTGCGGGTCAGCGTGGCCTGGGACTGCGCGAGGTTGGCGTCGGCCTTGACCACGGCGGCGGCGGCGCTGTCGAGGGTGTTGCGGTAGGGGGCGGCGTCGAGCTGGAACAGCGACTGGCCGGCCTTGACCTCGGCGCCTTCGGTGAACAGCCGCTGCTGCACGATGCCGGCGACGCGGGCGCGGACCTGCGCGGTGCGCCACGCCTCCAGCCGGCCGGGCAGCTCGGCGCGGATCGCCACCGACTGCGGCTGCACGGTGACCACGCCGACCTGTGGCGGTGGCGGGGCCTTGGCTGCAGCGGGTCCGGCCGGAGACGCAGCGCCAGGGCCTGAGGCGGCGGCGCTCCCGGAGGACGCTCCGCCGCCACACGCCACCAGGGACGCCGCTAAGGCCAGGGTGGCCAGTCCGGCGGTGGTGCGGCGCACCGAAGTCGAGTCGAGTTTGTGGTGCATGTCCGTGTTTTCGCAGAGGAACGCTTGAATCGGGAACGATGGTGGGCATCTTACATACACTCACGGATGTATGTTGTCTGGAGCGTAAACACAGTGGCACGACGCACGAAGGAAGACGCCGCGAGCACGCGGGAGCACCTGCTGGACACGGCCGAGGTCGTGTTCCTGCGCGAGGGCGTGGCGCGCACGTCGCTGCAGCGGATCGCGGACGCGGCGGGGCTGACGCGGGGGGCGATCTACTGGCACTTCAAGGACAAGGTGGAGGTGTTCAACGCGATGATGGAGCGGGTGCGCCTGCCCTGCGAAGCAGCGCACGACGCGCAGGCGCAGAGCCTCACGCAAGAGACGGACCCGGTCGAGGCGCTGCGGGCGTTCGCGTGGGTGCCGATGGCGCGGATGCTGGACGACGAGCGCACGCGGCGGGTGTTCACCATCGCGATCCACTGCACGGAATACAGCGACGAGATGCGGCCGGTGCTGGAGCGGCATCTGGCGGCGATGGAGGATTTCCGGGGCCGCACCGAGCGGATGATCGCGGGCGGTCAGGCGCGGGGGGTGTTCGATGCGGGGGTGGATGCGCGGGCGGCGTCGGTCGGGTTCATGGCGCTGGTCGATGGGTTGCTGTCGCGGGCGACGCTGGGGGCGGTCGAGGTGGGGGATGTGGGGGGGTAGCGGGGGGGGATGGAGGTGTTTGTGCGGGGGTGGCAGCAGCCGAATACGTGAATTTTTTGAGACTTTTTGTAGT
>NZ_JANPAB010000066.1:0-1627 GCF_031429695.1 Sphaerotilus sp.
GCGCATGGTCGGCAGCACGTCGCCACCGGTGGTCGGATTGGTGTAGCGAACCGCAGCGTGACCAGGGGAAACCGTCGCTGCCACACCCTCGCGTTCCATCTCCAACTGCGCGTTCAGCGCCGCGTGGGTGACGGCCCAGCGATACACCAGCAAGGGCGTCGCCGGCGACGGACCAAGCTGAGAGAGGGGGCGTAGACCGGCCGATCCCCACAGCCGTTCCGATTGTGAAGGCTGACCGCTCTGCGCCTCGGGGGGATCGGCGAGATCATCGCTACCGGGTTCGAAGAACGTCGAGTCGACGTAGCGCTGGATCGGGATGTCGAGGCCGTCGATCCACGCCATCGGCTCGTCGCTGTCGTTGATGTGCGAGTGCCAATTCCAGCCCGCTTGGGGCAGAAAGTCGCCGCGCCGCATCGGCACGACATCTCCGTTGACCACGGTCGAAACCCCCGAACCGGCCACGACGAACCGGAACGCGTGCTGGCTGTGACGATGCACCGGAGCCGACTCGCGGGCGTTGAGATACTGGATCGCCGCCCACAGCGTCGGGGTGGCGAACGGCCGGCCGTCGAGCCCCGGATTCGCTAGTGCGATCGCCCGCCGCTCGCCCCCGCGACCGACCGGCACCAGTTCACCGGCTCGGGCCTCGCGGCGCCGTATGCCGGTGGCGCCTTTGCCACGCTCTACCTCAGCCCGCGCGATTACCACCGCATCCACATGCCCTGCGCCGGCACGTTGCGCCGGATGCTGCACGTGCCGGGCGACCTGTTCTCGGTCAACCCCACCACGGCGCGTGGCGTGCCCGGCCTGTTTGCCCGCAATGAACGCGTGGTGTGCGTATTCGACGACGCCCAGGGCCGGCCCTTCGTGCTGGTGCTGGTGGGCGCCACCATCGTGGGCAGCATGGCCACGGTGTGGCATGGCCTGGTCAACCCGCCGCGCCCCGGCGTGGTGCGCGATTGGCGCTACGAAGACGGCGCCATCCACCTGGCCCAGGGCGCGGAGATGGGCCGCTTTCTGCTGGGATCGACGGTGGTGATGCTGTTCACCCGCGAGGCCATGGCCGGCCTGCAGTTCAACCCGGCCTGGGCGCCGGGCGGGCCACTGCGCATGGGCCAGTTGATGGCCTCGCGCTGAGGCCGCTGAACATTCAAGCCGGCTGAACCACCAGGCGAGCGCGCTGCGCCGCCAGTGTGTGGCCCAGCAATTGGGTGGCGGCGTAGATGGCGTCGATGCTGGGCGTGGGCGTGCCGGTGATGCGGCCCAACTCGACCACCGAACCCACCAGCGCCTCCAGCTCCAGTGCGCGGCCGGCTTCCACGTCCTGCAGCATCGAGGTCTTGTGCGCGCCCACCGCCTCGGCCCCGGCGATGCGCTGCTCCAGGCTGATCTTGAAGCGCACACCCAGGGCTTCAGCCACCGTGCGCGCTTCGGTCATCATGGCCGCGGCCAAGGCCCGCGTGGCGGGGAAGCGGCAGATGTCTTCCAGCGTGGCGTGCGTCAACGCGCTGATCGGGTTGAAGCTCAGGTTGCCCCACAGCTTGATCCAGATTTCGCTGCGGATGTCCTTGGACACCGGCGCCTTGAAGCCGGCGTTCATCAGCGCCGCTGACAGCGCGCTGATGCG
>NZ_JANPAB010000067.1:0-11061 GCF_031429695.1 Sphaerotilus sp.
GCTGGGCCGCGTAGTAGCCCGAGCGGCTGACGCCCAGCACCCGGCAAACCTGCTCCACCGCCACGGCCTTCTCTTCGAGTTGGCGAACAAGCTTGAAGCTCATCGCAGTTCCCGGGCAAAGAAGGCCGATGCTTTTTTTAATACTTCCACGTCCCCCCGGAGTTGCTTGTTCTCGGCTTCGAGCTGGCGGATGCGCTGGTGCTCCGCCGTCAACGGCTTGCCGATGCCGGGCTGCCCCAGCTGTTCAGCGTCTGCCTGCGCCAGCCAGCGCCGCACCGCCGTCTCGCCCAGCTTCATGTCCCGGCAGACCTCGCCAATGCCCAGGCCCTGCGACCGGATCATCTGCACGACCTGCAGCTTGAAGCTCGCGTCAAAGACTCTTCGTTTCGTGTTCGTCACGTTCGTTGCCCAGGTGATTTCCACCTATCGGTGTGTGCGAAATCATTAGATCAGGACAATCTCCTCCCCCCAGCGGGGGGAGGTCGGGAGGGGGGCTTCGGGGTCAGCCGACGTGTCAACCCGCGTCCCTGATCTCAGGCCGGTGGACTGGGATCAGGGACCCCCGACGCCGGCCGCAACTGCCGCCGCCGCTCCACGCTGAGGTACGGCCACAGCAGCGCCATCACCTGCCGCGTCCCGTGCCGCACCGCCGCGTCGGCGTTGTCCGGCTCCAGCGCGTGGCGCGGGTCGCGCACGTACTCGTAGCTCAGCCAGTAGGTCAGCAGCACGACGATCGACACCGACAGCGCGCTGGCGTCCTCCTCCGACAGCGGCGCCCCGTCGATCACGCACAGCCGCACCACCCGCTCCCGCACCGCCGCCTGCTGCAAGGCCAGCGCCGCCTGGCAGCGGGTCTCCAATTGGCGGTTGCGTGTCAGCAGATCGTTCAGGTCGCGGAAGATGAAGCGGTAGTCCCACGCCAGCCGCAGCAGTCCCGGTACGAGGTTCCATGCACCCTCGGCGTCGTCGGCCGGGCCGGCGGCCACCAGTGCCTCGGCCAGTGCCGATTCGTAGCGGCTCACCAGCGCGTTGACCAGCACCTCCTTGGCGGGATAGTGGTAGTACAGGTTGCCAGGGCTGATGTTCAGGTCGGCCGAGATCGCGTTGGTCGAGACATTGGGTTCGCCGTAGCGGTTGAACAGCGCCAGCGAGTGGTCGAGGATGCGCTCGGCGGTGCGGCGTGGCGCTTTCTTGGCCCGGTCGGGGGTGGTCATGCGGCGAATCTAGCACCCGTTTGGTGCAATGTCAGGGCGGGTTTGCCTGTGGCCGCAGGAACAGCGCCGCGCACACCCCGCGCAGCCACCGGTTGCCGGCGTCGTGGTGGTAGCGGGCGTGCCAGTGCTGCTTGACGGTGAACCCCTCGATCGCCACCGGGCAGTCCAGCACCCGCAGCCCGCTGGTGCGCGCCAGCGTCTCGCCGATCTGGCGCGGCAGCGTGGCGACGAGGTCCGTGGTCGAGAGGATGGCCCCCAGTCCGAGAAACCCCGGCAGCTCCAGCAACACCCGCCGCTGCACCGCCTGCGTCTGCAGCGCATCGGCCAGCAGCGGGGCGCCGGTCCCCGCGGCGATGCCGACATGGGCTTCGGCCTCGTAGGCGGCGAGGTCCAGCGTGTCGCCCAGCCGCGGGTGCCGGCCATTGACGAGGCAGACCCAGTCCTGTGGATACAGCGCCTGCTGGTAAAAGCCCGCCTCCAGCCACGGCACCAGCCCGACCGCCAGATCCGCCTCGCCCGAAGCAAGCGCGTCTGCGGTCGATGCGTCGATGCGCGCCGCCGACAGGCTCACCGACGGCGCCAGCGCCCGCACATGCGCCAGCCACGGCGGCAGCAGCGTGATGTGGCTGGCGTCGGTCATGCAGATGCGGAAATGCCGCGTGCTCGTGGCGGGATCGAAGTCGGTGCCGGCGCGGCCCAGCCGCCGCATCGCGTCGAGCGCCTCGCGCACCGGGCCGATCATCGCGTCGGCGCGGGGCGTTGGTGCCATGCCGCCGGGGGTGCGCACGAACAGCGGGTCGCCGTACTGCTGGCGCAACTGCCCGAGCCAGATGCTCACCGTCGGCTGGCTCAGGCCGAGGCGCTCGGCGGCGCGGGTGACGCTGCGGGTGTCGTAGAGCAGGTCGAGCAGGCGCAGCAGCCGGGTGTCGGGCAGGGGTGGGTCGTCGGTCAGCATGAGGTGGTCTTGCTGGTATTGAATCTGGCAATGCAGTGTATTGATTGCATTGCATTGCTGACATGGGGCGGCCGTCCTATCGTCGCGCCATCGACCACAGGGGACCACCTTGAACATCTGCATCCTGGGCGCTGGCGCGCTTGGCTGCGCCATCGGCGGCGCGCTCGCCGAAGCGGGCGCCGACGTGACGCTCATCAACCGCTCGCCGGCCCACGTCGCTGCGATCAACGCCCACGGCCTCACGCTGGTCACGCCGGAGGGTGAACGCGCCGTGGCCGTGCGCGCCGCGACCTCGTGCGCGGGGCTGGGCGTGGCCGATGTCGTCGTCGTGCTGGTCAAGTCCTTCGACACCCGCACGGCGATCGAGGGCGCCCGCTCGATCGTCGGCCCGGACACGGTCGTGCTGTCGCTGCAGAACGGCCTGGGCCACGAGGACATCCTGGCGGAAGTCGTCGGCCGCGAGCGCGTGCTGGCGGGCAAGACCTACGTCGGCGGCGTGATGCTCGGCCCGGGCCGCATCCTCTCCGGCGTCACCGGCAAGCACACCGTCATCGGCGAACTCGACGGCACGGCCACGCCCCGCGTGCAGCGCATCGCCGACGCCTTCAACCGTGCCGGTCTGCGCACCGAGGTCAGCGACAACATCCTCGGCACGGTTTGGGACAAGCTGCTGATCAATGTCGCCACCGGCGCGCTGAGCGGCGTCACCGGGCTGGTCTACGGCGAGCTGTACGCCATCCCCGCGCTGCGCGACACGGCGCTGGCGGCGGTCGCCGAGGCGATGGCGGTGGCGCGGGCCAGCGGTGTCCGGCTGAGCATGAACGAGCCGGTCGAAGCCTGGGACCGCGCTTCTGCCGGGTTGCCGCTCGCGTTCAAGACCTCGATGCTGCAAAGCTTGGAAAAAGGCTCTGTCACCGAAATCGACTTCATCAACGGGGCCGTTGTCCGTGCAGGTGCGCGGGTCGGCGTTCCCACCCCGGTCAACGCCGCGCTGGTTGCCTGCATCAAGGGCATCGAGCGGCGCATGGCGATCGACCGCCAAACCAAGGAATGACCATGGCCATGAAGGCTTACCTCGAACACGTCGCCATCTGGGTGCGCGACATCCACTGGCACATCCGCTTCTTCCACGACGTGCTTGGCATGACGATGCGCGAAGTGCAGGGCACCGAAGCCGACCCGATCCAGTACTGGACCCTCGGCGGCATGCAGTTCATCGCCAAGCCCGACTTTGCAGGACCGGAAGGGCGCCTTGGCCACCTCGGGATCATGTGCGAGGACGTGGAAGCCGCCATCGCTGCCGCCCATGCCTTCGGCGTCACCGAGATGCCGCAGGGCCGCAACTGGCTGCGCCTGCCGGACGGGCTGGCCGTCGAGCTGATGCAGGCCCGCCCGGCAAGCTGCGTCGCGCAGGCGCTGTCGATCAATCCCCGGAGCTGAGTTCCCCATGCCCACCGCCTGCGACACCACCCACGACCTGTACTGGGACGACGCCGAAGTCGGCGCGCGCTGCACCAGCCCGCCCTACGAAGTCACCGAAGCCCGCGTGCTGGCCTACGCCGACCTGAGCGGCGACCACACCCCCGTCCACACCGACGAGGACTACGCCCGCCAGACCCCGTTCGGCACCCGCGTCGCGCATGGCCTGTTCGGCCTGTCGATCGCCGACGGCCTGAAGACCAACAGCGCGATGCGCTTCCAGCCGGGCATGTCGCTCGGCTGGGAATGGAGCTTCGTCGCGCCGATCAAGCTCGGCGACGTGGTGCGCGTGCGCTTCCACGTCGGCGTGAAACGCGAATCGAAGAGCCGGCCGGGCTGGGGCATCCTGGTGCTGCCGTCCGAGCTGATCAACCAGCGCGACGAAGTCGTGCAGCGCGGCGAGCACCGCGTCATGGTCCCGAGGAAATCCGCATGAGCCAATCCAGCCACCCGTCTGCCCAGCCGCTGCCGCTCGCCGGCCTGCGCGTCATCGACTACTCGCACTTCCTCGCCGGCCCCTATGTCGGCCGCTGCCTGGCCGCACTCGGCGCTGAGGTGATCAAGGTCGAGCGCCCTGGCTCCGGCGACGCTGGCCGCCAGCACGCGCACGTCCTCGACGACCAGCAGAGCGGCTACTTCCTGCAGCTCAACATGGGCAAGCAGGGCGTGAGCGTCAACATGCGCGACCCGCGTGGCAAGGACTTCATGCAGAAGCTGTGCGACTCGGCCGACGTGTTCATCGAGAACTACCGCCCCGGCGCGCTCGACCGGCTCGGCCTCGGCTACGCGGAACTCGCGGCGCGCAACCCCCGGCTTGTCTACTGCTCCATCTCCGCCTACGGCCACACCGGCCCGGACGCCCACCGCGCCGGCTTCGGCCTGATCGCCGAGGCCAAGAGCGGCATCATGCAGATGATCGGCACGCCGGGCGAAGCGCCGCCGCTGCTGCGCATCTCGCTGGGCGACATGTACACCGGCATCCACGCGGTCGCCGCGATCAACGCCGCGCTGCTCGGCCGCGTCACGTCGGGCAAGGGCCAGCACATCGACATGGCGCTGTACGACTGCCTGGTGTCGATGCACGAATACGCGGTGCAGTGCTACACGCTGTCGGGCGGCACGGTGCTGCCCGAGCAGACCGGCCACGACATGCCGACCTCGACGCTGTACGGTGTCTTCCGTGCGGCGGACGGTGACCTCGTGCTCGCGGCGCAGGTGGACGACGCCTGGAAGCGTTTCGCCGCGCTGATCGAGCAGCACGGCGGCCCGGCCGGTTTCGGCAGCGACACGCGCTTTCATACCTCTGGTGGCCGGAACGCCGCCCGCGAGGAGATCCTGGCCGCCGTCAAGCCGTGGGTCGCGGCGCGCACGGTCGCCGAGGTGCTGGCGCTGATGGACGCGATCGACGTGCCCGCCGCCAAGGTCCAGCGCATCGACGAGGTGATCAATGACCCGCAGATCCGGGCCCGCGGCATGGTCATGGAGCAGGAACACCCGCGCTACGGCACGCTGCGGCTGCCGAACCTGCCGTTCCGCTTCTCCGGCTGCGACACCACGGTCCACCAGGTGGCGCCCGATCTGGGCCAGCACAATGCCGACGTGGCCGCCCGCCTGGGCTTCAGCGCCGACGAGATCGCGGCGATGCAGGCAGATGGCGTGCTGTTCTCGAAACAAGCCCTGACTTCGTCACGACAAGGACCGACATGACCGACCGCTACGCCGTCATCGGCAACCCCATCTCGCACAGCAAGTCGCCGCTGATCCACACCGCCTTTGCCCAGCAGACCGCGCAGGACATCGCGTACACCGCCCTCGAAGGCCCGCTCGACGGCTTCGCGGGCGCCGTGTACGCCTTCCGCGACGCGGGCGGGCGCGGAATGAACGTCACCGCGCCGTTCAAGCTGCAAGCCTTCGACCTCGCCACCGACCGGCTGGAACGCGCCGAGCTGGCTGGCGCCACCAACGCGCTGAAGTTCGAGGGCGACCGCATCCTGGCCGACAACTTCGACGGCGTGGGCCTCGTCAACGACCTCCAGCGCAACCTCGGCGTGGCGCTGGCGGGCAAGCGGGTGCTGCTGCTGGGGGCGGGTGGGGCGGTGCGGGGCGCGCTGCTGCCGTTTCTCGCCGAGCAGCCGGCCGAGCTGGTGATCGCCAACCGCACGGCGGAGAAGGCCACTGCGCTGGCCGCCGCGTTCAGCAGACGCGGGCGCATCACCGGCTGCGGCTTGGGCGATCTGGCCGGCGAGCGCTTCGACGTGGTGCTCAACGCCACCTCCGCCAGCCTCAAGGCGGAACTGCCCGCCGTGCCCGCGTCGGTGTTCACCGGGGCGGTGCTGGCCTACGAGCTGGTCTACGGCAAGGGTCTGACGCCGTTCCTGCGGCTGGCGCAGAACGCGGGTGTGCCCCTGCTGGCCGATGGCGTTGGCATGCTGGTGGAGCAGGCGGCTGAGGCGTTCGTGTGGTGGCGTGGGGTGCGGCCAGACACTGGGCCGGTCATTGCGCGGATGACCGTGCCGCTGGTTTGAGGTGATCGACCATGGCAGATGCTGAGAGCGAAGAAAACCACCTTGACCCGGTGGCACAACGCCTGAAACAACGTGCCGCCGACGCGATCCTGAATGGCACGGCCTGGCTGACCTCCCGCGAAGTGGGTGTCCGGGCCGATCCCGAAGCTGCCAACCCGCATTCCCTGCCCAGCCGGTGGTTGAGCCAGGGGCGGGTCTTCGCGATCGAGCACCGGGGGCAGAAGGTGTTCCCGGACTATGCGTTTGATCTGCTGGGACAGCCGATTGCCGAGTTGCGCGAGGTGCTGAAGATCCTGGATGGTCACTCGCCGCTGCGCATCGCTTCGTGGTTCGAGTCGAGCAGTTCGCGCCTGGCGGGTCGCAAGCCGCGTGAGCTGCTCGCGACCGAGCCAGCGTCCGTCATGGAGGCGGCCCGCGCCCACAGGGCCGGTCCCCAGCATGGCTGACCTGCCGCTGCCGCCACCCATAAAACCGTTCCGGATCAAACCTCTCCCAGGGGGCGTCTGGTACCGCGTGCATCGTTTCGATCGCTTGTCCGGCCACTACGCGTCGACCGCGTTCAACGATACCCCGCATGGCAACGCCCGGTTCAGCCCGCTCATCGATCCCGCGACTGGCGGTGTGATCCCGACCCTCTACGCGGCGCAGACCCCGCGAGGCGCCATCGCGGAGGTGGAGCTGCACGACGTGCCCACACCTTCGACCGGGCACCTGCATGACTGGGAACAGGACAAGGCCAGCCTGCTGCACCTGAGCAAGATCGCGTTGCCGGATCTGGTGCTGGCGAACCTGTCGAGCGTCGGGCTGCGCGCCTGCGGCCTCAAGGTGGCGGACCTGTTCGGCACGGAGCAGCCGGACTACCTACGCACCCGCCAGTGGGCGCTGCACGTCTGGCAGCACATGCCGGCGGCACACGGGCTGTACTGGATGTCCGTGCGCGACAACACCTGCCCGGTGGTGATGCTGTTTGGGGACCGGGTGCCGGCCGGTGCTCTGTGGGACGCCGGGCGTACGCAGCCCATCGCCCACTTCGAGTCCGAGGTATTCCAACTGCTGGACGATCTGGGCTGCGGACTGGCCTTCGGTTGAATGCCGGCCCCGCAGCAGAAGGTCAGCCGCCCAGCTTGTCCTGCGTCTTCGTCTCGAAGTCGCTGGCCTCGTGCCGCTCGTGCAACTGGCTGGCCGGATCGCCCTGGACGCGGTTGACCTTGCGCCCACGCTGCACGGCTGGCCGCGCCGCCACCTGATCGGTCCACCGCTGGATGTTCTTGTAGTCCTGCACCTGCAGGAACTCGCCCGCGCCATAGACCAGCCCCTTGGCCAGCGCGCCGTACCACGGCCAGATCGCCATGTCCGCGATCGTGTAGTCCTCGCCCGCGATGTAGGCGTGCTCGGCCAGTTGCCGGTCGAGCACGTCGAGCTGGCGCTTGACCTCCATCGCGTAGCGGTCGATCGCGTACTCGATCTTGAACGGCGCGTAGGCGTAGAAATGCCCGAAACCGCCGCCGAGGAACGGCGCGCTGCCCATCTGCCAGAACAGCCACGACAGGCATTCGGCGCGCTTGGCCGGCTCGGTGGGCAGGAAGGCGCTTCCGAATTTCTCCGCGAGGTACATCAGGATCGCGCCCGACTCGAACACCCGGATCGGCGCGGGGCCGCTGCGGTCCATCAGCGCGGGGATCTTGGAGTTCGGGTTGATCTCGACGAAGCCGCTGCCGAACTGGTCGCCGTCGCCGATCTTGATCAGCCAGGCGTCGTACTCGGCACCCGTGTGGCCGAGGGCGAGCAACTCCTCCAGCAGGATCGTCACCTTCACGCCATTGGGCGTCGCCAGCGAGTAGAGCTGCAGCGGATGGCGGCCGACGGGCAGCACCTTCTCGTGTGTCGGGCCGGCGATGGGGCGGTTGATGCTGGCGAACTGGCCGCCGTTGGCCTTGTTCCAGGTCCAGATCGGGGGCGGGGTGTAGGGGGTCGGGTCGGTCATGAACAAGGCTCCGGAGGGCAAGGCACCGAAGCCTACGGGAATTACCGGGAAGCTGCTGCGGGCTGCCTTTGGGTGTGAAAGAACGCCACCATCGCCGCCGTCGCATCCGGCCCTGAAGGCGAGGTGTACGTGCCGGCCGCACTGCCGCCCGACCACGCGTGGCCGGCCCCCTGCACGGTCCACTGCTCGGCGAGCACGTGTCCCTGGCGGTCCCGCACCCGGTGCAGGGTATAGGCGACGCCCTGGTCCGTCTGACCGTGGTGGGTGTCGCGCACCCCCAGCGCGTCGAACCGCCGCATCGCCTCGTCCGCGTTGGCCGGATGCACCACCTGATCGTGGTCGCCATGAAAGACGATGGTGGGTGGCGGCGCAGCGGAACGCGGAGCCATGCCGGACGGGCCGCTCTTCATCACGGCCATTGCCGAGAACAGGTCGCTCGCCAGCCCGGTCGGCACGCCCGAGTGCAGCCCCACGGCGGCGAACCGCTCCGGATACGTCTCGCCCAGCACCGCTGCCATCGCGCCACCCGCCGACAGCCCGGCCACCCAGACCCGCGCCGGATCGACCCCGTGGGCCTGCACCACTTCCCACGTCAGATCGGCCAGCAGCGCCGCTTCGCCACGGTCGCGCTGCTGGTGGTTGTGCTTGAACCAGTTCCAGCAGCGGTGCAGGTTGGCGAACGCACTCTGCGCCGGGTAGAGCACCAGGAACCCGCCCGCCCGCGCCGCATCGTTCATGCGGGTGCCGGTGGCGAAATCGTCCGGCGTCTGGGTGCAGCCGTGCAGCATCAGCAGCAATGGGCGCAGAGCAGGGCGCTGGCCGGCCTCGGAGGACGGCAGGTAGAGCTTGTAGTCCCGCGTGCCGAACCGGTGGAGGAATCGCCCGCCGATGAAGCGCGCTTCGATGGCGGCGCTGCCGAACCCCGCTTCGCTCGTCGGGGACGTGGTCGCTGTGGCGCCGGCACCGAGGCGACGCAGCAGCCCCTTGAGCTTCACCAGCAGGCGTTTGAGGAAGGGGATCGGGTTCAGCGTCATGCAGACCTTTCAGGGTCCGGTTCAGGGGAGGCCGTTCAGCGCGCAGTTGTTTTTCACGTGCTGTTGCTCGCTGACTATTGACCAGACGATTGTAGAGATCCCGATTGTCAGTAACCTGCCGGCTTCCCTAGGTGTTCGGAGGAGACACTGCATGACCAAGACCCGCATCGCCGTGGCTGGCGCCGGCATCATCGGCCGCGCCCACATCGACGTGCTGCGCCACAGCCCGACCTGCGCGCTGTCGGCCATCGTCGATCCCTCGCCGGCGGCCCAGGTGCTGGCCGAGCAGATGGGCGTGCCGCTGTTCGCCTCGCTGGCCGAGCTGATCGCGGCGGACCGGCCGGACGCCGTGGTGCTCGCCACGCCCAACGCGCTGCACGTGCCGCAGGCGCTGGCCTGCCTTGACGCGGGGCTGCCGGTGCTGGTGGAAAAGCCGATCGCGCCGACCGTCGCCGAGGCCGAGACGCTGGTCCGCTGCGCCGAGGCCAGCGGCATCCCCGTCCTCATCGGCCACCACCGCGCCCACAGCCCGATCATGGCCAAGGCGCGGGAGGTGATCGCCTCGGGGCAGCTCGGGCGCCTCGTCGGCGTGATGGGCAGCGCGGCCTTCTACAAGCCGGACCAGTATTTCGCTGAAGGCCCTTGGCGCTGCGAGCCGGGCGGCGGGCCGATCCTGATCAACCTGATCCACGAGGTCCACAACCTGCGGATGCTGTGCGGCGAGATCGCCGCGGTGCAGGCGTTCAGCTCGAACGCGGTGCGCGGCTTCGCGGTCGAGGACACGGTGGTGATCAACCTGCGCTTCGCCAGCGGCGCGCTCGGTACCTTCTTCCTCAGCGACACCGCCGCTTGCGCCCGCAGTTGGGAGCAGACCAGCCAGGAGAACAAGGCGTACCCGAGCCACGAGGACGAGGACTGCTACATCCTCACCGGCACCAACGGCAGCCTGTCCGTGCCGACGATGCGCCTGAAGACCTACCCGCGCCCCGAGGACCGCTCGTGGTGGAAGCCCTTCGATGTCGGCACGGTCGGCATGGTCCGCGACGATCCGCTCAAGCACCAGATGGCGCACTTCGCCCGCGTCGTGCGCGGCGAGGAGGCGCCGCTGGTCAGCGCCCGCGACGGGCTGAACAACCTGCGCGTGACCGAAGCCATCGTCGAGGCGGCGGCCCGTGGCTGCGCGGTGGCGCTGGCGTGAGCCGGGGCGGGCCGATCCACTATCCTTTGCACCGTTTTTTCATTCGTTCCACCATCCCCGCACACCGGAGTTCCCCATGAAGTTCCTCGTCCTCAACGGCATCAACCTCAACATGTTCGGCAAGCGCGACCCGAAGCAGTACGGCACGACCACGCTCGCCGAGATCGACGCACAACTGATCGCCCTGGGCACCGAGCTGGGCGCCGAGGTCGAGTGCTTCCAGACCAACTTCGAAGGCGAGATGGCCGAGCGCATCCACCGTGCCCACGGCGAGGGCGTGGACGGCGTGCTGATCAACGCGGGCGCGTGGACGCACTACAGCTACGGCATCCGTGATGCGCTGGCCATCCTGAAGTGCCCGATCATCGAGGTCCACATGTCCAACATCCACGCCCGCGAGGCGTTCCGGCACCACTCGGTGATCGCCGAGATTGCGCGGGGGCAGATTGCGGGGTTCGGGGTGGACAGTTATCTGCTGGGGCTGCGGGCGGCGGTGTCGGCGGCGCGGGTGGGCTGATTCGCCAGCAGTGTGGCTTTGTTGCATAACCCAGCCGAGGCTGAGTTTCCCCTGACCCCAGACGGAGTTACGCCACAGCCCGCGTCACCGGGGTGCCCAAGTGGGTGAAGCGGTTGAGCACTGCGGCCCGCACCTGCAACTCCACCACCTGCCGC
>NZ_JANPAB010000068.1:0-48168 GCF_031429695.1 Sphaerotilus sp.
GGCTACCAGTTGACCGAACACGTCCGGCGCTATTACCAGACCGCCAAGGTCTGAGGATCCGAGGAGACACCCCCATGCTGCTCACCCGCCGCGCCACCGCCCACCCCTCGGCGGGCTCGCCCTCCCCCCTCGTGTCCAGCCTGGCCCGCGGCATCGGCCGAGCCATCCCGACGATCGACCGCCGCTCCTTTCTGCGCCGCTCGGGCATGGGCGTCGGCGTCGGGCTGGCCGCGTCGCAACTGACGCTGGTCAAGCGCGTCGAGGCGGCCGATCCGGCATCCGCGGCGGCCGGCAGTGGCAAGAAGGTCGAGGTCAAGCGCACCGTCTGCGGCCACTGCTCGGTGGGCTGCGCGGTGGACGCTGTAGTGGAAAACGGCGTCTGGACACGCCAGGAGCCGGTGTTCGATTCGCCGATCAACATGGGCGCGCACTGTGCGAAGGGCGCCGCGCTGCGCGAGCACGGCCACGGCGAATACCGGCTCAAATACCCGATGAAGCTGGTGGACGGCAAATACAAGCGCATGTCCTGGGACGAGGCGCTGAATGGAATCAGCGCGAAGATGCTGGAGCTGAAGAAACAGAGCGGACCAGATTCGCTGTTCGTCGTCGGATCCAGCAAGCACAACAACGAACAGGCGTATCTGCTGCGCAAGTGGATCAGTTTCTGGGGCAGCAACAACACCGACCACCAGGCGCGCATCTGCCACTCCACCACGGTCGCAGGCGTGGCCAATACGTGGGGGTATGGCGCGATGACCAACTCCTACAACGACATGCAGAACTCGCGGTCGGCGATCTACATCGGCTCGAACGCGGCGGAAGCGCACCCGGTGTCGATGCTGCACATGCTCCACGCCAAGGAGACGGGCTGCAAGATGATCGTGGTCGATCCGCGCTTCACCCGCACCGCCGCGAAGGCCGACCAGTACGTGCGGATCCGCTCAGGGTCAGACATCCCCTTCCTGTTCGGCGTGATGCACCACCTCTTCAAGAACGGCTGGGAAGACAAGAAATACATCGAGGACCGCGTCTGGGGCATGGACAAGGTGCGCGAGGAGTGCCTGAGCAAATGGACGCCGGACAAGGTGCAGGAAGCCTGCGGCGTCGATGAGGCAACCTGCTTCCAGGTGGCCAAGACACTCGCCGACAACCGCCCCGGCACCATCGTCTGGTGCATGGGCCAGACGCAGCACACCATCGGCAACGCGATCGTGCGGGCGTCGTGCCTGCTGCAACTGGCGCTCGGCAACGTCGGCAAGTCCGGTGGCGGCACCAACATCTTCCGCGGCCACGACAACGTGCAGGGCGCCACCGACGTGGGGCCGAACCCCGATTCGCTGCCCGGTTACTACGGCCTGGCCGAGGGCGCGTGGAAGCACTTCGCCAAGACCTGGGGCGTCGATTACGAGTGGATCAAGAAGCAGTACGCGCCGGGCATGATGACCAAGTCCGGCATGACGGTCTCGCGCTGGATCGACGGCGTGCTGGAGAAGAACGAGCTGATCGACCAGGACAGCAACCTGCGCGGACTCGTCTTCTGGGGCCACGCGCCGAACTCGCAGACCCGCGGTCTGGAGATGAAGAAGGCGATGGACAAGCTCGACCTGCTCGTCGTCATCGATCCCTTCCCGAGTGCCACTGCCGCGATGGCCGCGATGCCCGGCAACAAGGACGACCTGAACGCCAACCGCGCCGTCTACCTGCTGCCCGCGTGTACGCAATTCGAGACCAGTGGCTCGGTCACGGCATCCAACCGCTCGATCCAGTGGCGCGAGAAGGTGATCGACCCGCTGTGGGAAGCGCGCTCGGACCACATGATCAGGTTCCAGCTGGCCGAAAAACTCGGCTTCGGCGCGGAACTGGTCAAGAACTTCAAGATGGTGCCCGGCAAGGCCAGCCTGCCAGAGCCGGAACCCGAGTCCATCCTGCGCGAGATCAACCGCAGCGTCTGGACCATCGGCTACACCGGCCAGAGCCCGGAGCGCCTGAAAGCCCACATGCGCAACATGCAGGTCTTCGACGTGAAGACGCTGAAGGCCAAGGGCGGCATCGACAAGGAAACCGGCTACGTGCTGGACGGCGACTACTTCGGACTGCCCTGGCCCTGCTACGGCACGCCGGAACTGAAGCACCCCGGCTCGTCCAACCTCTACGACAACAGCAAGCACGTCATGGATGGCGGCGGCAACTTCCGCGCCAACTTCGGCGTCGAGCGCGATGGCAGCTCGCTGCTGGCCGCCGATGGTTCGCACTCGCTGGGCGCGGACCTGACCACCGGTTACCCCGAATTCGACCACCTGCTGCTGAAGAAGCTCGGCTGGTGGGACGACCTGACCGAATCCGAGAAGACGGCGGCCGAGGGCAAGAACTGGAAGACCGACCCGTCGGGCGGCATCATCCGTGTGGCCATGAAGGTCCACGGTTGCCACCCTTTCGGCAACGCCAAGGCCCGTGCCATCGTCTGGAATTTCCCCGATCCGATCCCGCAGCACCGTGAGCCGCTCTACTCCACCCGTCCCGATCTGGTCGCCAAGTACCCGACGCATGACGACAAGAAAGCGTTCTGGCGGCTGCCCACGCTCTACAAGTCGGTTCAGGAGAAGAACAAGGACATCGGCAAGACCTTCCCGCTGATCATGACCTCGGGCCGACTGGTCGAGTACGAGGGCGGCGGCGAGGAGACACGCTCGAACCCGTGGCTGGCCGAGCTGCAGCAGGACATGTTCATCGAGCTGAACCCGAAGGCCGCCAACGACCGCGGCATCCGCAACGGCGACTGGGTGTGGGTGAAGACCCCGCCGATGGCCGCGGTGCCCGAATTCAAGGGAATGCGGATGAAGGCGCTGGTCACGGAGCGGGTCGATGCGGAAACGGTGTTCATGCCCTTCCACTTCTCGGGCCGCTGGGGCGGGGCTGACATGGCCGCGTACTACCCCGACGGCGCGATGCCGGTGGTGCGTGGCGAAGCCGTCAACACCGGCACGACCTACGGCTACGACAGCGTGACGATGATGCAAGAGACCAAGACCACGGTCTGCCAGGTCGAAAAAGCCGCCTGACACACCACGGTTCACGGAGCACCCCCATGGCACGAATGAAATTCCTCTGCGACTCGGAGCGCTGCATCGAGTGCAACGGCTGCGTCACCGCCTGCAAGGCCGAGCACGATGTCCCGTGGGGCGTCAACCGGCGCCGCGTCGTGACGCTGAACGACGGCATCCCCGGCGAGAAGTCGATCTCGGTGGCGTGCATGCATTGTTCGGACGCGCCGTGCATGTCGGTCTGCCCGGTGGACTGCTTCTACCGCACCGACGAGGGGGTGGTGCTGCACGACAAGGACGTGTGCATCGGCTGCGGCTACTGCTCCTACGCCTGCCCGTTCGGCGCGCCGCAGTTCCCGAGCAACGGCACCTTCGGCCTGCGCGGCAAGATGGACAAATGCACCTTCTGCGCCGGCGGGCCGGAGGAGAACACCAGCCAGGCCGAGTACGAAAAGTACGGCCGCAACCGGCTGGCCGAGGGCAAGCTGCCGGCCTGCGCCGAACAGTGCTCGACCAAGGCGCTGCTGGGCGGCGATGGTGATGTGGTCGCGGACATCTTCCGCACCCGCGTCGTGCAGCGCGGCAAGGGCAGCGAGGTCTGGGGCTGGGGCACCGCCTACGGCAAGCCGGAGGCACCGAAGTCATGAGCAAGACCACCCCGATCACCCGGAGCGCGCTGGGGTTGTCCGCGGCGCTGGTCTTGACCGCCACGCTCGCCGGCTGCGGCGAGCGCACGCAGGAACTCCGCGCCAAGCAGCCCGATCAGGCGCCCTACGCTGGCGGCGACAAGGCCGCGTGGGAAGCGCAGATCAAGGCGCGCAACCAGAACCAGAACGAGTACGTCCGCGCCCCGGCGCGGCCGTGAGGAGCGGCGCGATGTCCAAGCTGATCCGCCACCTGATGCTCGTCGCGCTGCTCCTCCTCGGTGGTGCGGCGGGGGCGCAGTCGAGCGACGCGGCGTCGGCCCCGGTCGCCGCGACGGCCTCGGCCTCGGCTGCGGCCAGCAGCCCGCAGGACAACAAGGCCGCCGTCTGGCGCGCCGCCCGGGACAGCGGCACCGTGCCCGGCTATTCGTCGCTGCCCGGCGCCGAGAAGGGCGTGCTGATCCAGTCACAGGTGCAGTACCCCGGCGCCCGCCGCACGACCGCTGGCGAGGCATGGCGGCAGGTGCGCAACCAGTGGATCATTCCCTACGGCGGCTCGCTGCTGCTGATCGTGGCGCTGGCGATTGCGCTGTTCTACTGGCGCAAGGGCGCGCTCGGTGGCCACGAACCCGACACCGGCCGCATGGTCGAACGCTTCACCCCGCTCGAACGCTCGGCCCATTGGCTCAACGCGATCGCCTTCGTGGTGCTCGCCGTGTCGGGGCTGGTGATGGCGTTCGGCAAGTTCGTGCTGCTGCCGGTGCTGGGCCACACGCTGTTCGGGTGGATCACCTTCGTGCTGAAGAACGCCCACAACTTCGCCGGGCCGCTGTTCGCCGTGTCGCTGGTGATCGTGATCGTCACCTTCGCCCGCGACAACCTGCCTCGGGCGGGCGACCTGGGCTGGCTGCTCAAGGGCGGCGGCCTGTTCGGCGGCAAGGAAGTCCCCTCTCACCGCTACAACGCGGGCGAGAAGCTGGTGTTCTGGGGCGGCGTGTTCGTGCTCGGGCTGGTCGT
Source organism: Sphaerotilus sp. (assembly GCF_031429695.1). Classification (GTDB taxonomy): domain Bacteria; phylum Pseudomonadota; class Gammaproteobacteria; order Burkholderiales; family Burkholderiaceae_C; genus Sphaerotilus. The sequence goes on from NZ_JANPAB010000068.1 coordinate 4,703, forward strand.
GGTGGTGTCGGGGCTGGTGCTCGACGACGTGGTGCCCGGCTTCAGCGGCCTGCGCGGTGACATGCAGATCGCCAACATGGTCCACGGCACCGCCACCGTGCTGATGATGGCGATGTTCATGGGCCACATCTACATCGGCACGATCGGCATGAAGGGCGCCTACGACGGGATGCGCACCGGCTACGTCGATGAAGCCTGGGCCCGAGAGCACCACCAGCTCTGGCTCGACGACATCCAGGCCGGCAAGATCCCGGCACAGCGGTCCACGCCGGTCGCCACCTCGGCCGCCCTTCCTCCCAACGCGAGCACCCCCGCATGAAGCGCACCGCCACCCTTCCCCTGCTGCTGGTCTTGCTGGTCGGTGCCGCGGTCGCCAAACTGCCCGCGCCCGGTGACGAAGCCAAGGCCAAGGCCGCCGAAGCCGCCGCCAAGACCGCCCACGCCGGCAAGGTGGATGCGTACAAGCTCTGCCTGTCGATGGACAAGGTTGCCGCCGACTACCGCACCAAGGCCAAGACCGCGGGCAAGGAGGTCAAGCCCGCCGCCGAGACCCCGGCGTGTGCCGATCCGGGAGCGTTCGTCTACGCGCCACCCGCGCCAGCGTCGGCCCCCTCGGCCGCGGCCTCCGCCCCGCCTGCAGCGGCCTCCAAGGGCTGACGACACCATGGCCTTCGCCGCGCCCTTGCCCGACCTGCGCCCCGACGCACCGCGGATGACGGCCGCGCGCGATCCGCTGCTGCGCGAGATCGAGGTGATGGACGAGTACGGCGAGCGGCGCACGATCCCGATCCCCGCCGAGCGCCCGCTGACCGTGTTCGTGGACAAGCGCGAAGTGGTCACGCTGATGACGCTGGGGGCGAGTCCGGAGCTGCTGGTGCTCGGCTGGCTGCGCAACCAGCGGCTGGTGGACACGCTCGCGGACATCGAGTCGATCACCGTGGACTGGGACGTGGGCGCGGCGGCGGTATACACGCGCTCGGGTCTGCCGGACCTGGACCGCCGCACTGGCCGGCGTGTCGTCACCACCGGCTGTGGCCAGGGCACCGTCTTCGGCGACGTGATGGAACAGGTCGATGCCATCCGCCTGCCCGACGCCCGCAGCGCCCGCATCCGCCAGGGCACGCTCAACGGCCTGCTCGACGTGATGCGCCAGCAGGACAGCATCCACCGCAAGGCTGGCTCGGTCCACGGCTGCGCGTTGTTCCTCGGCACGCAACTGCTGATGTTCATCGAGGACGTGGGCCGCCACAACGCCATCGACACCATTGCCGGCTGGATGTGGCTGCACGGCGTGGAGGGTGGCGACAAGACTTTCTACACCACCGGTCGGCTCACCAGCGAGATGGTGATGAAGGCCGCGCACATGGGCGTGCCGATCATCGTGTCGCGCAATGGCGTGACGCAGATGGGGCACGACCTCGCGACCCGGCTCGGCATGGCGCTGTTCGGGCGGGCGGCGAACCGGCATTTCCTCTGCTACACCGGGTTCGATCGCTTCGATTCGGAGCCGGAGGTGAAACGGGCGGCAGTGCGCGTCGTCGCGGGCTGACGCCCAGTCCCGTCAGCCGTTCGGAAACTTCAGTCCGATCCGCGCCGCCGCCACCACCGCCTCGGTGCGCGAGTTCACGCCCAGCTTGCGGAACAGGCCCAGCAGGTGGGTCTTGATGGTGGATTCCGCCACGTCCAGCTCGCGGCAGATCACCTTGTTGGACTGCCCCGCCGTCAGCAGGCGCAGCACATCGACCTGGCGCGGGGACAAGCCCAGGCGGTCGATCATTTCGGCCGTGCGTTCTTCGTCCGTCTGTTCCAGTTCGGGCAGCGGGGCCACGGCGCTGTAGACGATCGGCGGCAGGTAGATGCCGCCATCAAGCACCACGCGCAGCGCCTGTTCGACCGCCTTGCCGCGGGCGGTCTTGGGAATGAACCCCGCGGCACCCTCGTTGAGCGCGGCGATCACCGTGTCGGCGTCGTCGCTGGCCGACAGCACGACGATGGTGCGTTCGTCCGACACCGCGCGCAGCTGGCGCAGCGTCGGCAGGCCCTGGCTGTCGCGCAGGCCGAGGTCGAGCAGCACCAGCTCGATGTCGGGCTCGGCCGCCAGATGGGCCAGCGCCGGGGTCAGGCCCTCGGCTTCGCGCATGACCACGTCCGGAAAACGCGCGGCCAGCAGCAACATCAGGCCGGAGCGGAACAGCGCGTGGTCATCGACAAGCAGGGCCTTCATCGGGGGCGGGCGATCGTGATCGTGCATCGAACAAGTGCCCACTATAGCCAGCCCGACTGCGCCCAGCTTGCTCTGCGTCAAGTTCGATCAGGTGCGCCCCAGCTTTGTCGAGGTGGGCGCAACCGGTCAGGGCCATCGCGATCTCCAGCTCGTCGCGCAGCAGCCGCAGCACATGCGCCACGCCGCGCGCCCCGCCCACCGCCAGCGCATGCACCACCGGCCGCCCGATCAGCACCGCCCGCGCGCCCAGCGCCAGCGCCTTGAGCACGTCGGTGCCGCGCCGGATGCCCCCGTCGACCAGCAGCGGCAGGTCACTGCCCACTGCGTCGGCAATGCGCGGCAACAGCGTGGCGGTGGCGGGCAGCGTGTCGAGCGTGCGCCCGCCGTGGTTGGAGACGATCAGCCCGTCCACGCCGACCGATTGCGCCAGCCGCGCGTCCTCGGGATGTGTCACGCCCTTGAGCAGCAGCGGCAGCCGGGTCTGGGCGCGCAGCCAGGCCACGTCGTCCCAGGTCGGCGTGTCGGCGAGCAGGCCGTCGAACAGGGCGCTTTGTCCAGCCCCGAGCGAGCGCGCCGGCCGAGGTGGCAAACCCTCCAGATGCACCGCCCGCACGCCCGGCGGCAGCTGGAAACCGGCGCGGCGCTCGCGGTCGCGTGCGCCGTGGACGGGCGCATCGACTGTCAGCACCAACGCCGTGCAGCCGGCCGCCTCCGCGCGCCGCACCAGCTCCAGCGTGAAGCCGCGGTCGTGCTGCAGGTAGAGCTGGAACCACAGCGGCCCGGCGTCCGGATCGGTGCAGACGATGCGCGCAACGTCCTCGACCGGCACGGACGATTGCGTGCTCAGCACCATGCCGGCCTGCAGCGCTGCCGCCGCCTGCGCGGTGGCCAGTTCGCCATCCGGGTGTGCCAGCCGCTGGTAGGCGACCGGGGCCAGCAGGATCGGGTGTGCCAGCGTGCGGCCGAACAGGTCGATGCGCGTGTGTGCGCCCGCCATCGGCCGCAGCACCCGCGCCGACAGTGGCAGCTCGCGCCAGGCCTGTGCATTGGCGGCCAGCGTCAGCCCGTCCGCTGCACCACCATCGAAGTAGGCCCGGGCCTGGTCGTCCAGCCGGTCACGGGCCAGCGCGGCGTAGTCGGCCAGGTTGACCGGTGCAGCGGGCGGGCCGGCACGGGTCATTTTGTCTCGGGCTGGCTCACGAAGGCGACCTTGGTCAGCCCGGCCTTCGAGGCATCGGCCAGCGTCTGCGCGACAGGGCGGTAGGTGGCGTCCTGGTCGGCGCGCAGGTGGATCTCGGGCTGCATCGGCTTGCCGCCCTCGGCCAGGAAGCGCGCGGCGGCGTCCTCGCGGCTGACTGGCTCGCCGTTCCAGTAGCGCTGACCTTGGGCATCGATGGCGAAGTCGATCTTCACCGGCACCGGCGGGTTGACCTGGCTGGTCGCCTGCGGCAGCTCCAGCTTGACGGCGTGGGTCAGCAGCGGCGCCGTGACGATGAAGATGACGAGCAGCACCAGCATCACGTCGATCAGCGGCACCATGTTGATCTCGGCCATGGGGGCACCCGAGGTCTGGCGGTCGAAACTGGCGAAGGCCATGTCCATGCCCCTTTCAGGCCGACGCTGCAGCAGGCCGCAGCGTCGAGCCGGTGGTCAGGAAGGTCAGCAGCTCGAACGCGAAGGCGTCCAGCCGGGCGTTGAGCACGCGGTTGCTGCGGTGGATCGCGTTGTAGGCCATCACCGCCGGGATCGCGACCGCCAGCCCGATGCCCGTCATGATCAGCGCCTCGCCGACCGGCCCGGCCACCTTGTCCAGCGTGCCCGCCCCGCTCATGCCGATGGCCAGCAGCGCGTGGTAGACGCCCCAGACCGTGCCGAACAGGCCGACGAACGGGGCGGTGGCACCGATGGTGGCGAGCGTGGTCAGGCCGTTCTCCAGCCGGGTGGTCTCCTCGTCCAGCACCTTCTTGATGGTGCGGGTGACGAACTCCTGCGACGTACCCGCCTCCTGCAGCTTGGCCGCACCGTGCTTGGCGTGGTGGGCCTGGGCGTGGATGGCATGGGCGGCGAGATGGCCGAAGGGGTCGGCGACGCCGCGGGTGCGGATCTCGGCATCCACCTCGTCAAGCGAGCGGGCGTTCCAGAAGAAGGCCAGAAACTGGTCGCTGCGCTGGCGGCGGAGGACCTGGGTCACGCCCTTGATGACGATCAGCGCCCACGAGGCGACCGACATCAGCACGAGGATCGCCAGCAGCGTCTTGCCGACCACGTCGGACTGGGAAAGGAAATGGCCAAAGCCCATGGGGTTCTCCGGAAAAGGCAGGAAATCAGGTGGTCAGGGTCAATCTTCCAGCTCGAATTCCAGCGGCATCGCGATCCAGAACTCGAAGGGCACGCCGTTCTCGGTGCGCGGCTTGACGCGGGCGGTCATCGCGGCCCGCAACGCCTGCTGGTCGAGCCGGGCGTGGCCGGACGAGCGTTGCAGCGCGACCTGTTTCGGCACGCCCCGGGTGTCGATCAGCGCACGCACGACGACGGTGCCCTCCTCCTTCAGGCGGCGCGAGGCGAGCGGGTACTCGATCTCGGGCACACGCACCCAGTCGCTGTCGGTCAGCACGACCTGGCGCGGCGCAGCCGGGGCGGGTGCCGGAGGCACGGGCGGTGCGGCGGGTGCCGGTGGGGCCGGGGGTGCGGGCGGCGGGGGCGGTGTGTCGGGCAGGGGCACCGGGGCCGGCTGGGCGGCGGCGGTGCGGTGAACACGGGCACCGGGGCCGGCACGGGCACCGTGGCGGCGATCACCGCCGCAGGTGGCGGCGGGGGGGTCTTCGGCTGCACCTTCGGCGGCGGGGGCGGCGGCGGTGCCTCGGGGGTCGGCGCGATCAGGTCCACCACCATCGGCGCCACCTCGGCCGCGGCCTGCCGGACGGCGGGCACCTGCAGCAGCGCCCAGCCCGCCAGCAGGTGCACACCCAGCATGCCGCCGACCAGCACGCGCTTGGTGCCGGGGCCGAGGGCATCGGGAGAAACGTTCGCGTGCATGTCAGGTGTCCACCCACTGGCGCAGCAGGTTGTGATAGGTGCCGGTCAACCCGACCACGCTCGGGTCGGTTTCGCCCACGGTGCTGCGCAGGTGCACGAGGAATCGGTCCATGTCGTGGAGCAGGCGGCGCTGCTCGTCCCCGCGCACCATGCTCTCGATCCAGAAGAAGCCCGCGACACGGTGGCCACGTGTCACCGGCTCGACCCGGTGAACGCTGGTGCCGGGGTACAGCACCAGATCCCCGGCGGCCAGCTTCACGCGCTGTTCGCCGAAGGTGTCATCGATCACCAGCTCGCCGCCGCCGTAGTCCGCGGGGTCCGTGAGGAAGAGCGTGGCACTGAGGTCGGTGCGGACCCGCTCGCCCGTTCGGGGCACATGGCGCACCGCGTTGTCGACGTGCGGGCCGTAGGCGTTGGTGCGGCCGCCGTAGCGGTTGAACATCGGCGGAAACACCCGCTTGGGCAGCGCCGCCGAGAAGAACACCGGATACCGCTCCAGCGCCCCGAGCACCAGCGCCTGCAAGGCCAGTGCCGCGCCGCAGGCGGGCGGCAACTGCTCGTTGCGCTTGGCGTGTACCGCCTGGGCGCCGGCGGTCGCGGCACCGTCGGTCCACGGCGCGTCCACCAGCAGCGCACGGGCGCGGGCCAGCGCGTCGGCGTCCAGTACCCCGGGAAGGCGGATCAGCATGCGGGTCTCCCGAACCTGGAACTCAGAACTTCAGCGAGCCCGTGACCTGCAGCAGGCGGCCGGCGCCCGGGATGTAATGCCCGGTGTACAGCGCATCCGCGTACAGCTTGTTCGCCACGTTGCTCAGGTTGGCCTTGACGGTGAAGTCCTCGTTGACCGCGTACTCGGCCATCAGGTCACCGGTGATGAACTTCGGCGCGGCCCAGCCGGGATTGCGGTTGGGCGTCTGGCTGCTGCGGGCATTCAGACCACCACCGACACGCCATTTCGGCGTGAGCTGGTAGGTGGTCCAGAACGTGCCGCTGTGGCGTGGCGACAGCGACGGGCGATCGCCCTGCGCTTCGGTCTGCACGCAGGTCACCGTCGCCGATGCCGTGCAAGGCACCGCCACGTCGATCTTCGCCACCGGCATCCACAGGTAGGAGCCGTAGACCTCCCAGGCCGAGGTCAGCCGGCCAGCCAGGTCCAGCTCGGCACCCGCGGCGTGGCGCTTGCCCGACAAGGTCACCAGATTGACCAGCGGGTCGGTGTTGCGCTCGTTGAGCTTGGTCGAGCGGAACAGCGCAAACCGCGCCGAGAAGCGCCCGTCGGCCGACTCGGCCCGCCCGCCCAGCTCCAGGTTGATCGCCTTCTCGGGCGGGGTGTCGACGTTGGTCGCGCCCAGCGAATAGGCATCGCCCGAAGTGTTGAACGAGGTGGCCCCCGACAGGTGGAACGACAGCCGCTCGCTCGGCTGGAACAGCACGCCGGCGCGCTGGCTCCACTCGGCCACCTGCATGCGGTAGCTGGAGGTGGTGACCGGCGTGACGGCGGCGGTCGGGACCGTGAAGGTGTCGTAGTCGCCGGTCAGCCGGTCGTGGCGCAGGCCGGCCAGCACCTTCCACATCGGCGCCACCTGCACGAGATCCTGGGCATAGACCCCCAGACCGCGCGAGGTGTACTGGCTGCCGGTGCGCAGCGAGCGCAGGCTTTCGTCGACCGCCGCGCCGTCGTCGGGCGTGCCGGCGGTGGTCATGGCCTTGGTCGGCACGACACCGCCCTGGGCCGCAGTCAGCGCGGTATAGACGTTTTTCTTCTCGTAGGCGAAGTCCGCGCCGGCCAGCACCTCGTGCTGCAGGCCGAGCGCCTTGAACTTGCCGCTGAAGTCGCTCTGGGCATAGAGCGTCTCCAGATCCTGGATCTTCAGGTTGGTGCCGCGGGTGAAGACCGTCGCATCGCCGAAGTTGGCCAGCGTGGCCGAGGTCGGGCATTGCGGGTTGGTGACGGCGCCGGTGGTGGCGTTGACCGTGCGGGTACACAGGCGGATCGCGCTGGCGCGCTGGTCGCGGTCGTAGCGGCCGACACGCACCTTGCTGGTCAATTCCACGCCCTGGCCGAAGCGGTGGGTGTGGCTGGCGGTGGCCGTGGTGGCCTCGCCGGCGTTGCGGTCGCTGGCCAGGCCGTAGTAGGCGCTCGGGTCCAGCGGCAGCAGCGTGGTTTCGCTCACACCGGAAGTGGTGTTCGGGCGAATCCACGGCAGGCCGTAGTTCATCCCATTGTCGTTGTCGAGGTGCGAGAAGCCGACCGAGAACTCGTCGCGCTCGCCCATGCCCCAGCGGTAGGTGCCGGCCAGTCCGGTCTTGTTCAGCGAAGAGCCGGCGCCATTGTTGTCGGCGGTGGTGTTCATCACGCCCAGCCGCAGCGCGGCGCTGTCGCCGGTGCGGATATTGAAATCGCCGACCACGCGCTGGTAGCGGTGGTTGCCGAGCGTCACGTCGATCTGGTGCTCGTTGATCAGGCGCGGGGCCTTGGTGACCTGGTTGACCGCACCGCCAGTGGAACCCCGGCCGAACAGCATCGAGGCCGAGCCGCGCATCACCTCCAGCCGGTCGAGGAAGAAGGTGTCGCGTTCGTAGAAGGCAGGGTCGCGCATGCCGTCGACGAAGACATCGCCCGTGCTCTGCAGCGGCAGGCCGCGCAGGCGGATGTCCTCCTCGCCACCTTCGGCCGCCAGGAAGCTGATGCCGGCGGTGTTGCGCAGCGCGTCCTTGACGGTGTCGAGGTTGCGGTCGTCGATCAGGCGCTCGGTGACGACGGTGACGGACTGCGGGATGTCGCGCAGTTCCTGCTTGCCCTTGCCGATGGTGGTCGTCGTGGCCTGCAGGGAGTCCTTGCCGCGCTCGGTGTCGGTCTTGGCCTTCACGGTGATCTTACGCAGGGTCGAGACCTCGGCGACCGGAGGCTCCGGCTCGACCGGCTGGGCCTGGGCGAGACAGCCCAGACCGAATCCGGCGGCCAAGGCGCCGAGTGGAAGCGCCTGGGCCAGCAGGCGCCGGGCAGGTGTGGACGGGTCGGAGGAATGGCGCGCGCAGGTCATCGCAGTCGGGATCCAGAAGTCGGCAGGAACAGGGGGCGCGGATCCTGGCTTCTGGCTGGGGCGCTAAGTTTTCAAATGATAACCATTCTCATTTAATGTGTAAACACCCCTGATCAACGCGTGCGTCCGGGCTACTTCGTCAGGATGAGCTTGCCCAGCGCGGTGAGCCGCAGGCGGTACACCGCGCCTTCGTGGTCAATCTCGATCTCGCGCCGGCCGCGCAACAGGGCCGTGCTCGACAGGCGCTCGGTCACCACGGACACAGGGGGTGAAGCAGGCACGTCGCGGGAGGGGAGATCGGATGCCGGTGCGGCCGAGTCGGGAATGGGATGCGGGTTCATGTTCGTATTTTAATGCGAATCATTATCAACAATGGTGTTGCATTCGCACGCTTCTGCAGCAACACCGCCGATCCATAGCGTCCGTCTATGGAATGACAACAAACAGCCAATTGGTGCGATGCCGCAAGCTCCCCTAAGATTGAGTCCAACGATGACCCGAACCCGGGTCATTGCATGACCCGCAAGTCCACCTTCCGCTCGTTCCACTCTTTCACCCACGGAGCTTCCACGTGTCCTCTCTGATCAACACCCAAGTCCAGCCCTTCAAGACCACCGCCTTCCACAACGGCGCGTTCGTCGAGGTTTCGAACGAGAGCCTGAAGGGCCACTGGTCGGTCCTGATCTTCATGCCGGCCGCCTTCACCTTCAATTGCCCGACCGAGATCGAAGACGCGGCCGACAACTACGCCGCCTTCCAGGCTGCGGGCACCGAGGTCTACATCGTCACGACCGACACCCACTTCTCGCACAAGGTGTGGCACGAGACCTCGCCGGCCGTCGGCAAGGCCAAGTTCCCGCTGGTGGGTGACCCGACGCACACGCTGACCAACGCGTTCGGCGTCCACATCGCCGAAGAAGGCCTGGCGCTGCGCGGCACCTTCGTGATCAACCCGGACGGCGTCATCAAGACCGCCGAGATCCACTCGAACGAGATCGCCCGCGACGTGAAGGAAACGCTGCGCAAGCTGAAGGCCGCCCAGTTCACCGCCGCCCACCCCGGCCAGGTCTGCCCCGCCAAGTGGAACGAAGGCGCCGAGACGCTGACGCCATCGATCGACCTCGTCGGCAAGATCTGATCGCTCCCGACTGATCCCCACCCGCCCTGCCCCGCGCTGAAAGCCCATCATGTTGGACGCCGCCCTCAAGACCCAGCTGAAGAGCTACCTCGAACGCCTCGTGCAGCCCATCGAGATCGTCACCTTCACCGATGACACCGAGAACTCGAAGAAGCTGCTGGCGCTGGTGGCCGATGTGGCGTCGGTGGCCCCTGCAGGGCGGCTGACAGTGCGGGCCGGGGCGGTGTCGGGTGAGCGGGTGCCCTCGTTCCAGATCACCCGCCAAGGCGCCAACACCGGTGTGCGCTTCGCCGGCCTGCCGATGGGCCACGAGTTCACCTCGCTTGTGCTCGCCCTGCTGCAGACCAGCGGCTACCCGCCCAAGGTCGAGGCCGCACTGATCGAGCAGATCAAGGCCCTCGACCCCGGACAGGATCTCGTCTTCGAGACCTACATGTCCCTGACCTGCCACAACTGCCCGGACGTGGTGCAGGCGTTCAACCTGCTGGCCGCGCTCAACCCGAAGATCCGCCACACCGCGATCGAAGGCTCGATGTTCCAGGCCGAGATCGACGCGCGCCAGATCATGGGCGTGCCGTGTGTCTACCTGAACGGGCAGATGTTCTCGTCGGGGCGGATGGAGCTGGCCGAAATCCTCGCGAAGATCGACACCGGCGCCGCCGCCCGCGAAGCCGCGAAGATCACCGCGCAGGCACCCTACGACATGTTGATCGTCGGTGGTGGGCCGGCGGGGGCAGCGGCGGCGATCTACGCAGCCCGCAAGGGCATCCGCACCGGGGTCGCGGCCGAGCGTTTTGGCGGGCAGGTGCTCGACACGATGGGCATCGAGAACTTCATTTCGGTGAAGGAAACCGACGGCCCGAAGCTGGCCGCCGCGCTGGAGCAGCACGTCCGGCAGCACGACGTGGACGTGATGAACCTGCAGCGAGCCACGGCGCTGATCCCGGCCACTGAACCCGGTGGCCTGATCGAGGTGAAGCTGGAAAGCGGCGCGAGCCTGCGCAGCCGCAGCGTTGTCATCTCGACCGGCGCCCGCTGGCGGCAGATGAACGTCCCCGGTGAAGACGAATACCGCAACAAGGGCGTGGCCTACTGCCCGCACTGCGACGGGCCGCTGTTCAAGGGCAAGCGCGTGGCGGTGATCGGCGGCGGCAACTCGGGCGTGGAAGCAGCGATCGACCTGGCCGGCCTCGTCCGCCACGTCACGCTGATCGAGTTCGACAAGCAACTGCGCGCCGATGCGGTGCTGCAGAAGAAGCTCTTCAGCCTGCCGAACGTGACGGTCATCGTCTCGGCCCTGTCCACCGAGGTGCATGGCGACGGCCAGAAGGTCAACGGCCTGAGCTACAAGAGCCGCACGGACGACACGATGCACCGCGTGGACCTCGAAGGCATCTTCGTGCAGATCGGCCTGCTGCCCAACAGCGACTGGCTGCGCGGCACGGTCGAGCTGAGCGGGCGCGGCGAGGTGATCATCGACGACCGGGGCCAGACCTCCGTGCCGGGCGTGTTCGCGGCGGGCGACGTGACGACGGTGCCGTACAAGCAGATCATCATCGCGATGGGCGCAGGCTCGACGGCGGCGCTCAGCGCGTTCGATCACCTGATCCGCACCAGCGCGCCAGCCTGACAATACCGGTACTGAAACCTCTGCTGGAGCCACCGTCATGCAAGGCGACCCCCAAGTCATCGCGTACCTGAACGCGCAGCTCAAGAACGAACTCACCGCCATCAACCAGTACTTCCTGCATGCGCGGATGCTCAAGAACTGGGGCCTGATGAAGCTCGCCAAGCACGAGCACGAGGAGTCGATCGAGGAGATGAAACACGCCGACAAGCTCATCGAGCGCGTGCTGATGCTCGAAGGGCTGCCCAATCTGCAGGACCTGGGCAAGCTCTACATCGGCGAGAACGCGGTCGAGACGCTGCACTGCGACCTGAAGATCGAGATGGCCTCGCACCCGCTGCTGAAGGAAGCCATCGCCCACTGCGAGAGCGTGCGCGACTACGTCTCGCGCGACATCCTGCTGTCCATCCTCGACGACACCGAGGAGCACATCGACCACCTGGAGACCGAGATCGGGCTGGTCGCGCAGGTCGGCGAGCAGAACTGGCTGCAGACCCAGATCGGCGGCGCGGCGTCCTGACCCAGCTCCCCTGCTCCCCGTACTTCAAGGGCGCCATGCCCTTTTTTCACGCAAGTATTTGAGAATCAATCTCGTTTAGATTAAGATTCCTGCACCTCCTCTTCCGCAGGTTCCGCCATGATCGTCTGCCTCTGCAACCGTGTCAGTGACCGCGACATCCGCCATGCCGTCGAGGTACGCGGCGTGCGGGACTTCGAAGTGCTCAAGGACGTGACCCGCGCAGCCTCGTGCTGCGGCTGCTGCCAGGACTGCGCCCGCGAAGTGTTCGACGCGGCGTGCCAGCGCCAGGGCCAGCCGGCCGTTCCCCACTGACCGATCCACGACCATGTCCCTGCCCACGTCCCTGCCCAAGCGCCAGTTCCTGCAACTCGGCGGCCTCGCCCTGCTCGCCGCCGCCAGCCCCTGGACCGCCGCCCAGCCCCGCCCGGCCGCCGATGCCCCCGCCGTGGTGCAGCACTACGCCGCGCTGGTCCACGCCGCCTACGGCGACACGCTGGCCGCTGCCGAGGCGATGCAGGCCGCCATCGCCGCGTTCGTGGCCGCCCCGTCCGCTGAAGGGCTGGATGCGGCCCGCAAGGCGTGGCTGGCCGCCCGCGAGTTCTACGACCAGACGGACGCCTTCCGCTTCTACGGCGGTCCGATCGACGACGACCAGGGTCCGGAAGGACGGATCAATGCGTGGCCGATCGACGAGTCCTACATCGACGCGGTGCAGGGCAAGCCCAAGGCGGGCCTCGTCAACAACCCGAAGCTCCAGATCACCAAGGCCAACCTCGCCAAGGCCAACGAACGCGGCGGCGAGGAAAACATCAGCACCGGCTGGCACGCCATCGAGTTCCTGCTCTGGGGCCAGGACCGCAGCACGACCGGGCCCGGCGACCGCCCCTTCGAGGACTACGTCGATGGCAAGGCGCCCAACGCCGACCGCCGCCGCCAGTACCTCACCGTCGTCACCGCGCTGCTGCTCGACGACCTGGGCGGGCTGGTGCGGGCCTGGGCGCCGGGCCAGCGCAACTACCGCGCCCGCTTCGAGAAGGGCGGCCAGGAGTCGGTGCGCAAGATGATCGTCGGGCTGGGTTCGCTGTCCCGCGGCGAGCTGGCCGGCGAGCGCATGGAGGTGGCGCTGAACTCGCAGGACCAGGAGGACGAGCACTCCTGCTTCTCGGACAACACCCACCGCGACATCGTCAACAACGCGCAGGGCATCCTGAACGTCTGGCTCGGCCAGTACAAGCGCCGTGACGGTTCGACGCTCGCCGGACCCGGCCTGCGCGACCTGGTGGCCGCCAGACAGCCCGAGCTGGCCGAGCGCACCACCGCCCAGATCGCCGCCTCGGTGGCCGCCGCCGAGGCGATCCAGGCGCCGTTCGACCGCGAGATCGTCGGCGCGAAGGATGCCCCGGGGCGCCTGCGCATCCAGAAGACCATCGACAGCCTGGTGGCGCAGTCCAAGCTGCTGGTCGATGCGGCGTCGGCGATCGGCATCACCAAGCTGACGCTGGCGAAGTCCAAGGGCAAGTCGTGACGGTTCGTGCAGCGGCAGTGGCGGCGGGGGTGGCGCTGGCCGTCACCGGGGTCTCGCTGAACCTGGCGGCAGCGCCCGAGGACGACCCGCTCGGCGAGAAGACCGGCGGCGCCACCACGGTCTGGTCCAGCGGCAAGAACGCCTTCTCGTTCCCGCTGGCCAATCTGGAGGACGCGGAGCGCACGCGCTTCGTGATCGGCAACTCCTTCTTCAAGCGCAACTGGGTCGAAGCGCCGGCCTCGACCACCGCCCGCGACGGACTCGGCCCGCAGTTCATCGCCCGGTCCTGCGGCGGCTGCCACGGCATGGACGGCCGCGGCGCCCCGCCCGACCTGCGCCGCACGCTGCGCGATGGCGCGGGGGCGCATGAGCCGCCGGTGGCTCTGCTGATCCGGCTGTCGGTGCCAGGCACGGGCGAACACGGCGGCGTGGTGCCCGATCCGGTCTATGGCGACCAGTTCAACAACGCCGCCATCCAGGGCGTGCAGCCCGAGGGCCGCGTCGCCATCCAGGCCCGCCCCGTCCACGACCGTTTCGCCGACGGCACGCGCTACACCTTGCAGCAGCCGCACTACACGCTGACCGACCTCGCCTACGGGCCGCTGGCGGCGGACGTGCGCCTGAGTCCGAGGCTGGCGCCGCAACTGGCCGGCGTCGGGCTGCTGGAGGCGATTCCCGAGGCAGAGATCCTGCGCAACGCCACCGAGCAGGCCGCCAGCGCCGGACCGGTCAAGGGTCAGCCCAACCAAGTCTGGGACACCGTGGCCGGCGAGATGCGGCTCGGCCGTTTCGGCTGGAAGGCCAACGTCGCCACGCTCGCACACCAGACCGCCGGCGCCTTCAACGGCGACATCGGCATCACGTCGCGCCACTTCCCCGCCGAAGCTTGCACGCCGACCCAGAAAGACTGCCTCGCCGCGCCCCACGGTGGCGGTGCGAACGGCAGCCCCGAGATCGACGACGAGACGCTGTCGCACGTCGTCTTCTACCAGGCAACGCTCGCCCCGGCCGCCCGGCGCCACCCCGCCGACCCGATGGTGCAGCACGGCCAGCGCCTGTTCGCGCAGGCGCAGTGCGCCGCCTGCCACCGGCCGAGCTACGTCACCGGCGAAGGCCCGTTCCCGGCGCTGACCAGCCCGAAGGTGGCCGGTCAGCGCATCTGGCCCTACACCGACCTGCTGCTGCACGACATGGGCGAGGCCCTCGCCGACGGCCGCCCCGACTTCGCCGCCAGCGGCCGGCAGTGGAAGACGCCGCCGCTGTGGGGCCTGGGCCTGCTGCACGAGGTCAACGGCCACCAGCGCCTGCTGCACGATGGCCGCGCCAGCGGCGTGCTGGAAGCCATCCTGTGGCACGGCGGCGAGGCCGAGCCGGCGAAACGGCAGGTGCTGAAGATGACCCCCGCCGAGCGCGCTGCGCTGGTGGCTTTCGTGAATTCCCTGTGACTGTGACCGTGACCTTCTCTCGCCTTCGCTCCCGCCATGGCCTGCCGGTCTTCGTGCTGCTGGCCTGCTCGCTGCTGTCGAACGCAGGAGCCGCCGCCGGGCCTGCGCCGGTCGTGGCCGTGCCCTACTACCACACGGTCGATCTGCTGCAGATGCAGCGCCGCCACCTGTCCCTGCCCGCTGCACGGCAGTTCCGCGAAGAGGCCGACGCGCTGCGCACCACGCTGGCGAAGGGCTGCACCGACCGCGCCCCGGCCCGGCTCGCCTGGACCGGCACGATGGCGGCGTGGACCCGGCTGAGCGCGGTCTCGACCGGGCCGCTGCTGCAACGCCGCTCCGCGCGGGCGATCGATTTCCAGCCGACCCGGCCGCGCCTGATCGAGCAGGCGATCGACGCGCTGCGCACCGGCAGCACTGGCAGCACCAATGGCACCCCGCCAACGCCCCCCGATGCCGCGCAGCTCGAACGCATCGGCAGCCCCGCCAAGGGCCTGCCCGCGCTGGAGTGGCTGCTGTGGTCGCCGGCCGCGCCCCGCGACGCGGCGGTCTGCCCCTACGCGGTGGCGCTGGCCGACGACCTGGTGCGCGAAGCCACCGCCGTCGAAGCCGCGTGGCAGGCCACAGACTCTGCAGAGGCGGCAGAAGAGCCGGACGAGGCGCAGCAGACCGCCGCGTTCGCCGAGCTGATCAACCAGTGGGTGGGCGCGGTCGAGTCGCTGCGCTGGGCGGACATCGAGCGACCGCTGCGCGCCGGCCGCGACGACAAGCTCGGCTGGCCGCGCCAGACCAGCGGCCAGACCGCGCTGGCGTGGCGCAGCCGCTGGGAGGCGATCCGCACGCTGACGCAGACACCCGCGGTGGTGCCCGGCGAAGGCGCCGGGCTGGTGACGATGGCGCTGTACCTGCGTGGCCACGGCCACCTGCGGCTGGCGGACACGCTCGACGCCGCCACGCGCCAGGCCGACGCCGCGCTGAAGAACCTGCGCCCGCAAGACCCTCCTGCCCGGCTGCAAGCCGCCAGCCGCGCGCTGGCCCGGCTCAGGACGCTGATCGAGACCGACGTGGCCGGCGCCGCGAAGGTCAGCATCGGCTTCTCGGATGCCGACGGCGACTGACCTGGCGCGGCGGCGCTGGCTCGGCGCGGCGCTGCTCGGGGTGCTGTCGCCATGGCCGGCGCAGTCGGCGCGTGTCACCGAGCGCACACCGACTGCGCCGGCCACCCGCCACTGGGTCACCGCCTGGAACGAGGCGGACGGTCACCGCATCGGCCTGCTGCGTGGTGACGCGACCGGCGGCATGGTCGCGGACCAGCTCGCCGTGCCGACCCGTGCGCACGGCCTGCAGATCCTGCCGGACGGCAGCGTGCTGGCGGTGGCGCGGCGGCCGGGGGACTGGCTGCTACGCTGGCAGTCACAAGCACCGCGCCGGGCCGTGGCACCAGAGACGGTCTGGGCCGGCCCGCAGCGCCAGTTCAACGGCCACGCGCTGCTGCACCCGGACGGCCGCCACCTGCTCGTCACCGAAACCGACACCGCCGCCCCCGATGACCCCGACGGCCTGGGGCGCGGCCGAGTGACGGTGCGCCGGCTCGACCGCCTCGCCACGGTGGTCGCCGACTGGCCGACCGGCGGCCGTGACCCGCACCAGTTGCTTGCCAGCCCCGACGGGCGCTGGCTCTGGGTCGCCAATGGCGGCATCGCCAGCCGGCCCGAGACCGGCAGGACACGGCTGGACGCGGCGCCGATGGACGCCTCGGTCGTCGCGATCGACCTCGCCACGGGCGAACTGGCGCGGCGCTGGACCCTCGACGACGACCGCCTGAGCCTGCGCCACCTGGCCTGGCACGCGCCGACCGCGACGCTCGGCATCGCCCTGCAGGCCGAACACGCAGAACTCGACCGCCGCCTGTCGGCCCCGGTGCTGGCGCTGCTGCAACCGCTCGACGCGCAGACCCGGCTGCGCACCGTCGCATCGCCGCAGCCGATGGCGGGCTACGGCGGCGACATCTGTGCCACGGCCGACGGCTTCGCGGTCAGCAGCCCGCGGGCCGGGCGTGTCGGCCTCTGGCAGGCCGGTGGCGACTGGGTGGGGGGCGTGTCGCTGCCCGAGGTCTGCGCGCTGGCCCCGCAGGATGGGCACTTCATCGCCGCCGGCCAGCGAGCGGCCGTGGACGGGTCCGGCACGGCGGGCCATCCCTTGTCCCTGCCCGTCACGCCCGATAACCATTGGGTTTGCAAATGAGAATGATTATTGATACTCTCAGGTCATGCCTGTCTCTGTCGCTCCTTTGCCCCTGCCTCACACCCTTCCGCACCCGACCATGACCCGATCCACTGCCCTCCCGCTCGCCCAGACCCTGACCACCGCCGCCGTCCTGGCGCTCACGCTGCTCGGCCAGACCGCGCAGGCGCAGGACCAAGTGCTCAATATCTACTCCGCTCGCCACTACCAGACCGACGAGGCGCTCTACGGCAACTTCACCAAGGCCACTGGCATCAAGATCAACCGCATCGACGGCAAGGAAGACGAGCTGGTCGAGCGCATCCGCAACGAAGGCACGGCCAGCCCCGCCGACCTGCTGATCACGGTGGACGCCACGCGGCTGGAGATCGCCGACAAGCTGGGCCTGTTCCAGCCGGTGAAATCCGCGGTGCTGGAGTCGCGCATCCCGGCGAGCCTGCACACACCGAACTGGTACTCGTTCTCGACCCGCGCCCGCGTCATCGTCTACAACAAGACGGCCGTCAAGCGCGAGCAGGTGCAGAACTACGAAGACCTCGCCAACCCGGCGCTGAAGGGCCAGGTCTGCGTGCGCTCCGGTGCGCATCCGTACAACCTGTCGCTCGGCGGTGCGCTGATCGCCCACGACGGCGAGGCGAAGACGGAAGTCTGGGCGCGTGGCCTGGTCGCCAACTTCGCCCGTGCGCCCAAGGGTGGGGACACGGACCAGATCATGGCGGTGGCGGCCGGTGAATGTGGCGTGACGCTGGCGAACACCTACTACGTCGCCCGCCTGCTGCGCTCGACCAAGCCGGCGGAGCAGGAAGCCATGCGCGCCGTCGGCGTGGTGTGGCCGAACCAGGCGGGCTGGGGCACGCATGTGAACGTCTCCGGCGCCGGGGTGCTGAAGTATTCGCCCAACAAGGATGCGGCCGTGAAGTTCCTGGAATACCTCGCCAGCGACGCCGCGCAGCTCTACTTCGCCGACGGCAACAACGAGTGGCCGGTGGTCAAGTCGGTGGTGACGAACAACCGGGCGCTGGAGTCGCTGGGCGCGTTCAAGGCCGACGCGCTGCCAATCGGCGACCTGGCGAAGAACACGGTCAACGCGCAGAAGGTGTTCGACCGCGCCGGCTGGCGCTGAGGCACCCGGCGTCCGGTCAAGTCAAGGGGCGCCGCCGATGCCGCGCCCCTTGGCGATGCTCCGGCACAGCAGCACCATCGGCACCAGCCCCACCCCCACGATCGCCAGCGCCGCCGTCGAGGCTTCGGTCAGCCGCTCGTCCGAGGCCAGCGTGTAGGTCTGCGTGGCCAGCGTGTCGAAGTTGAAGGGGCGCATCACCAGCGTGGCGGGCAGCTCCTTCATCACGTCGATGAACACCAGCAGCCCCGCCGTCAGCGCACTCCCCCGCAGCATCGGCAGGTGGACCCGCCGCAGCGTCTGCCCCGCGCTCAGGCCGAGGCTGCGCGCCGCGTGGTCCATGTTCGGCGTGATGCGGCCCAGGCCTTCGTCGATCGCCTGCACCGCCGCCGTCAGGTAGCGCACGAGGCACGCATACACCAGCGCCGCGATGCTGCCGGTGAACAGCAGCCCCGGCGTGTGCCCGGTCAGCTCGCCGATCAGGGCGGCCAGCGCGTGGTCGAGCCGCGTCACCGGGATCAGCACGCCCACGGCGATCACGGAACCCGGCAGCGCATAGCCCAGCCCCACCACCCGGTGTGCCCAGCGCGTGACCCGGCCCCGGTGAACCCTCGCCGCATAGCCGATCAGCAGCGCCAGCGCCACCGCCAGCAGCGCGGTGGTCCCGGCCACCAGCATGCTGTTGCGCGCCAGCACGAAGAAGCGTTCGCCGAACTGCGCATCGCCGTCGGTCAGCGCCATGCGCAGCAGCAACCCGGCGGGCAGCAGGAACCCCGCGACCAGCGGAATCACGCAGCCGATCACCGCCGCTGCGGCCTTCACGCCGGACAGCGGCGCCCGCGGGCTGCCGAGCCGGCGCAAGGTGGTGTCGTGGTAACGCCGCCCGCCCCGGCTGACCCGCTCGAAGGTCAGCACCGCGACCACGAAGGCCAGCAGCACCAGCGCCAACTGCGCCGCCGCGACCCGGTCGCCGAGCGAGAACCAGGCGCGGTAGATGCCGGTCGTGAAGGTCTGCACCGCGAAGTAGGACACCGTGCCGTAGTCGGCCAGCGTCTCCATCAGCGCCAGCGCCACGCCGCCCGCGATCGCCGGCCGTGCCATCGGCAGCGACAGCCGCAGGAAGGCCCGGAACGGCGACAGCCCCAGCGAGCGGCCCACCTCGATCATCCCGCCGGCCCGCTCGATGAACGCCGTACGGGCCAGCATGTAGACATACGGGTAGAGCACCAGCGCGAACATCAACGCCGCCCCACCGAGCGTGCGCACATCCGGGAACCAGTAATCCGCCTTGCGCCAGCCGAACGCGGCGCGCAGGGCGGTCTGCACCGGGCCGATGTACTGCAGGAAGTCGGTGTAGACATACGCGATCACGTAGGACGGCATCGCCAGCGGCAGCACCAGCGCCCACTCGAACTCCGCCCGCCCCGGGAACTCGTAGCGCGTCACCAGCCACGCCGACCCCACGCCCAGCGCCGCCACGCCCAGCCCGACCCCGGCACACAGCCACAGCGTGCTCGCCACATAGTCGCCGAGCACGGTGGACGCCAGGTGCCGCCAGGTCTCGCCCGTGCCGCCCGAAAACACGTGCGTGCCGACCGACACCAGCGGCGCCGCCACCAGCAGCGCGGCCAGCACGGCGGTCCACAACAACCAGGGACGGCGGTTCGGGGCAACAGACATCAGGGACACCATTCCAGTCAGGAGTCAGGCAACGATAATCATTATCATCTGGACCATGCCCATGCACCCCACTCCCTGGCTCGCCCTCGACGGACTCCGACTCGGCTACGGCGCCAAGACCGTCGTCGAGCACCTCGCGCTGCACCTGCCGCAGGGCACCATCGGTTGCCTGCTCGGGCCGTCCGGCTGCGGCAAGACGACGGTGCTGCGGGCGGTGGCGGGGTTCGAGTCGGTCCTGGGCGGCGAGATTCGGCTGGATGGGCAGATCGTCAGCTCCACCACGGTGCAGGTGCCCCCCGAACAGCGCCGCATCGGCATGGTGTTCCAGGACCACGCCCTCTTCCCGCACCTGACGGTGGCCGCCAACGTCGGCTTCGGGCTGCGCGGCCACCCGCATCCCGAGAAGCGGGTCGCCGAGATGCTCGACACGGTGGGCCTCGGCCACACGGCGCAGCGTTACCCGCACGAACTCTCCGGCGGCCAGCAGCAGCGGGTGGCGCTGGCGCGGGCACTGGCGCCGTCGCCGCGGCTGATGCTGCTGGACGAGCCGTTCTCCAGCCTCGACATCGAGCTGCGCGAGCGGCTCGGCGCGGAGCTGCGCAGCCTGCTGAAGGCGGCGGGCACCACCGCGCTGCTCGTCACCCACGACCAGCACGAGGCGTTCGCCATCGCCGACGAGATCGGCGTGATGCACCAGGGCCGCATCCAGCAATGGGCCAGCGCCTACCAGCTCTACCACGAGCCGGCGAACCGCTTCGTCGCCGACTTCGTCGGGCAAGGCGCGTTCCTGCCGGGCGAAGTGCTGGACGACCACCACGTCCGCACCGAGCTGGGCGTCACGCACAGCGACCATCCGATCCGCTGCACCGAACACGGCGACCTGTGCGGCCGGGGCTGCCCGGTCGATGTGCTGCTGCGGCCGGACGACGTGGTCCATGACGACGCGGCGCCGACCCAGGCCCGCGTGGTCCACAAGGCCTTCCGCGGCGCGGAGTTCCTCTACACGCTGGCGCTGGACAGCGGCGCGCAGGTGCTCTCGCTTGTGCCTTCGCACCACAACCACGCGGTGGGCGAGGCGATCGGGATCCGGCTGGAGCTGGCGCATGTGGTGGCCTACCAGCGCGAGCGGGCGGGGGTCGCCGCGGCAGCCTGAGACAATCCCGCCCATGCTGCAATTCCAACTCCTAGGCACCGAAGGCCACGCCCGCCGCGGTCGCCTGACGCTCAATCATGGCGTCGTCGAAACCCCCATCTTCATGCCCGTGGGCACCTACGGCACCGTCAAGGGCGTGATGCCGCGCTCGCTGGAGGAGATGGGCGCGCAGATCATCCTGGGCAACACCTTCCACCTCTGGATGCGCCCCGGCCTCGACGTGATGGCGCAGTTCGGCGGGCTGCACAAGTTCGAACACTGGCACAAGCCCATCCTCACCGACTCGGGCGGCTTCCAGGTCTGGTCGCTCGGCGAGATGCGCAAGATCAGCGAGGAAGGCGTCAAGTTCGCGTCACCCGTCAACGGCGACAAGCTGTTCCTGACGCCCGAGATCAGCGTGCAGATCCAGACGGTGCTGAACTCGGACATCGTGATGCAGTTCGACGAATGCACGCCGTACTGGCAAGGCGTCAAAGGCAGCGGCCACACCACCAGCGAGAAGGAAGCGCGGGTGTCGATGGAGCTGTCGATGCGCTGGGCCAAGCGGTCGAAGGCGGAATTCGAGCGACTGGAGAACCCGAACGCGCTCTTCGGCATCGTGCAGGGCGGCATGTTCGAACACCTGCGCGAGGAGTCGCTGAACGGACTGGTGGAACTGGACCTGCCCGGCTACGCGATCGGTGGTGTCTCGGTCGGCGAGCCGAAGGACGAGATGCTGCGGATCATGCGCCACACGCCGCACCTGCTGCCGAGCCAGAAGCCGCGCTACCTGATGGGGGTCGGCACGCCGGAGGATCTGGTGGAAGGCGTGGCCTGCGGCGTGGACATGTTCGACTGCGTGATGCCGACCCGCAACGCCCGCAACGGCCACCTCTTCACCCGCTTCGGCGACCTGAAGATCCGCAACGCGCGCCACAAGTCGGACGAAGGCCCGCTGGACATGAGCTGCGCGTGCCACACCTGCCAGAACTTCAGCCGCGCCTACCTCCATCACCTCGACCGCTGCGGCGAGATGCTCGGCCCGATGCTGACCAGCATCCACAACCTGCACTACTACCTGAATTTGATGCAGGAAATCCGCAATGCGCTGGATGCCGGTGAGTTCGCGGCATTTCAGGCGCAGTTCAAGGCCGATCGCGCCCGCGGGGTGTAGCGATGGACCTGCGCTGGCCCCCCACCCTGTCGAGCGACGATCTGAATCCGCCCGCCACCGACGCCGACCTCACCGCGCTGCAGCAGAAACTCGGCGTCACGCTGCCAGCCGATTACCTGCAGGTGCTGCAGCAGCACAACGGCCAGCGCGGCCTGGCGGACGGGCTGTTCGACGGACAGGAGTTCCTCTCGACGCAGACCGTGTTCGCACAGTGGCAGCTCTGGAAGGGTCTGCACGACGCGGGCAGGTTCAAGGCTCTGCACTCGTCACCGGCCGCGGGCGTGCGCAACGACTGGTGGAACCCGCGCTGGATCCCGTTCACCCACGACGGTGGCGGCAACCACCTTTGCCTGGATCTGGATCCCGCAGCGGGTGGCACGGTCGGTCAGGTCATCACGATGTGGCACGACTCGGGCGAACGCGCCGTGCAAGGTCGCAGTTTCGGCGAGTGGTTCACCCGCTGGTGGCAAGGCACCGCCGCGTAACTCACCCTGCCGCCAGCACCTCGTCGATCACCTCGACCCAGTGCTTGACCGGCAGTTGCGTGCCGGACTGCAGGTGCTGGATGCAGCCGATGTTGCCGGAGATGATGACGCTGGGCTGGCGGGCCTCCAGCGTCTGCACCTTGCGGTCACGGAGCTGGTAGGCGATCTCGGGCTGCAACACGGAATACGTGCCGGCCGAGCCGCAGCACAGGTGGCTGTCCTGCGTCGGCAGGTGGACCTCGAAACCGATCTCGGCCAGCGCGGCCTCGACACCGCCGCGCAGTTTCTGGCCGTGCTGCAAGGTACACGGCGGGTGGTAGGCCAGCACGCCATGGGCGCGGCGCTGGCCCATGATGGCCTTGAGCGGGGCGATCAGCGTCGGCAGCAACTCGGACAGGTCGCGCGCAACGGCGGCGATGCGCGCGGCCTTCTCGGCATAGACCGGATCGTGGGCGAGCGCGTGACCGTAGTCCTTGACCGACAGGCCGCAACCCGACGCATTGAAGACGATCGCCTCAACCGGTTCCACCCCACCCAGCCCGTCGACCTTGGGCCACCAGGCGTCGATGTTGCGGCGCATGTCGGTCAGCGCGCCCTCATGGTCGCCGAGGTGGTCGCGCACCGCGCCGCAGCAGCCGGCTTCGTCGGACACCAGCGTCTGCACCCCGCAGGCATCCAGTACCCGGGCCGTGGCGCTGTTGATGTTGGGCGCCAGCGTCGGCTGCACACAGCCCAGCAGCATCAGCACCTTGCGGTGGTGTTCGCGGGTCGGCCAGCGCTGGGCATGGGCCATCGCGGCTGAACTCAACTTGGGCGGCACCTTGTTCTTGATCAAACCCGGCAGCAGCGCGCGTACGCTTTGCCCCACCTTCAGCATCGGGCCGAAGCTGGGCGAGGTCATCGTCTCGCGCAGCATCCAGCGCACGCCACGGTCGGCCCGCGGACGCTCCACCTTGGCGTCCACCACGCGCCGGCCGATCTCGACCAGGGCGCCGTACTCGACGCCCGACGGGCAGGTCGTCTCGCAACTGCGGCAGGTCAGGCAGCGGTCCAGGTGGAGCTGCGTCTTGCGCGTGGGTTCATGGCCTTCCATCACCTGCTTGATCAGGTAGATGCGGCCACGCGGCCCGTCCAGCTCGTTGCCGAGCAGCTGGTAGGTCGGGCAGGTGGCGGTGCAGAAACCGCAGTGGACGCAGCGGCGCAGGATCTCTTCGGCGCGGTCGCCATCAGGAGTGCCCTTGAATTCAGGCGCGAGGTCGGTTTGCATGCTGGCTCAGAGTCCCGGGTAGAGACGGCCCGGGTTGAACACGCCATCGGGGTCGAAGGCCTGCTTGAGTTCCTGGTGGATACGGTCGAGCGGTGGCTTGAGCGGCGCGAACACGCCCAGGCCGTTGGACGCCGCGGCCTTGTCGCGGGCACGGAACAGCGTGGCGTGGCCGCCGGCCTGCGTGGCGATCTGGCGCACGCGGGCCGCCGGCTCGCGCGTGACCCACCAGCGCTGCGCACCGCCCCAGTCGATCAGCTGGTCGCCCGGCAGCGGCAGTGGCGGAGCGCCCGACGGCACCGACAAGCGCCACAGCGCCGCGCCATCGGCCAGCGACCGGCGCGCATCGACGAAGAAGTCATCGGTCTGGTCGCGCATGCCGAGCCAGAAGCGCTGCGCCAGCGCGTTGTCGATCGGCTCGCCACCGAGCTTCTGGTTGGCCGCCGCCACGGCGGTGGTCGCCCCCGAGAGCCGCACCACCAGCGCCCCTTGCCACCAGGCGGTGGCGTTGATGGGCAGCGGCTGGCCGGCCCAGCGCTGCAGCAGGTCCAGCGCCTCGCCTTCGGAGCAGTCGAAGCGCAGCGTGCTGGTGTAGGACGGCGTGGGCATCACCTTGAGCGAGACCTCGCAGATCACCCCGAGGATGCCCAGCGAGCCAGTCACCATGCGGGACACGTCGTAACCCGCGACGTTTTTCATCACCTGCCCGCCGAAGGTCAGCACCTCGGCCTTGCCGGTGAGCATCGTCATGCCCAGCACGTAGTCGCGCACGCTGCCCATGGCTGCCCGCGACGGGCCTGACAGCCCCGTGGCCACCATGCCGCCGATGGTGCCGCCGCGCTGGCCGGGACGCTCGGTATCGGGATAACGCGGCGGCTCGAAGGCCAGGTACTGGTTGCGGCGGGCGAGTTCGGCCTCGACCTCGGCGATGGGCGTGCCGCCGCGCACGGTCATGACCAGCTCGCTCGGCTCGTAGCGCGTGATGCCGGTGAGGCCGCGCACGTCGAGCAACTGGCCCTGGAGGGGTTCGCCGTAGAAGGACTTGGTGCCTGCGCCACGGATGGCGAGGCTGCCGCGCCCCTCGCGGGCGGCGCGGACGCGTTCGATCAGGCTGTCGAGTGCCTTGCTCATGGTGGTGTGTGGTTCAGAAACGGGGCAGTTCGCTGAAAGGCAGCAGACCGCGCTTGACGTGCATTCTTCCGTACTCGGCGCAGCGGTGGAGGGAAGGAATCACCTTGCCGGGGTTGAGCAGGCCGGGGGCATCGAACGCCCGCTTCACCGCCAGCATCATCTCGCGCTCTTCGGGCGCGAACTGCACGCACATGGAATTGAGTTTTTCGATGCCCACGCCGTGCTCGCCGGTGATCGTGCCGCCCATGGCGACACTGGTCTCCAGGATCTCGGCGCCGAAGGCCTCGGCCCGCTCCAGCTCGCCGGGGCGGCTGGCGTCGAACAGGATCAGCGGGTGCAGGTTGCCGTCGCCGGCATGGAAGACGTTGCAGCAGCGCAGGTCGTGGCGGAACTCCATCTCGGCGATGGCGCGCAGCATGTCGGCCAGGCGCCGGCGAGGGATGGTCGAGTCCATGCACAGGTAATCCGGGCTGATGCGGCCGGATGCCGGAAAGGCGTTCTTGCGGCCGGACCAGAACTTCAGCCGCTGGGTCTCGTCGCGGCTGACTTCGAGCCGGCTCGCGCCACAGCGCCGCAGCACCTCGGTCATCCGGCCGATTTCCTCTTCGACTTCCTCGGGCGTGCCGTCGCTCTCGCAGAGCAGGATGGCCGCCGCCTCCAGGTCGTAGCCGGCGTGCACGAAATCCTCGACCGCGGCGGTCATCGGCTTGTCCATCATCTCCAGTCCGGCGGGGATGATGCCGGCGGCGATGATCTCGGCCACCGCATCGCCCGCCGTTTCCACAGTGGGGAAGCTGGCCATGATGCAGCGCGCGATCTGCGGGCGCGGCACGAGCTTGACGGTGACTTCGGTGATGACGGCCAGCATGCCTTCGCTGCCGATGACCACGCTGAGCAGGTCCAGCCCGGGGGCGTCGAGCGCCGCGCTGCCGAACTCGACCGGCTCGCCCTCGACCGTGTAGCCGCGGACCTTGAGCACGTTGTGCAGCGTCAGACCGTACTTCAGGCAATGCACGCCACCCGAGTTCTCGGCGACGTTGCCGCCGATGGTGCAGGCGATCTGGCTGGACGGATCCGGCGCGTAGTACAGGCCGAAGGGCGCTGCGGCTTCGCTGATGGCGAGGTTGCGCACGCCGCACTGCACGACGGCGGTGCGCGCACGCTGGTCGATGGTCAGGATGCGGTTGAAGCGGGCGAGCGACAGGGTCAGGCCGTCGCGGTGCGGCGTGGCGCCACCGGACAGGCCGGTACCGGCCCCCCGTGCCACGACCGGCACCTCCAGGCGGCGGCAGACACGCAACGCATTGGCGACCTGCTCCTCGGTCTCGGGCAGCGCCACCGCCATCGGCTGCGTGCGGTAGGCGGTCAGACCGTCGCACTCGTACGGAATCGTGTCCTCGGACTGCCACAGCAGCGCGTGCGCGGGCAGCACGGAGGACAGCGCCTGCACAAGCCGGCTCTGGCGCTCGCGCCGGGCAGCGGCGTCCAGGGCGTCGTGCGGCAAGGGGGCGTTCATCGGAAAAACTTCTCCAGCAAAGGTGGGCCGCACTGTAATGGGTTGGCGGCCGGTTTCACGGGCCCATGGTCAAGAATGCAAAAAGACCGTCAAGACCGCGGTGTATCCGTACAGATGGTGGCGCGCGATTTCGCCACTGGCAAAAAAACCCACCAGCGGCACGTCCCCCAGCGCGTGTCGCACCAACTGCATCTCGGCCGACGGACCGCCAAAATGCGGCCCGCCCCGCCCGGAGCAGCTCACGTAGATGGCTCCTGCAATGCGACTGGCCGGCGCACCGTCGCCTTCGTCGGGATCGGGGCTCAGCTCCTCGCGGATCTCGGCACAGATGCGCACCAGGTCACGCCGCGCCGCCTCTACGCTGCGGGTGCAGAAGGTCAGTTGCATGCCCGGTTCGACCCGCGCGGCCACGGCCACGGCGTGGTGCATCGGGTCCAGGCCGATCAGGTGCCGCACCCAGGTGTCGCTGCCGAACTGGCTGCCGCGGCCGAACACGTCGTCCTGCGCCCCGGTCAGCCCGACCAGCGTCGCACGCAGGCGCGGCACGGCTTCGCGCGGGTGGTCGAGGTCGATGTTCAGGTCGTTCAGCAGACACGACAGCGCCGACTTGCCGTCGAGCACGGCCACGATGTGGTCGCGCGCCTCGTCCACATGGCGCACCGGCCCGATCGGCTGGCAGCCCTGCGACACCCGCGACAGCAGCCCCACTTCGCGCGTGAAGGCCACACCCGAGACCCCGCCCTCGTAGACGCCCGACAGCGGTGCGGATCCGCTCGACACCGCAGGCGCGCAAAACTGCACGCTGCGGTGGCGCGAGGCCATCAATCCGCCAAACAGGTAGCCACTGGTGGTGCGCTGGGCCAGCTCGGCGACGAGTTCACCCATGTCCGGGGTCTGGCCGTCACCATGCACCAGCGCCGTGTGGACGTCGCTGCGCACCAGCGGGCGCTCGCCGCTGTACAGCTCGAAGCTGCCCGGTGGCAGATCGGCCAGCATCAGCACCAGCGCAGGCTCGTCGAAATACTCGACCCCGCTGACCGCCACGCCAATGCCGACGCCGCCCACCCACGACACCCGCGGCCAGCGCTGGCGCAACTCGGCCAGCAGCGCATCGGCACGTGCCGCGTAGTGATCCGTGATGTAGATGAAGCCGAGCGTGAACGTGCCGGGGTCGTCCGCCAAAGGGGACAGCCCCGCCCGCTGGGCATCAATCTGGGCCGCCACCAGCGCCAGCGCCATGTGCGCGTCGGGATGGGTGGCGTGTGCGGTGAGGAAGGTGTGCATGGATCAGCGGGTGCGGCGCAGGAATGCCGGATCAGCCCTTGGCAGACTTGCGGGCGGGGGTCTTGCGCGGTGCAGCCATGGGCGCGGACGCAGGTACGGGTGCGGCGGTGACCTCCGCGGTGGCCTTGATCGCGTCGGCGGCGCGGGCCTGGGCCTCGGTCGTGGCCTCGGAGGTGGCCTGCATCGCCTGGGTGGCCAGCTCGGTGAACTGCTGGGTCAGGGCACCCCACCACTGCATCGGGTCGACGGCAGGTGCAACCGCAGCCGCAGGTTCGGGCGCTGCAGGCACGGGCGCAGGCGCCGGAGACGGCGCCGCGGTGGCCGTGCTGGCGGCCGCCTGGAACAGGCCGCTCATCGGACGCACCTTGAGCGCCTCGCCCAGGTCGCCCATCTGCACGTTCATGCTCTTGAGCGTGCCCAGCGTCATGCGCTGCACTTCGAGCGCCTGCACCGTGGTGCCGATCATCCGGGCGTTCTGCTCCAGCCAGAACTGCACCGTGCGCAGCTCGTTGATGCGGCGCTCCAGCTCGGCCGGATCGAGTGTCGGCGCGACCCACTGGCCGATGCTCGGGAGCGTCTGCCCGGCGTTCTTGACCAGCCCCTGGAGAAACTCGAAACCAGGGACGAACTTGCTGAACGATTCGCTGAAGGCGGTGGAGTCTGTCATGTTATTTTCCTTGGGGTCAGGGACGGTGTTGAACGGCTGGTCCATTGTGCCCAGCGATGCCCGCAGTGTCACTGACGTTAAGGGGGGACAAGGGGGATGCGCTGCACCAGGAAACCGCGGCGTGCCATCTGCTGCGGCAAGCCGGCCGGCCCGAGCATGTGCAGCGCACCGACGGCGGCGAACACCGCATGCCCATGCGCGTGGAGCGCAGCGATGCGGTTGGCCATGGCGGGGTTGCGGGCATCGACGGTGGCGTGGTGCTGCGCACGGTCCAGCGGCGTGTCCTGGCAGGCGCACCAGGCGGCAAAATCCTCCAGATCGGTCAGCCTGCCCTCGGCCCAGTCACGGACCAGGCGCTGCACCACCGTGCGCGATGTCTCGCTGCGCAGCTCCTGCAGTCCCTGCCGCACGGCGACCAGCGCCGGGCCGGCCGCGTCATGCACCATCAGGGCCATCTGCTGCTCGGGGGTTTCCAGCGACACGATCGGTACCCCCAGCGCCTGCGCCCGCCGCATCAAGGTGCTGTCAATGCCCCAGGCTGGATCCAGCCCGTCACGCCGCATCGCCAGCGACACCAGCGTGACCACCTGCAGCTCGGGCCGCAGCCCATCCAGGCTGCCCTGCACACAGGCCTGGCGCGCCGCGTGGGCGATCTGCCGGGTCTCCTGCGGCGGCAGGCGCGGGCCGCCGGGGCGTTGCCGTGCGGCGCGTTGCAGCCGGTCCAGCACTGCGGGGTCGAGCAGGTTCAGCTCGAATGCGGCCCGGTCAGACGCCTGCAGCGCCGCCCGCACCTGCGGTCCCGGCAACGCCCATTCGCGCCGGGCGAGGTGGATCGTCGCGTAAAGGTGCGAGGTGCGCCCGTCCTTCTCGATGCGCCACAGCAAACCGTGGTCATCCTGCTTGTGCTCCTCCGCCTGCAATTCGGCGGGGCTGAAGGGCTCCGGGGTGGGTGGGCAATCTGCAGCCCGTGTCTGGGCCACCGCCGCAGTGGCAAGCAAGGCCCACAGGCACACGACAACCCGGCGGAACAGCCCCTGTGCCATGGTCAACCCGGCAAAGCCGAGACCTCCGCGGTCCTGTGCGTCTGGGAAATCGCGCCGAACACCGACTGGCCCGTTGCATCGAACGCCTCGACCTCCACCCGTGCTGCCCCGTTCAGCGCCGTGCGGGCCGGGCCGGGCAGCGCCAGGAGCGTGCCGGCCGACACCGCCCGGTGGCGCGCCAGCTGCGCGATCAGCCCACCCGTGTCCGCTGCACCGGCCTTGGCCGTCTCGACCGGCGCGAGCCGCTGGCCGTCGACCGCAGCGCACAGCGTCAGCGCAAACCGTCCACGGTGCCAGGCGCGGCCCAGCGCGTCGAGGGTCACGGCCACTGGCGCCCAGGCCATCGCCGACGCCACCCGTTCACCCTGCACCCGCCACTGCCAGTGGTTGGCGAGCATCACCAGCCGCACGCCGTCACGCGCCTGATCGACACCTGCACCGCGGGGCACATCACCGAGCGCCACCACCAGCTGCGCACCCAGGTCGGTTTCAGCCGCATCGAAGGGCAGCGCGTCCTGCGCACCGGCGTTCATGTCGCCTGCCAGCCCGGCGCCAGGCAGCTCGGCGTCGGCGCACGGCTGGGCATCGACCAGCCGGTAAGCCCGTGGCAGCGGCGCCATGCACATGCGCGGATCGAAGGGGAAGGCGTGCCGGGCCTTGCCCTGCTGCAGCGTGCGGGCCAGGTCCTCCAACTGCGGCGCGAGGAAGTTCCAGTCATCCAGCACCTGCTGCATCCGCGTGGCGATGCCGTTGGCGTGGTGGGCCTGGGTGAGATCGGCCGAGACCACGACGAGCTGACCGTCGCGGGATCCGTCCTTGTAGGTCGCGAGTTTCATCCGTCGATGATGGCATGCAGGGGTCAAGGCTGTCACCGTGCAGGCCCACTCGCACGTTGAGGACGGGCCGCCGAGGATCCGTTGTAGATTGCGACCATGCCCACCGTCTCCCATCCGCCCGCCACCACCGCCGACCCGCTGCGCCGCCTCGGCGCGCGTCCGGCGCTGGGACTGGCGCTGGTGGCCGTGGTGGTGGGGCACCTGTGGGTCATCGACGCCTGGAGCCTGCCCAGCGAGGCGCCGGTCGTGGCCCGAACGGCCCCTCGCAGCGTGACGACCTTGCCCGCACCCGACGCGGGTGGGCCGGCCTTCCTGGCGGCAGCGGCATTGCCGACGCCAACGCCATCGGCCGCACCCGTGGCGCCGCCGCAGCGCCAACGCAAGCCTGTCGCTGTGCCTGTGGTGCGGCCGGCGGCGGCTATCGCCAACGAGGAGCCGGCCCAGACACAAGCCGTCATGCTCGAACTCGCCAGCGCACCGGCCGATCCGGACGCCGAGCCCCGCCTGCTCGCGCTGGCCGCTGTCGGCAATGCCGCCACCCGCGGAGGAGCACCGGCTGCCGCCTCCAGCGCGCTGACCGCGCCGCCCTCGGTGCGCCTGCTTTACCGCATGAAAAAGGGGCCGCTGGCTGGCACCGGCCAGATCGACTGGCAACGCGACGGTGGCACCTACCGGATGCGGCTGGAGGCCCGTGTGCCCGTTTTCGGACAGATTTTCCTGGAGACCAGCGAAGGCCGCCTCGACGCTGGTGGCCTCGCGCCCCTGCGCCACACCGAGCGCCGCCTCAAGCGCAGCGAGCGGGCGCTGAGTTTCGTGCGCGACCAGGGCCCGCCGCGCATCCTGTTTTCCGCCCGTGAAGGCCAGGAACCCTTGACGCCGGGTGCCCAGGACCGCCTGAGCTGGATCACCCAGCTCGCCACCCGCATGGCCTCGCCGCCGGCGGGCGAGTGGCGCGCCGGCAGCACCATCGAGATGGACGTGGCCAGCACTGGCGGCGACGTGCAACGCTGGGTCTTCACCGTGCAGGGCCAGGACAGCACAGGCCTGTGGCAGTTGCGCCGCGAGCCCGACGGCCCGCACGACACCCGCGCCGAAGTCTGGATCGACACCCGCCAGCAGCATTGGCCCGTGCGCATCCGCCTGAGCGAGCCCTCTGGCGACCCGCTGGAGCTGACCCTCGACGGGCTTCAACCCACCTGACGCCCCCCAACCAACACCCAGGAGGACTGCACCATGCACATGCTCTACAACTCGGAAAACTTCGCCGTCATGCGCTTTGCCGGGAACACTGTGGCCGGTCAGGGGTTCGAGATCGTCGACAAGACCAGCCGGCGCGAAATCTACCTCGGCGGACTGCTGGCCGACCACTTCCTGGCCGGTGTCGAATACCTCATCAGCCAGACAGACGACGAGGCGCGCATCGACGATTTCCTGTCCGGCTACACGACGCTGGCCCACCACCCGGTCGTGCTCCACTGAATCCGGGCCGAGTGCAACGACGCGTAAACGGCCCCGGCTGCCACGCGTTTTGCAACTTGCGTCCGATCGGCCATTGGCGCGAAGATGGCCTTGTCTCGATCGTCCGTCCTTGAACCCCCCGAGGAGCTTGCATGCGCAAGGAAGTGTCCAGGCAGACTGTCCGCCGCTCCCGCAGCCGCCCCGGCGGTGCTCCCGTGCTGCTCTCACCCGGGATGCACGACGCACCGGTGCTCGACCAGCTGTGTTCGCACTTCGTCCTGACGCTCACGCTGCGGCAGGCCGGCCGCTTCGCCGGCCGGCGTGACTGGAACAGCCTGCTTGCGCTCACGGCGCGGCACCTGGTCTGGCCGGTCACCGTGCTCGGCCGCCTGCGCGAGTTCCTGGGCCGCCGGGTCAAGGAACACGATGCCTGGGTCGGTCACGAGGCACTCGACGACGTGGCCTTCCTGGAAAAGCACGGCTGGTGGCGCGGCCCCTATGAGGAAGGCACGCTCTTCTTCTACCTCGACGAGTACATCAAGGACGCGCCGAAAGACCTGATGGCCGTGCTCGGCACCACCGGCGAGTGGCTGGGCCAGCACCTGCGCGAGAGCGCCACGCTGGTCGAGAAGAACGTCGAGGTGCTGGCCGGCCTGCTGCAGCTCAACCCGGCCGAGCGGGCGCTGATCCTGTACGGCACGCTCGCCCGCTACCAGCGCGACCTGCGCGGGCTGCTGGTCGAGTTCAAGGTGTCGAGCGCGCAGGAGGCCTACGCGACCATCGCCGAAGTGGCCGGGGTTGACCAGCGCGACGTGGCGGAGGCCCTGCGCGCCGGTTCGCGGCTGGAGCGCATCGGCATGATCGAGAACCTCATCTCCGAGCACAACATCACCGACCTCGCCGACCTGATGAAGGTGTCGGACCAGCTGCCGCCGGTGCTGATGCGCGAGTACCGCGACCCGCAAGACCTGATGGCCGTCTTCACCCGGCCGGCAACCAAGAGCGAGCTGACCCCGGCCGACTTCCACTTTGTCGGCGAGGAGGTGGACGTGCTGATCGCGCTGCTGAAGAACGCGGTCGAGCGGCGCGAGGCGGGGGTGAACGTGCTGATGTACGGCCCGCCCGGCACCGGCAAGACCGAACTCGGCCGCGTCGTCGCGCAGACCGCCGGCCTGGAGCTGTACGAGGTCGAATACGCCGACCGCGACGGCAACTCGCTGTCCGGCCGTGACCGCTACCGCTCGCTGCAGATCAGCCAGGTGTTCCTGAAGGCCAGCCCGAACGTCGCGCTGCTGTTCGACGAGGTGGAGGACGTGTTCCCGCCGATCTCGTCCGACGCCGCGCAGCTCATGGCACGCATGGACAGCAGCGATGCCGGCCACGGCGGCAGCTCGTCCGTCAACGGCAAGGCGTGGGTGAACCAGATCCTGGAGACGAACCCGGTGCCGGTGCTGTGGGTCACGAACCGGATCGAGCAGATCGACCCGGCCTTCCGCCGCCGCTTCCAGTACCACCTGGAGCTGAAGTCGCCGCCGCCGGGTGCCCGAGAGGCACTCGTGCTGCGGGCGCTCGGTGACACCCCCGTCAGCGCCGAATTCGTCGAACGGCTGACCCAGCGCCAGGCCCTGACCCCGGCGCAGATCCGCACCGCCGTGCGCTTCGCCAAGCTGATCGGCGATGCGCAAGGGGCGGCACCGCTGCAATCGATCGAAGCCTTGATCGAGCGCCAGATCGCCCACGCCGACCTCGCGCTCGGCACCGTCGATCGCCAGGCCGACCGTGCCCGGCCGGTGGTGACGACCTACGACCTGAGCCTGCTGAACGTCGAGAGCCGCTTCGAGATTCCACGCATCGTCGAGGCGCTCAAGCGGCGCGGCCATGGCGCCCTGTGCTTCCACGGCGCACCGGGCACGGGCAAGACCGCACTCGCCGAGCACATCGCCCGCGAACTCGGCCGGCCGTTGATGGTCCGGCAGGCCAGCGATCTGGTCAGCAAGTTCGTCGGCGAGACCGAACAGAACATGGCCAAGATGTTCAACGAGGCGAAAGCCGAACAGGCGGTGCTGCTGCTCGACGAGGCCGACAGCTTCCTGCGCAGCCGCAAGCGCGCCGAGCGGACCTACGAGATCACCGAGGTCAACGAGATGCTGCAGGGCATGGAGCGCTTCGGCGGCGTCTTCATCTGCACCACCAACCTGTTCGAGGATCTGGACGAGGCGGCGCTGCGCCGCTTCACCTTCAAGCTGCACTTCCAGCCGCTGCTGCCGGACCAGCGCGTCCGGATGTTCATCGCCGAGGCGCTCGACGGCGACGCCCCGCGCCTGACCGACGAGCAGCGCCAGCGCCTGAGCGTGCTGGACCAACTGGCGTGCGGCGACTTCGCGGCGGTGCGGCGGCAGGTGGACATCCTCGGTGAAGCCTTCGATGCGGACGAGTTCCTGTCGCAGCTCGAAGGCGAACACCGCGTGAAGCCGCAGGTACGCGAGCGGCGCAGCATCGGCTTTGTGCACTGAACGCCCGTCGGGCCGCCGAGACAGGTGGGGCAGATCCAGCCCCGCCTGCCTACAATCCCGGGATGACTGCCGCCCCGACCCCCGCCTACACCCGCGCCGCACGCCTGCCCGAGCTGCTCCGCCAGCGCATCGTCGTCCTCGACGGCGCGATGGGCACGATGATCCAGCGTTACAAGCTCACCGAAGCGGATTTCCGCAGCGAGCGACTGCGTGACCACGGCAAGGATCTCAAGGGCAACAACGACCTGCTCGTGCTGACCCGCCCGGACGTGATCGCCGAGATCCACGACCAGTACCTCGCGGCCGGCGCGGACATCATCGAGTCCAACACCTTCGGCGCCACCAGCGTGGCACAGGAGGACTACGACCTCGCACCGCTGGCCTACGAGATGAACGTCGCCGCGGCGAAGCTGGCCCGTGGCTGCTGCGACCGCCATTCGACGCCGGACAAGCCACGCTTCGTGGCCGGCGCCCTCGGCCCGACGCCGCGCACCGCCAGCATCAGCCCCGACGTGAACGACCCTGGCGCCCGCAACACCAGCTTCGACCAACTGCGCGCGGCTTACTACGAACAGGCGAAGGGCCTGCTCGACGGCGGCTGCGACCTCTTCCTCGTCGAAACCATCTTCGACACGCTCAACGCCAAGGCCGCCATCTTCGCGCTCGACGAGTTGATGGAGGACACCGGCGAGCGCCTGCCGGTGATCATCTCCGGCACCGTCACCGACGCCTCGGGCCGCATCCTGTCCGGCCAGACGGTGGGCGCGTTCTGGAACAGCGTGCGCCATGCGAAGCCGATCGCCATCGGGCTGAACTGCGCACTCGGCGCCACGCTGATGCGGCCGTACATCGAGGAGCTGTCGCGCATCGCGGGCGACACCTTCATCTCCTGCTACCCGAATGCCGGCCTGCCCAACCCGATGAGCGACACCGGCTTCGACGAGACGCCGGAGATCACCGGCGCGCTGGTCGAGGAATTCGCCAAGGCCGGCTTCCTGAACATCGCCGGCGGCTGCTGCGGCACGACGCCAGACCACATCCGCGCCATCGCCGAGCGCGTGGGCAAGTACCAGCCGCGCTGCCAGCACGCCACGCCGTTCACCTCGTTGATGACCGAAGACGCCACGGCCACCGCCTGAACCGGGACCACAAGAACATGACGACCCCCCTCACCCCTCCGCCGATGCGCCTGTCGGGCCTCGAACCCGTCGAGATCGGCGCCAGCACGCTCTTCGTCAACGTCGGCGAACGCACCAACGTCACCGGCTCGCGGGTCTTCGCCAGGATGATCCTCGCAGGCGAGTACGAACGCGCCCTGGCCGTCGCCCGCCAGCAGGTCGAGAACGGCGCGCAGGTCATCGACATCAACATGGACGAGGCGATGCTCGACAGCCAGGCGGCGATGGTGCGCTTCCTGAACCTGATCGCCGGGGAGCCGGAAATCGCCCGCGTGCCGATCATGATCGACTCGTCGAAGTGGAGCGTGATCGAGGCCGGCCTGAAGTGCATCCAGGGCAAGGGCATCGTCAACTCGATCTCGATGAAGGAAGGCGAGGCCGAGTTCAAACGGCAGGCCAAGCTCGTCCGGCGCTACGGCGCAGCGGCCGTGGTGATGGCGTTCGACGAAAAAGGCCAGGCCGACACCTACGCCCGCAAGATCGAGATCTGCGAGCGGGCGTACCGGATGCTGGTGGATGAGGTCGGGTTCCCGCCAGAAGACATCATCTTCGACCCCAATATCTTCGCCATCGCCACCGGCATCGAGGAACACGACAACTACGCCGTGGACTTCATCAACGCCACGCGCTGGATCAAGGCCAACCTGCCGGGCGCCAAGGTCTCGGGCGGCGTGTCGAACGTGAGCTTCTCGTTCCGCGGCAACGAACCCGTGCGCGAGGCAATCCACACCGTGTTCCTGTACCACGCGATCCAGGCCGGCATGGACATGGGCATCGTCAACGCGGGCATGGTCGGGGTGTACGACGACCTGGAGCCGGTCCTGCGTGAGCGGGTCGAGGACGTGGTGCTGAACCGCCGTCCCGACGCGGGTGAGCGCCTGATCGAGATCGCCGAAACCGCCAAGGGCGCCGCCAAGGACGACTCGGCCAAGCTGGCGTGGCGCGGCACGGCCGAGCAGTTGGTGAGTGTCGGTGACCGCCTGAGCCACGCGCTGGTCCACGGCATCACCGACTTCATCAACGCCGACACCGAGGAAGCCTGGCAGGCCATTTCGGCCAGAGGCGGTCGGCCGCTGCACGTCATCGAAGGCCCGCTGATGGCCGGCATGAACATCGTCGGCGACCGCTTCGGCGCGGGCAAGATGTTCCTGCCGCAGGTAGTCAAGTCGGCCCGCGTGATGAAGCAGGCGGTCGCGCACCTGCTGCCCTACATCGAGGCCGAAAAGAAGGCCATGGTCGATGCGGGCGGTGAAGCCAAGCCCAAGGGCAAGATCGTCATCGCCACCGTCAAGGGCGACGTGCATGACATCGGCAAGAACATCGTCACGGTGGTCCTGCAGTGCAACAACTTCGAGGTGGTCAACATGGGCGTGATGGTCCCGTGCCAGGACATCCTGAAGAAGGCACGCGAGGAAGGCGCGGACATCATCGGCCTGTCCGGGCTGATCACGCCGAGCTTGGAGGAGATGCAGCACGTTGCCGCCGAGATGCAGCGCGATGACTACTTCCGAGAACGCCAGACGCCGCTGCTGATCGGTGGCGCCACCTGCTCGCGGGTCCACACCGCCGTGAAGATCGCGCCGCACTACACCGGGCCGGTGGTCTACGTGCCGGATGCCTCGCGCTCGGTCGGCGTGTGCTCGGACCTGCTCAGCGACGAGCGCGCCGCCAAGTTCATCGACGAACTCAATGCCGACTACGACCGCGTCCGCACCCAGCACGCCAACAAGAAG
Organism: Sphaerotilus sp.; assembly: GCF_031429695.1. GTDB lineage: Bacteria > Pseudomonadota > Gammaproteobacteria > Burkholderiales > Burkholderiaceae_C > Sphaerotilus. The sequence goes on from NZ_JANPAB010000068.1 coordinate 41,717, forward strand.
GCCACGCCGATGGTGCCGCTGGCGACCGCACGCGCCAACAAGACGCCGGTCGACTGGGCAGGCTACACACCGCCGAAGCCGAAGTTCATCGGGCGGCGCATATTCCGTAACTACGATCTGGCGGAACTGGCGCAATGCATCGACTGGGCGCCGTTCTTCCAGACCTGGGATCTGGCGGGCAAGTTTCCGGAGATCCTGAAGGACGAGATCGTCGGCAGCGAGGCGGTGCGGGTGTTCAGCGATGGCAAGCGGATGCTGCAGCGGGCCATCGAGGGCCGCTGGTTGCAGGCCAATGGCGTCATCAGCCTGCTGCCCGCCAACACGGTGGACGACGACACGATCGAGGTCTACAGCGACGAGTCCCGCGAGACCGTGGTGCTGCGCTGGCAGCCGTTGCGGATGCAGTCGGAGCGGCCGGTGATCGACGGCGTGCGCCGGCCGAACCGGAGTCTGGCCGACTTCATCGCTCCGAAGGGGACGAAGCCGGACTACATCGGCCTGTTCGCCGTGACCGCCGGGCTGGGCATCGAGAAGAAGGAGCGCCAGTTCATCGACGATCTCGACGACTACAGCGCGATCCTGTTCAAGGCGCTGGCCGACCGGCTGGCCGAAGCCTTTGCCGAGCGGCTGCACCAGCGTGTGCGCACCGAACTGTGGGGCTATGCGGCGGACGAGGCGCTGAGCAACGAAGCCCTGATCGCCGAGCAGTACCGTGGCATCCGCCCGGCGCCGGGGTATCCGGCCTGCCCGGACCACCTCGTCAAGCGGGTGATGTTCGACGTGCTCGATGCACCCGATATCGGCATGACGCTGACCGAAAGCATGGCGATGACCCCGGCGGCGAGTGTCAGCGGGTTCTACCTCGCGCACCCGGATTCCACGTACTTCAACGTCGGCAAGATCGGCGAAGACCAGTTAGCGGACTTCGCGGCAAGACAATCACTGAGCGAAATCGAGGCGCGCCGAGCGCTCGCGCCTGTGCTGGGCTGAATCGACATCCGCAGCAAAAAAGCGCCTCGGTGGAGGCGCTTTTTTCATGGCAGCCGAAGCTGCCGGGTCGATCAAGCTCAGGCTTGCGACTGCTTGCGGCGACGGGCCATGAAGCCCAGCGCGCCGAGGCCGGCGAGCATCATCGCGTAGGACTCGGGTTCGGGAACCGGAGCCGCCATGGTCACAGCCACATTGTCGACCAGCAGACCCTGCGCACCTTGGCCAGAGAAGTACAGGTGGTACGAAGCCAGCGGATTCGCCACAAAGGTGAAGGAGACGTTCTGCCAGCCCGGCGTGGGCGGCGTGCCCCAGGAACCCGGAGCAGAGCTGAGCACACCGGCGTAGGAACCGTAGTCGGGAGCCCCCATCGTCGTCGAGTTGAACAGCTCGGCCAAGCCCGTGCCGTACGCATCGAAGCTCACCGTGTAGCTGGTGCCAGCGCCGACCGTGAAGCTCTGGTAGATGTACTCGGTGTTATCCAACGCGGCAAACGTGTTGCCCGCGATCGTGCCGATCGAAGCGGCGGTACCGCCAGTGAACCACTCGACGCCCAGCGCCAAGTTGAACTGCGTGTCATCCAGCCCGGTGACTTGAGCGTGGCTGGTGCCGGCCAGCAGCGTCAGTGCGACGCCAGCAGCGATGGAAGCAAGACGAAAGGAAGAAGGCATGTGCATGATAGGTCTCTCCGTGACTTGGTGCGGACTGCCGATACCGGTGCTGAATCTGATGTCAGCACGTCCGAACAGTTCAGAGCCAAGTCTAGGCAGTACCAAACAATTGACTACCCCGTTTCACGGGTGTCACCCACGCCAGAACTGAACAATCAAGTCCCCATCACCACAGTCCAGGGGGTCGATTTTTCAGATATCACACGAGAACCAGATTGTCCCGGTGAATCAGCTCCGCCTCGTTGGCGTAGCCCAGCAGCCCCTCGATCTGCGACGACGGCTTGCGCGCGATGAGCCGGGTCTCGCTACAGGCGTAGTTCGCCAGACCACGGGCGATCTCGATCCCAGCCTGTGTCCGCACGGCGATCACGTCACCACGGGCAAAGTCGCCCTGCACTTCCACGACGCCGATCGGCAGCAGGCTCTTGCCCTCGTCGCGCAGCTTGAGCGCCGCGCCATCGTCCACCACCACCGCGCCCTTGAGCTGCAGGTGGTCAGCCATCCACTGCTTGCGCGCCGCGACCTTTGGGGTCGTCGCCACCAGCAGCGTGCCGATGGATTCGCCCGCCACCAGCCGCAGCAGCGCATCCGGCTCGCGGCCCCAGGCGATCACGGTGGACGCACCACTGCCGGCCGCCCGTTTCGCGGCCAGGATCTTAGTGATCATGCCGCCCTTGCCGATGCTGGAACCCGCACCACCGGCCATCTGCTCCAGCTCGGCCGTCCCTGCCACCGCTTCGTGGATGAACTTCGCGTCCGGGTCTTTGCGCGGGTCGGCCGAGTACAGCCCCTTCTGGTCGGTCAGGATGATCAGCGCATCCGCATCGACGAGGTTCGCCACCAGAGCACCCAGCGTGTCGTTGTCGCCGACCTTGATTTCATCGGTGACCACTGTGTCGTTTTCGTTGATCACCGGCACCACGCCCAGGCCAAGCAGCGTCAGCAGCGTCGAGCGGGCGTTCAGGTAGCGCTCTCGGTCGGCGAGGTCGGCATGGGTCAGCAGCACCTGTGCGCTGCCGAGGCCCTGTTCGCGCAAGGCGGTTTCGTAGACCTGCGCCAAGCCCATCTGCCCGACCGCGGCAGCGGCCTGCAACTCGTGCAGCTCCTTCGGCCGCGTCGCCCAGCCCAGGCGCTTCATGCCTTCGGCGATGGCGCCTGACGACACCATCACCACCTCGCGCCCCTGCCGCACCAGTGCGGCGAGCTGCACGCACCAGGCGTTGATCGCCTCGGCGTCCAGACCGCGGCCCTCGTTGGTGACCAGACTGGAGCCGACCTTGACGACAATGCGGCGGGCGTTCAGCAGAACCTCACTCATGGCGACCTCAGCGGAAGCGCGGATCGGCCGGATCCGGCGGCAGGGACTCGTTGTCCGCCTCGACGAAGCGGACATCCGGCACCTCGATCGGGGGGGCGTTGAGCGCAGCAACGTGCTGGTAAAGCGCCCGGACAAGGGGTTCGCAACCCTCGCGCGTCAGTGCCGAAATCTCGAACACCGGCGCCTTCCAGCGCAAGCGGCGCACGATGTCCTTCATGCGCTTCTTGCGTTCCTCGGGGTCAGGAATCATGTCGAGCTTGTTGAGCACGAGCCAGCGCGGCTTGTCATAGAGCGCCTTGTCGTACTTCTTCAGCTCCTTGGCGATGGCGCGGATCTGTGCGACCGGATCGACGCCATCGTCAAACGGCACCGCGTCCACCATGTGCAGCAGCACGCGGGTGCGCTGCAGGTGGCGCAGGAACAGATGCCCCAGACCGGCGCCTTCGGAGGCCCCTTCGATCAGGCCCGGCACGTCGGCCACCACGAAGCTCTTGCTCGGACCGACCCGCACCACCCCGAGGTTGGGGTGCAGCGTCGTGAACGGGTAGTCGGCGATCTTGGGGCGCGCGTTGGAAATCGCGGTGATCAGCGTGGACTTGCCAGCGTTGGGCATGCCGAGCAGGCCGACATCTGCCAGCACACGCAGCTCCATCTTCAGCGCCTTGATCTCGCCGGGCCAGCCGACGGTTTTCTGCCGGGGCGCACGGTTGGTGCTGGTCTTGTAGTGCAGGTTGCCGAATCCACCATCGCCGCCCTTGGCCAGGATGATCTGCTCGCCGTGCGTGAGCAACTCGGCAATGACCTCTTCGGTCTCGGCATCTCGGATGATGGTGCCGACCGGCACATGCATCACCACATCCGCGCCCGCCGCACCGAACTGGTCCGAACCCCGGCCGGATTCGCCGTTGCGGCCTTCGTAGCGGCGGATGTAGCGGAAATCGATCAGCGTGTTCAGGTTGCGGTCGCCCACGACATAGACGTGACCGCCACGGCCGCCGTTGCCGCCGTCCGGTCCGCCGAAGGGAATGAACTTCTCGCGCCGGAAGCTGGCGCAGCCGGAGCCGCCGTTGCCGGCGGCCACATCGATGGTGACTTCATCGACAAATTTCATGCTTGTACTCCAGCGTCCAGGCGCATCACCGCCATGGTCTCAACGAACTTCAAAGCAAAAAAGCCCCGGCTTGCCGGGGCTTCATGCGCGCAAGCGTCGCAGCGCGGTCGGTCAGACCGGCGTGACGATCACGGTCTTGCGGTTCTCGGCGCCCTTGGTGGCAAACGAGATGGTGCCATTGACCAGCGCGAACAGCGTGTGGTCACGGCCCATGCCGACATTGCTGCCTGCATGGAAACGGGTGCCGCGCTGGCGCACGATGATCGAGCCTGCGGTGACGACCTGGCCGCCATAGGCCTTGACGCCGAGCATCTTCGGTTGGGAGTCGCGGCCGTTCCGTGTGGAACCGCCGCCTTTTTTCTGTGCCATGGTTCAGATCCTCTGAGGATGTGCTGGATGGGAGAGGCGACGGGAATCAGCCAAGCACCGCGCTGATTTGCAGCTCGGTGTAGTTCTGGCGGTGGCCCTGGCGCTTCTGGTAGTGCTTGCGACGGCGCATCTTGAAGATGCGCACCTTGTCGTGCCGACCATGCGACAGCACCGTGGCCGTCACCGTTGCGCCTTCAACCAAGGGAGCGCCAACCCGGAGTTCTGCACCGCTTCCAACGGCGAGCACCTGGTCGATCACGATCTCTTGGCCAACGTCCGCAGTGATCTGTTCTACTTTGATTTTTTCGCCGGCTGCAACCTTGTATTGCTTGCCACCGGTTTTTATGACCGCGTACATATCAGCCCTTTCTTGGGGGTAAAGTTTTTCCGCGTGCTGACGCCAGCAACATCCTGGCGACAAACGCGAAGCCCAAGATTATGCCACGCTTTGCACGGCTTCCTCCCCAAGCTGTCGGCTTCTCATCACAGCCACAAGCCGCAAAGCGTGTCCGACCAAACACGGGTCCATCTGCAGTTGTGACAGGGTTCCTATAATCCGCGGATTCTGCGCATCCCAACCAGCCCCTCCTCGTGAGCTTCGCCACCGCCACCAAGCCGACCCCCTCCGCCGTCACGCAACTCATGGCCGGCGAGATGGCGCAGGTTGATGCCGTGATCCACCGCCGCCTGGCCTCGGAAGTCGCGCTGATCAACCAGATCTCGCACTACATCGTCAGCGCCGGGGGCAAGCGCATCCGCCCGCAGCTCGTCCTGCTGTTCGCCCGCGCCCTCGGTTTCGAAGGCCCGGAGCGTTTCGAGATGGCCGCGACGGTCGAGTTCATCCACACTGCCACACTGCTGCACGACGATGTGGTCGATGAATCCGCGCTGCGCCGGGGCCGCAAGACTGCCAACGCACTGTTCGGCAATGCGGCCAGCGTGCTGGTGGGTGACTTCCTGTACTCGCGGGCCTTCCAGATGATGGTGTCGGTGGACCGGATGCGCGTGCTCGACGTGCTGGCCGAGGCCACCAACGTCATCGCCGAAGGGGAAGTCCTGCAGCTCATGAACATGCACGACCCCGACACCAGCGTCGAGGACTACCTGCGGGTCATCCGCTACAAGACGGCCAAGCTGTTCGAGGCGAGTGCGCGCATCGGTGCCGTATTGGCAGGCGCGACACCGGAAGTCGAGGCCGCCTGCGCCGCCTACGGGCAGGCACTGGGCACGGCGTTCCAGATCGTCGATGACCTGCTCGACTACGAAGGCGCCACCGCCGCGTTGGGCAAGAACGTCGGCGACGACCTGCGCGAAGGCAAGCCGACGCTGCCGCTGCTGACTGCGATGAGCAACGGCAGTGCGGCCGAGCGCGACCTGATCCGCCACGCGATCGAACACGGCGAGGTCGAACGGCTCGATGAAATCATCCAGATCGTGCGCCGCACGGGTGCGCTGGATGCCACCCGCCAAGCGGCGCGCGACGAGGCGCAGCGTGCGCAACAGTACATTTCGGCTCTGCCCCCTTCCCAATTCAAGGATGCGCTGCTAACATTGTCAGTCTTGGCAGTTGACAGGAACGCTTGAGTTTTCAGGGCAGTTCGTCAGCACACGGGGTGTAGCTTAGCCTGGTAGAGCGCTACGTTCGGGACGTAGAGGCCGGAGGTTCGAATCCTCTCACCCCGACCAAGAAGACGGTTAGACAATTCAAAACGATCGCGCCACATGGTTTGTTCATGGCGCGATTTGTTTTTCGGGGTGTAGCTTAGCCTGGTAGAGCGCTACGTTCGGGACGTAGAGGCCGGAGGTTCGAATCCTCTCACCCCGACCATGCAAACAAAAATCGCGCCCTTGAGCGCGATTTTTTTGCTTCTGCACTACAGCAGACTCAATCCGCCGCAGGCACCCGCCGCGCCCCCAACGCCAGCAGCGCCGTCCCGATGACCACCACCGACATCGCCGCCGTCAGCGACACCGACTGCGCGATGAACCCGATCAG